>NZ_VBZC01000020.1:0-92543 GCF_005786655.1 Streptomyces montanus
GCGGCGGCAGGGGCGCCGGCGGCGGGTGTGGTGTCCCGCGGCTCGGCGGCCGGGGCCTCGCCGAGGCCCGTGCCGCGGCGCCGGCCGGAGCCGGGTTCCGGACCCGTCGCGGCGTCCTGCTGATCTGTCATGTGTCCATGGTGACGGCCCCGACGGCTCGGCGGCAGTCGGGACGACCCTGGCCGAACCCTGAAATCGCCCCCGACGTCGAGGAGCGTTCGGCGATCAAATCGATGTCCCATCGATGTCCATCGGCGTTCCCCTCGACGTTCATTCGAAGATCAGGGGAGTCTCGGGGGTCGACCCTGATGCCCGGGGGCGCCCGGCGTGTGAACATCGATGGCATGCCGGAAGCCGCAGCCCTGCCCGTCGAGACCCCGCGGCCGCCGCGCAAGCTCTACCGCAGCAGCGACGGACGCTTGCTCGGTGGCGTCGCGCGGGGGCTCGCCGGACATCTCGGGCTGCCCGTGGCCTGGGTGCGGGTGGTCTTCGTCGGGCTGTTCCTGGCGGACGGGCTCGGGGCGTTGCTGTATGCCTCGTTCTGGTTCTTCGTGCCGCTCGGCGTCGGAGGCGTGGACGCCGGGCGCCCCCCTGCCATCGTCGCCGAGGTCGCGGCCGACGGCCGCCGCAAACTCGTCGCCCGCAAGCCCGACAAGGGCCAGATCGTCGCGCTGCTCGCGATGGTCGTGATCGCCATGGTCTTCGTCGGCAACGTGGACCTGAGCGGCGGGGCCAAGGCGTATCTCTGGCCCGCCGTTCTGGTCGGCGCGGGTGTCGCCCTGGTCTGGCGCCAGGCGGACAACGCGCGGCGTGCCCGCTGGGTGGAGGTGGGCCGCCGCCGGCGCACCCTGAACCTGGCCCGCTCGGCGGCCGGAGTCCTCCTGGTCACGGCGGGGGTCTCCGGGATATTCGTCCTGCAGGGTTCCGCCGCCCACCTCGGCTCGGTGCTGCAGGCGGCGCTCGCCGTCCTGGTGGGCATCGCGCTGCTCGCCGGCCCCTATCTCGTACGCATGACCCAGGACCTGTCCGAGGAGCGGTTGATGCGTATCCGCGCCCAGGAGCGGGCCGAGGTGGCCGCCCATGTCCACGACTCGGTCCTGCACACCCTGACCCTGATCCAGAGGAACGCGGAGAACGCGAGCGAGGTGCGCCGCCTCGCCCGCGCCCAGGAACGCGACCTGCGCTCCTGGCTCTACAAACCGGAGGGCACCGGCAAGGACGAGGCCGACGAACCGGACACCCTCGCCGAAGCGGTCCGGCGCAGCGCGGCGGAGGTGGAGGACAAGCACGGGGTGCCCATCGAGGTTGTCGTCGTCGGCGACTGCCCGCTCGACGACAGAATCGGCGCCCAGATGCAGGCCGCGAGGGAAGCGATGGTCAACGCGGCCAAGTACGGTGGCGAGGGCGGCGCGGTACAGGTCTACGCCGAAGTCGAGGGCAAGTCGGTCTTCGTGTCCGTCCGGGACCGAGGCCCCGGCTTCGATCTGGATTCCATACCCGCCGACCGCATGGGCGTCAGAGAATCGATCATCGGCCGCATGGAGCGCAACGGCGGCACGGCCCGACTGCGCGCGGTGCCGGACGGCGGCACGGAGGTCGAGCTGGAGATGGAGAGGGCGGAGACATGAGCGACGCGAACGGGGCGAGCGAGCCGGTGGAGTCGGCCGAGCCCGCGGGCGGCACGCCTGCCGGCAGCACGCCTGTCGGTGGCACGCCTGCCGGCGGAGCGGTCGAGCGCCGGGTCAGGGTGGTCCTCGTCGACGACCACCGCATGTTCCGTACGGGGGTCCAGGCCGAGATCGGGCAGACCGAACGGACGGGTGTCGAGGTGGTCGGAGAGGCCGCCGACGTCGACCAAGCGGTCTCCGTCATCACGGCCACACGGCCCGAGGTCGTCCTCCTGGACGTGCACCTCCCGGGCGGCGGCGGTGTCGAAGTCCTGCGCCGCTGCGCCCCCTTGATGGCGGACGCCGAGCGGCCCGTACGTTTCCTCGCGCTGTCCGTCTCCGACGCCGCCGAGGATGTCATCGGCGTGATCCGGGGCGGCGCCCGTGGCTACGTCACGAAGACCATCACCGGCACGGACCTGGTCGACTCCGTCTTCCGCGTCCAGGACGGCGACGCGGTTTTCTCCCCGCGCCTGGCCGGCTTCGTTCTCGACGCCTTCGCCTCCACCGACGCCCCACCCGTGGACGAGGACCTCGACCGCCTCACCCAGCGCGAGCGCGAGGTCCTCCGCCTCATCGCCCGCGGCTACGCCTACAAGGAGATCGCCAAGCAGCTGTTCATCTCCGTCAAGACCGTCGAATCCCATGTCTCGGCGGTACTTCGCAAGCTCCAGCTGTCGAACCGGCACGAGCTCACCCGCTGGGCCACGGCACGACGGCTGGTGTGACTGTTCGTCACGCCGGGTTCACCGCCACCGCCTTGAAGAACGTGTAGTGGAACGTGCCGTCCTCGGATGCCGTGCGGTGCAGGTCCGCGATGCCCCGATCCCAGTCCGTGGGGGTGATGAGGTCGGCCTCCAGGGCCTCCTCGCGCACGGACTCGATCATGGCGGTGAACGTGTTGCGGGTGAAGCCGTTGACCAGGGCGGGGCGGGAACGGTCGGCGTAGACCGTGCGGGGGCGGACCGTCACGTCGTCGTATCCGGCGCCGGTGATGAGGGGGTGCAGCTCGCGGCCGATCAGGGCGTTTCCGCCCGATGCCGCCTGGAGTTGGACCTGGCAGTCGATGGCGGCGTGGGCGTACGGGCTGTCGGGGTGGAAGAACGCCGAACCGTGGTCGCCCTCGATGACGGTGAGGGTGCCGCCGGGGCGGAGGACGCGGCGGAGGGCGGTCAGCGCCTGGCGCGGGGCGGCCAGGTGCTCCAGGACGAAGCAGACGAAGAGGTGATCGAACTCGGCGTCCGCGAAGGGGAGTTCGAAGAGGTTCGCCTGGTGCCACGTCACGCGGGCCTCGGGGAACTGGGCCGTGACGCGGGCGCGGGCCTGGGCGAGTGAGGCGGCCGAGATGTCCACCGCCGTGAAGTGCGTCTTCGGGCTGGCTTCGACCAGGTGGACCGTCTGGGCGCCCACTCCGCAGCCGACCTCCAGGACCTTGCTGCCCGCGGGGTAGGCCGTGTCGGCGTGGAGCAGTTGCGCCAGGGTGTCGGCCTGGTCGCCGAGGCGGCGGGACTCGTGGGCGGAGTAGCCGTGGACGTAGTCGATGGGTGTGGTGGTGGTCATGGGGTGAGCCTTGTCCGAGAATGGTCCGATGGACAGGTCCAATGAGGTTGTCCTCGACGGGTCCATAGCCGGAGGTCCGGTGGGTGAGGCCTCGTCCGCCGGCTCGGACTTCCTGCAGCTGGACATACGGGACGCGCCGCTCGGCGGGCGGGCCGACTGGCTCGCGGGGCAGTTGCGGCGCGCGATAGCCGACGGGCGGCTGCCGCTCGGAAGCCGGCTTCCGGCGACACGTGTGCTCGCCGCCGAGTTGCGGGTGTCGCGCGGGGTGGTGACCGAGGCGTATCAGCGGCTCTCGGAGGACGGGCATGTGGTGGGGCGGGGGCGCCAGGGGACGGTGGTGGTGGCCGGGCCTGTGGTGGCCGGGCCTGTGGGCGCCGGGCCGGTGGGTTCCGGGCCGGCGGGCGCCGGGCCTGTGGAGGCTGAGGCAAGCCGGCGACTGGCACCTCAACGGCCCGGATCCACCGACCTGTTCGGCCTTCCCCCGGGTGAGGATGTCTTCGACCTGATCCGGACCGCGCCCGCGCGCATCGATCTGTCGCCCGGCGTACCGGATCTGGCGGCGTTTCCGCGGGCGGCGTGGTTGCGGGCCGAGCGTGAGGTGTTGGGGGAGCTGACGGCCGGTGGGTTCGGGTACGGGGATCCGCGCGGGACCGTGGAGTTGCGGCGGGCCGTCGCGCATTGGCTGGGGCGGAATCGCGGGATCAGGGTCGATCCCGAGGAGGTGCTGATCGTCGCGGGGACCGCGCAGGCGCTCGCGCTGGTGGGCGGTGTACTGCGGGAGGAGGGGGCCGGGGAGATCGCCGTGGAGGATCCGGGGTCGCTGGGGATCCGCCAGCACTTGGGGAACCTCGGGCTTCGTACGCCGCCTGTGGCGGTCGACGGCGACGGCGTGCTCGTATCCGAACTGGCCGATCACCGGGCGGTGTTGCTGACACCGGCTCATCAGTTTCCGACCGGGGTCGTGCTCGGGGGCGCGCGGCGCCGGGAGTTGATGCGGTGGGCCGAGGCGGGCGGCCTGGTCGTCGAGGACGATTACGACGCCGAGCACCGTTACGACCGGTCGCCCGTACCCGCGCTGCGGTCGATGGTGCCGGAACGGGTCTGCTACATGGGGAGCGTGTCGAAGCTGCTCGCGCCCGCGCTGCGTATGGGGTGGGTGGTGGCGCCGCGGCGGTACCGGGACGCGCTGGTGGCGGCGAAGCGGTTCGCGGATCTCGGCAATGCGGTGTTGCCGCAGCTCGTGCTGGCTCGGCTGATGGAGTCGGGGGAGCTGGAGCGGCATCTGCGACTGCTGCGGCGGCGTCATCGGCGGCGTCGGGACGCCATGATCGCGGCGATACGGGCGCACCTGCCGGGGGCGGTCGTACACGGCGCGGCGGCCGGGCTGCATCTCCTGGTTACGTTCGAGGGCGACGAGAGGGACACGGATCTCGCCGGTGCGTCGCTGGCCCGTGGCGTCAAGGTGCACCCGCTCTCGTGGCACCGCCAGCGGCCGGACGGCCCACCGGGACTGCTCCTGGGCTACGCGGCGACCCCGGCATCGGCGATCGAGGACGGCGTGGCGATGGTGGGCGAGGCCCTGCGCGAGCTCCGCTGACCCGCGCCCCTTCAGGGGCGCGGGGAACTGCGTGACCAGCCACAACAGGCCCGCAGCCGACATACGAACCCCGAGGCCTGGGGGCGCAGCCCCCTGTTTCGGGAAGGGGGTGGGGTTGGGGAAAGAAAACCCCACCCCACCCCGCTGCACCCGCTCACACCACCCGGGTCGCCCCGGCGAACGGCATCTCGTCCAGCGGAGCCACCCGCACCGGCGCCGAAGGATTGGGCGCGTGGATCATCTGCCCGTTGCCCACATAGAGCCCCACATGGCTGATGCCCGAGTAGAAGAACACCAGGTCCCCGGGCTGGAGCCGGGACCGGGAGACGCGTGTGCCGGAGTCGATCTGGGCGTACGTCGTCCGGGGCAGGGAGATGCCAGCGGAGCGGTACGCGGCCTGCGTCAGCCCCGAGCAGTCGAAGGCGTCCGGCCCGGTGGCGCCCCACACATACGGACTGCCGAGTTTCTCGTACGCGTACGAGATCGCGGCGGCGGCACGCGAGTTGGGCGCCGCCGTGGTCGAGCCCGGGTCGTGCGGGGCCGACCCGGAACGCGAGGCGCGCGCCGTGGTGGCGTCGTCCGCCCCGATCCGCGCCCGCTCCTCCGCCGTCAACCGGGAGAGCAGATGCCGGGCCTCGCCCAGTTTCCCGGTGACCGCGGTCTTGTGCCGCCTCAGATCCGCCTGCTGGGACTTGAGCGAGGCGAGTTCGACCTGCGCGGCCCCGCGCAACTGCTCGATCTCGCGCAGCTCCTTGCGTACGCGCGAGACGGTCGTCGCCTGCCGGCTCCCGGCGCGCTCGGCGAACGCGGCCCCGTCCAGGTACTGATCGGGATCCGACGACAGCATGAGCCGCAACGCGGGGTCGAGGCCTCCGTCCCGGTACTGCGCCGCGGCCACCGAACCCAGGGCGTCCCGCTCGGAGTTGAGCCGCTCCGTCCTGCGCGCGGCCTCGTCCTGAAGGGAGTCCAGCCGTCGCTCCGTCTTGGCGGCCTTCTCCTTCGACCCGTTGTACTTGTCGGTGGCGACCTCCGCCTCCTGGTACAACTTGTCGACCTTCGCTTTCACCTGATCCGGCGTCAGCTGCGGCTCCGCGTGCCCCGCCCCGTCGAAGGAGGTCGCGCTCGCCGCGCCCGCGAGCGCGATCGTGAAGGCTGTGCGGGTCGTACCCCCGGCCAATGAGCGCTGTCTCGGCTTGCGGTGCGCTGCCACCTGGACTCCACGTCCTTCCGTACGACCGCCGAGGCGTGGATACGTCCCCGGCGGCGGCCCGAGGGCCGGTCACACGTCCGGCGGCGGCCCGCACAGGGGGAGCGGGCCGCCGCCGGACCTTTCTCGGCGGTGGTGTCCGGCTGCCGCCCTGGTCCGGGCGGTGGGTGGGAAGCCGGTCACCTGGTGAAGGACGCTAAACCTGAGAGTGAGGGGTTGGTAACGCCATGTACGGAACTGGCGGGAGCGAGTCGCGCAGTGAACGTTCGCGACCGTGATCCTGGCCTGCCGCCGGCGAGTTGACGAGGAGCGGTGACCGATGCGGCCGTTGTGCAAGCGGGGCAGGCGCGGTGCTGGTATGGGCCCGCCGAGGGAGGCGGGGGGCCGTGCGAGGCGGCCTCAGAGCCTCCGATTAGGCTCCGGCGTCATGGACGTACTCATCCATCTCTTCGTGGCGCTGCACATCATCGGCATCGCCTCACTCCTCGGAGGCTTCCTCACCCAGATGAAGGCGATGGGTGAGGGAACGGCCCGCTTCAGCCCGGCGATGCTTCACGGCGCCCTGACCATGCTGGTCACCGGCGTCGTCCTGGTGGGCCTCAACCAGGCCGACGACCAGCCCGTCAACAACATCAAGATCGGCGTGAAGCTGGCGCTGCTGATCGTGATTCTCGGGCTCGTGTACGTGAAGCGGGACGAGGAGACGGTGGAGAAGGGGTTGTTCGGGTTGGTGGGCGGCCTGACCATCGCGAACATCTTCATCGCGGTTCTCTGGACCTGACAGGGACCTGAAAGCGGCCGCCCTCGCCGGGGCCAGGGCGTCACCAGGTGATGCCCACGCGCGCGTGCCGCATGAAAGCCCGCACGCGCGCGTGGCTCACGCCGGGCGGACGACGCTGTGGATCGGCATGTAGTAGATCGACTCCTCGCGGACGTACGCCCCCGGCTTCGGGGCGTGGACCATCATGCCGTCGCCCTTGTAGATGCCGACGTGGCTGATGTCGTCGTAGAAGAAGATCAGGTCGCCGGGCTGGGCGTTGGCGACCGATACCGTCGTGCCGGCGTTGACCTGGTCCCAGGTGGTGCGCGGGAGGGTGACGCCGGCGGCCTTCCAGGCGGCCTGCGTGAGACCGGAGCAGTCGTAGGAGTCGGGGCCGGTCGCGCCCCAGACGTACGGCTTGCCGGTCTGGGCCTCGGCGAAGGCGAGCGCCTTCTCGCCCTTGGAGGTGGAGGTCGAGGTCGAGGTGCCGGTCCCCGCGGTGCTGCCCGAGCCGGAGGTGCTCGTGGAGTCCTGCTGGGCCTGCTGCTCCTGGCGCTGCCTCTCCTCCTCCGCAGCGGCCTGCTGCCGCGCCAGCTCCTCCGCCTTGCGCCGGGCCTCCTCCTGCTTCTTCCTCTCGATCTCCGCGAGCCGCGCCTTCTCCTCGGCGGTCAGCTGGGAGAGCAGCTCGCGCGCCTCGGCGAGCTTCCGCTGGACCTCCGCCTTGGAGCTCTTCAGGGTGCTCTGCGTCTTGGTGAGCGTCTCCAGGCTCTCCGCGGCCTCCTGACGCTTCTTCGTCGTCGCGGCCTGCTGCGTGGTGTAGTCGTCGACTGCCTGCTTCTGGCGGCTGGTCAGCCGGTCCATCAGCTGGGTCTGGTCGAAGTAGTCCTGCGGGTCGTCCGCGAGCAGCATGGTCGCGGTACCGGGGGTGGAGGCGCCGGTGCGGTACTGCGCGGACGCGAACTCACCGAGTTCCTCGCGCGCTTCGTTGAGCTTCTGCGTGCGCTCGGCCACGTCGTCCAGGAGGGTGTCGACGCGCTTGCGCTGCTTTGTGGTCTTCTCCTTGGCCCCGTTGTACTTCTCTGTGGCGGTCTCCGCCTGCTGGTAGAGGTCGTCCACCTTCTTCTGGACCTCGTCGAGGCTGGGCCTCGGCTCCGCGGCGGGCGCGGCGTTCGCCGACTGCGAGAGCAGGGCCACCGAGGTGAGGGCGGCGGTGGCCAGGGCAGGGGTCCGTATGCCCATGGGACTACTGGGGGTCCGCAATTTGCGGTGCGACGCCACGAGGGCGACTCCTTCCGTCGTCCGCTTACCGAGTTAGCTGTCGGGTTCGGGCGGGTGCTCCGGAAGGTTTGCCCTACGGTCCTTGCTCCCCCAAGGGAGTTGGACCGATTCACCCCAAGGTCGTTGGGTCCCCGGCTCCGTCGGCCCACAAGGGCGTACCGGACTCAGCGGAGGCCGCACGGCCCGGCGACGTTCGCCGGTGGGTGTCGAGCGGCCCACTGGAAAGTTAGCCAACGGGTGTGGCTCCTGTGAAGGTTGGTGAGCGAATTGCCCGATACGTTTTCGTGACCTTTTCCTCAACCGAAGCTCTTCGAGGTCAATCCGGAAGGGTCTGAGGCCAGTTGTCCTGGCTGACGGAGTTCTCCCGATTTCGGGGCACTGGTGCCGAGTCGGCCGGCCCGGGGCGGCCTCGGCGTCGATGCGCGCGCCCAGGGGGGCGCATGGTACCTACGGTACTTATGGTGCAACCTGTGCGCCGCGCCCGCCCTCCCCGGTGGCCGCAAGATCCGCGTACGAGCTCTCTACCCCGTTCGTCGCCGAACGTAACAGAACGGCGATGGAGGGTGAGGGGGCTCTGGGGATCGGATCAGGGAGATCGGCTCCGGTTTCTGGTGGAGTTCTCAGGGGGGCGGCGAGGTGTCAGTGGGGGAGCCTAGACTCGGAGAGCGATGAGCAGCCTCTTTGATGACAGCTTCCTGGCGGACCTCAAGCCCTCGCAGGCCCACGAGGAAGAGCCCCCGCCGCCGCCCGAGGACGAGGCGCCGGAGCCGGTTCCGGACGACCTGTTCGGCGGCCGCTTCGACGTGCCGCCGAGCCGGGACGAGTACTACCGCGACGGCGCCCCGCGGCCGCACGTCGACGCCGCGGCGCTCCTGGAGGGGCTGAACGAGAACCAGCGCGCGGCCGTCGTGCACTCCGGCGCGCCCCTGCTCATCGTGGCCGGCGCCGGCTCCGGGAAGACCCGTGTGCTCACGCACCGGATCGCCTATCTGCTGGGCGAGCGGCAGGTGCACCCGGGCCAGATCCTCGCGATCACCTTCACCAACAAGGCCGCCGGTGAGATGAAGGAGCGCGTCGAGCAGCTCGTCGGCCCGCGTGCCCACGCGATGTGGGTGATGACCTTCCACAGCGCGTGCGTCCGCATCCTGCGCAGGGAGTCGAAGAAGCTGGGCTTCACCTCGTCGTTCTCCATCTACGACGCCGCCGACTCGAAGCGCCTCATGGCCCTGGTCTGCCGCGATCTGGACCTCGACCCGAAGCGCTTCCCGCCCAAGTCCTTCAGCGCCAAGATCTCGAACCTGAAGAACGAGCTGATCGACGAGGAGGACTTCGCGAGCCAGGCGGCCGACGGCTTCGAGAAGACCCTCGCCCAGGCGTACGCGCTCTACCAGTCGCGGCTGCGCGAGGCGAACGCCCTCGACTTCGACGACCTGATCATGACGACGGTCAACCTCCTGCGCGCCTTCCCGGACGTCGCCGAGCACTACCGCCGCCGCTTCCGCCACGTCCTCGTGGACGAGTACCAGGACACGAACCACGCGCAGTACGCCCTCGTACGGGAACTCGTCGGCACCTCCGAGCACCCCGTGGACGTCCCGCCCAGCGAGCACGACGTCCCGCCCGCCGAACTGTGCGTCGTCGGTGACGCCGACCAGTCCATCTACGCCTTCCGCGGCGCGACCATCCGCAACATCCTCCAGTTCGAGGAGGACTACCCGGACGCGACGACGATCCTCCTGGAGCAGAACTACCGCTCCACACAGACGATCCTGAGCGCCGCCAACGCGGTCATCGAGCGCAACGAGAGCCGCCGCCCCAAGAACCTGTGGACCAACGCGGGCGCGGGCGCGCAGATCACCGGCTACGTCGCCGACACGGAGCACGACGAGGCGCAGTTCGTCGCCGAGGAGATCGACCGGCTGACGGACTCCGGTGACGCGAAGGCGGGCGACGTCGCCGTCTTCTACCGGACGAACGCGCAGTCCCGTGTCTTCGAAGAGATCTTCATCCGCGTCGGCCTGCCCTACAAGGTCGTCGGCGGCGTCCGCTTCTACGAGCGCAAGGAGGTCCGGGACGTCCTCGCGTACTTGAGGGTGCTGTCCAACGCCGAGGACTCCGTCCCCCTGCGCCGCATCCTGAACGTACCGAAGCGCGGCATCGGCGAGCGCGCCGAGGCGATGATCGACGCTCTCGCGTCGCGGGAGAAGATCAGCTTCTCGCAGGCGCTGCGCCGCGTCGACGAGGCGTACGGCATGGCGGCCCGCTCCACGAACGCCGTCAAGCGGTTCAACACGCTGATGGAGGACCTGCGGACCATCGTGGACTCGGGCGCCGGTCCGGCCACGGTCCTGGAGGCGGTGCTCGAACGCACCGGCTATCTCGCCGAGTTGCAGGCCTCGACGGACCCGCAGGACGAGACCCGCATCGAGAACCTCCAGGAACTCGCCGCCGTGGCCATGGAGTTCGAGCAGGAGCGCGCGGAGGGAGAGGCAGGCACGCTGTCCGACTTCCTGGAGCAGGTCGCGCTCGTCGCCGACTCCGACCAGATCCCGGACGAGGAGGAGGACGGCTCCGGCGTCATCACGCTCATGACCCTCCACACCGCCAAGGGCCTCGAATTTCCCGTGGTGTTCCTGACCGGCATGGAGGACGGCGTCTTCCCGCACATGCGCGCGCTCGGCCAGACCAAGGAACTGGAGGAGGAGCGGCGGCTCGCGTACGTCGGCATCACACGCGCGCGGGAGCGGCTGTACCTGACGCGGTCGACGATGCGCAGTGCCTGGGGGCAGCCCTCGTACAACCCGCCGTCCCGCTTCCTGGAGGAGATCCCGGACACGCATCTGGAGTGGAAGCGGACGGCATCCATGGGGTCGATGTCCGCCGGCCCGGTGGCCGGGGTGGCGGCCTCCCTCTCGTCCTCCCGCTCCCGGTCGGCGGCCTCGGGCGCGTCCGGCTTCGCGACGCGGCGCGGCGGCGCCACGGAGAAGCCGGTGGTATCGCTGGCGGTGGGTGACCGGGTCACACACGACCAGTTCGGGCTCGGCACCGTGGTCGGCGTGAAGGGCACAGGGGCGAACGCGGAGGCGACGATCGACTTCGGGGAACCGAAGCCGAAGCGGCTTCTTCTGCGGTACGCGCCGGTGGAGAAGCTCTAGCAGCGAGGGCCTCTAGCAGCGAGGGCTCCAGCCCGTTACAGGGGGCTATGGGCGGGGCCCCGGGGACGGGCACCGCGGCAACGGACGCGTACGCGTTGCCTAATTCGGGTTCAAGCCGTGGCTGCGCAGCCACGGCAGCGGGTCGATCGCGTCGCCGCCGCCCGGATGTACCTCGAAGTGGAGATGCGGGCCGGTCGAGTTGCCGGAGTTGCCCGAGAACGCGATCGGGTCGCCGGCCTTCACGGCCGTCCCGGAAGCGACCTTGTAGCTGGAGAGGTGGCAGTACCAGGTCTCCGTGCCGTCCTTGGCGGTCACGACCGCCATGTTCCCGTACGCGCTGTTCCACTCCGTACGGATCGTGCCGTCGGTCGCGGCCATCACGGTCGTGCCGTACGAGACGGGGAAGTCTATGCCGGTGTGTACCGACATCCAGTTGATGCCGGACTGGCCGTAGTAGGCGCTGAGTCCCTTCTGGGCGACCGGCAGCGCGAACTTCGGACGCAGCCGCTCCTTGCGGGCCGCCTCGGCCGCCGCCCTCTTCTTCTCGGCCTCCTGCTGGGCCTTGAGGTCGATACGTTCCTGCGTGCGGCTCGCGCGGTCGGCGAAGTCGTCCGCTCCCGCGGAGAGGCTTTCGAGCTGGGTGTCCAGTTTGTTGTTGGCAGCCGACGGCTTGACGGCGCTCGCGTCGGGCGCGGCGGTCGTCTGCGGGGCCTCGCTCTCGCTTCCGGCGCCCACGGACGCGGCCGCGATCCCGGCCACCCCCACCACACACGCGGAGGGCACGACGACCGTCAGCAGCGCGGAACGCTTGGGCGGAGTGCGGCGACGGGAACGGGCGGCTCCACGGCCTGCGCTGCGGGACGCCGAACGTGGGGCCGGGGCGACGATGGTGGCGGCGACGGGGCTGAGCTCCTCGACCCCTTCGACGCCGTCGAGCGGCGGGAAATCGTCGTGCGTGCCGGTGCCCATGTCGGTGCCTGGGCCGACGCTGGTGCCGGTGTCCGGGTCGTCGGAGGGGATGAAGTCGCCCTCGGCGGCCATCGGTTCGTCGTACCCGATGTGCTCGAAGGTGGCTGTGGCCTGCTGGTCGTAGGACTCGTGCTGGTCGTAGGACTCGTGCGGCTGGTGGTCGCCGTCTGAGTTCCACGCCGTCGCGTCGTACGCGCCCGTTTCGAAAGTCTGCGTGCTCCACTGCTGGTTCTGGTCGACCGGCTCGGCCTGGTGCCAGGCGTTCGCGTCCCACTGGCCGGTGGCTTCGGGGCCGACGGCCTGGCTCGGGATCTCGGCGAGCTGCTGGTACCCGGTGGCCTCAGGCCAGATCCCCGTCGTCTCATAGCTGCCGGTGTCGTACGCCGAGAGGTGCTGGGCCGTGTACGGGTCGTAGTGCGGCGTCTGGTGGTGTCCGCCGAGTGTCTCGTGGGAACCGGTGGACCACTGCGTGGCGTCGTACGAACCGGTGCCGCCGCCCGGCAGGTCGCCGAAGAGGGGGTCCGTCTCGAAGGCTGTGGTCGCGTAGGTGCCCGTCGCGTCGTAGGCGCCCGTGGCGGTCGCGTCAAAACCCGTGGCGGAGTAGGCGTCGTACGTGGTGAAGTCGCCGTACTGGGATCCCTGTTGACCATAGGACGCGTAGTGCGCCGAGGCCGCATCGGGAGCCGGAGTCGGGGGAGTTGCGGTCCCCGACGGGTGACGGTCGTTCACCAACTTCTCTTTCGCCTCGACGACAGGGGCTGGCAGAGCAGTGCGGTGACTGTACCCGGCAGTACGCGGGCGCGACAATCTTCGGCAGGTTTCCCCCGCGCAGGAAACGGGCATTCGACCGTCTTTCGGCGGACTGCGGACGCGGCTTTGGCCTGGCGTTCGACGAGTGTTCGAAGGATCGGAGACGCTCCGAAACGCTCGGAGGCGGTCCCGACGTCGGGGGCGTCTACGCCACGGTCAGGCCGTTGGCGTGTGCGGCTGTGCGGGCTCCTGGCACCTCGGCTTCGAGTGCCTGCCGTATGCCCGCCGCGACGGCCGGATGCACGGGCAGCGCGAGATGGCCGATCCCGCTCACGCGAACGTTCTGCGCGAGCAGGTCGGGGTGCTCGATACAGGCGGTCTCCAGCGGGTCCATCAACTGGTCGAGGTCGCTCCAAAAGCTCACAAACCGGGTTCGGCAGTGCGGCGCGCGCTCACGCAGCTCCTCGATCACGGCGGATCCGGGCCGCATCTGCCGCACGATCGGGTGCGCGTTCATCATCGGCACGACAGCGGTGCCCGAGTGCGGTGTGCCGAGCGTGACGAGCGTCCGTACGCGGACGTCACCTCCCAGGCGCTGTACGTAGTAGCGCGCGATCAGTCCGCCGAGGCTGTGCCCGACGATGTCCACCTCGTGCCGGCCGGTGCGCTCGCAGATCTCCTCGATGTGCCGGCCGAGCAGTTCGGCCGCGGTGCGTATGTCGCAGGTCAGCGGTGAGTAGTTGAGCGACTCGACCTGCTGCCTGCCGTGCTGGGCCAGCGAGCGGCGCAGCAGCACGAACACAGAGCGGTTGTCTATGAACCCGTGCAGCAGTACGACAGGGGGATGGACCGGGAGGGGCAGGCGGGAGGCATCGGACTCGCCGCCGGAGTCGTGGGCGCTGTCGTCGGGGCCGGGCCCGGTGCCGGTGCGGGTGCCGGGGGCGGGTGATCGCTGCTCCTGGATGATGCCTGAGGGGTAGAGGAGCAGATGTCCCGCGAGGATCGCGATCTCCAGGGCCGTCGCCTTCAGGAGATTCAGAGAGAGTCCGGCCAGTCTGCTGGGGAGCAGACGCTGGCACAGCGGCAGAAAGGGCAACACTGCCCTGGTGACCTTCATGGCCGACCTCCCGTCGGCGCACGGAAGGACGCCTCTGTCCCCCGTGTGCCCTCATAGGAAACCGTCAACGAGTGAAAACGACGCCGCACAGGCGGCGTGTATGACGCCGGTGCGGCGACCTCGTGGCAGCTCCCTCTGCGCCCGGTCCGGCTGCGGCCCTTGTGTCGCAGGATGCGGGATCGGTGCGCTGCGAACGTGTCCCACTGTGTGATTTCCCCCTCGGTATCCACCGCGAAACTGCCGGTTGAGGGATGCTGGCGATAACGTTCGTTCACTTCCCCGGCCGGCGCGGTGCGGGGTGCCTGTGCCGCTGGGGCACACCTGAGGTGGAGCGGCCGCGACGCGTCGACCAGCTGAGCCGACGAGTCGCTGCCATCGCCGTGGGGTGCTATCAGTCGTTACAAGCCGGTACAGGTCGATACAGATCTCTGCAGATCGGTTCTCTGCAGACCGGGGCAGTCGGTTCATGGAGGCAGCAGTGATGGGTGTGGCAGCCGGTCCGATCCGAGTGGTGGTGGCCAAGCCGGGGCTTGACGGCCATGATCGCGGGGCCAAGGTGATCGCGCGGGCGCTGCGCGATGCGGGTATGGAGGTCATCTACACGGGCCTTCACCAGACGCCCGAGCAGATCGTCGACACCGCGATCCAGGAGGACGCCGACGCGATCGGGCTCTCCATTCTCTCCGGCGCCCACAACACGCTTTTCGCCGCCGTCATCGCACTCCTCAAGGAGCGCGACGCCGAGGACATCAAGGTCTTCGGCGGCGGCATCATTCCCGAGGCGGACATTCCGCCCCTCAAGGAGAAGGGCGTCGCGGAGATCTTCACACCTGGCGCGACGACGGCGTCGATCGTGTCCTGGGTACGTGCGAATGTGCGGCAGCCGGCCGAGGCGTAGGGCTCCGCCGGTGGGGTGGGTTTTCCCTTCCCCAACCCCACCCCTTCCCGAAACCGGGGGCTGCGCCCCCAGGCCCCCGACCCCGGTCGCACCTCGGCTGCGGGCCGTCCGTGGCTGATCGCGCAGTTCCCCGCGCCCCTGGCTGGGGGGCTGCGCCCCCCCCAGGCCCCGGTTCGTCTTTCGGCTGCGGGTCGGCTGTGGCTGGTCGCGCAGTTCCCCGCGCCCCTAAAGGGCGCGCCCCACTCGCCCTCAATCACCCAGCGACCCCCTGAAGGGGGCACCCCCACGCTCGTCTCAGGAAACCCGTACCGACTCACCCACCCACCGACAGCGGAGCGCACCGTCACGGGTCCGACAGTTCGGACTGCATCGCCGCGCGCAAGCGCAGCGTGCTGACGAGGCGTTGGAAGGACTCCGCCCAGTAGCCCCCGGCACCGGGCGACGCGTTCTCGGGTTCGTCGGGGACGGCCGTGAGGGCCTCCAGGCGGACCGCCTCCGACGGATCGAGGCAGCGCTCGGCCAGCCCCATGACTCCGCTGAAACTCCACGGATAACTCCCCGCGTCCCGCGCGATATTGAGCGCGTCCACAACAGCCCGCCCCAGAGGCGGAGCCCACGGCACCGCGCACACCCCGAGCAACTGGAACGCCTCGGACAACCCGTGCACCGCGATGAACCCCGCCACCCACTCGGCCCGCTCCTCGCCCCCCAACGTGCCGAGCAACTTCGCCCGCTCGGCCAGCGACACCGCCCCCGGCCCCCCGGCCTCGGGCGCGGTGGGGGCACCCAGCAGTGCCCTGGACCAAGAAGGATCACGCTGCCGCACCGCCGCCCGGCACCACGCGGCATGCAGCTCATCCTGCCAGTCGTCCGCCACGGGCAGCGCCACGATCTCCTCGGGCGTACGCCCCCCGAACCGCCGCGACCAGGTCCCCAGCGGTGCCGCCTCCACCAACTGGCCCAGCCACCAGGACCGTTCACCCCGCCCCGCCGGAGCCTTGGCCACCACCCCGTCGCGCTCCATGCCCGCATCGCACTCGGGTGGGGCCTCGACCGCGATGGTCGGCGTGCCGCTCGTGTGGTCGACGGCAACGCAGGAGCCGGCCCGGTCCGCCATCCGCCCGGCAAGGGCCGACCCCGGCAGGGCGGACAGCAACTCCGCCGCCGTGGCCCGCACATTGCGGCTGCGGTCGGCCAACGCCTGTTCCAGGAACGGCTCGTCCGCCGCGCACAGCCCCGTCCGCAGCGAGTCGAGGAACATCAGCCGGTCCTCGGCCCGCTCCGTCGCCCACGTCGTGGCGAGCAGCTCACGCGCGGCCGCCGCGTCACGCGCCCGTATCGCCGCGAGGAGCGCCACCCGCTCGGCGAACAGCCCCTCCTGCCACAACTGCCCGATCCGTTCCCGTTCTCCGGCGCCGGGCAGCGCGGCCCCGCCACCCGGTGTCGAACGCAGCGCGAACCGCCAGTCAGCGTTCAGCCGCGCCAGCCACAGCGCACGCGGTCCCGCGAACGCCAGCGCCGCCGGCCGCAGATCCGTACGCCCCCGGGCGGCGTCCAGGAGCGCGGGCAGCGCTTCCGGGGGTGCCGCGAATCCGCGCCGGTTCGCCATCGTGAGCCACTGCGGCAGCAACTCCATGAGATCGGGCGTCGCCCCTCTGCGGCCGCCGCTTCCGGCGCCGGGCCGGTCGGTGAGCAGCATCGACAGCCTGCGTGCCGCCGCGGGCGGCAGCGTCGGCCGCGGGTCCTCCACCGCCGGCGCCAGTCGCGTCGCCGCCCGTCCTGGCCGCAACCCGGCCCGCCGGCGCACCGTCTGCACGGCTGCCGCGTCGAGCAGTGCCCCCGGCGCTTCCCGCCCGGGCGCCATCCCCGGAGGCGTCCGCCGCTCGGTCCCGAGCAGCGCCACGGTCACGAGCTCCTCCCAGGAGCTTCCGGTGGGCGCATCCGTGGGAGTGAGGGGCCGGTTCATGCGCGTCCCTTCCGTACGGAATCGATGTAGCTCGATGGTGGGGAGGGCGGGAGGAGAGAACGAGCGCTGGGGCGTCAGCACAGCGTCACCGCCTCCCCGGGGCCCTCCGGCCAGGCCGCGAGCGGAGTGAATCCGCGGTGTCCGCACTCTCCGAAGACCGTGACCGGAGTGCCTCCGGACAGGGAGACCAGGCGCCACAGCCCGGAGCGGGACTGGGCGGCAGTGGTGAGGGGGAGCGCCGAGTCGCCGTCCGCATCGGCGAGTTGCCAGGAATCGCCGTCCGGGGTCGGTATGACCCGGCCCAGAGTCACCGGGTGGGAATCCAGCCACGGGTCGTGTCGAAGGGCCTCGCCGTACAGGGCCGCCGCCCGCGCCACACTCACCCCGGGCGGCCGAAGCGCCACCGGTGCCGGAGGCGCGAACTGCTCGCCCAGCGCCGCCCGCAGTTGACCCTCGCCCGGATACGCGGACACCTCCGCGTCCAGGACCAGTCCCACGGGCAGCGCCAGTTCGGGTGCGCGGCCGGCGGCCCCGTACGACAGGAGCAGCACGCTGCGCCCCGACTCCGCCCCGTACAACCAGATGCGGCGCGTCGTGAGGCGGCTGTCCCCCGTGTCGTACTGGGCGAGGACCAGCCAGCGGTCGCGCACCGGCGGGCCGTCCGCCGGGCCGGACAGCCCGATCCGTGAACGGACCGTCGCGCCGAGTCCCTCCGGCAGCCGCTCACGGCGCAGCCAGCCCTGGTCGAGGAGATGGAGCAGGGCGCACTCCTCGAGCAGCCGCACCGGCCAGCCCGGACCGGAGGACGGGATCGCCCCCAACTCCCGCACCCGTGCGGCCAGCCCCGGCGCCTGGGCGTCGACCATCCGGGCAGCCGTCTCCTCCCACAGCCCGTACCCCGCCTGCTCGGCCGCCGCCAGACCACCGCGCAGCAGGTCGGTCAGCCGCTGCTCCAGCTCCGCCGCGCCCGCCGTGATCCGCTCGGCCCGCCGCTCCGCTCGGCGCCGCGCCGCCTCCGGATCACCCGTCGAAGCACCGGACGCCCCGCTCGTCGTCCGCTTCTCCTCCGCGCGCTTCCTTCTGCCCTCCATCCACTGCTCGGCCCAGTCCGGCGCCTGCCCCCGCGGCACCGTCCCGTCCTCGCCCGCCCAGAGCAGCAGCAGTCCCAACGCGTGCTTGCACGGGAACTTGCGGCTCGGGCAACTGCACTTGTACGCGGGCCCGGTCGAGTCCGCGATGTCGATGACCGTCTGATACGGCTTGCTGCCGCTTCCCCTGCACAGCCCCCACACCGTCCCCTCGTCAGAACTGCCCGCCTCCGACCACGGCCCCGCCGCGCCGAGTTTGCTTCCCGCTTTGCGTGACGCGGCGTCAGGCGCCAGTGCAAGCACCTGATCCGCAGTCCAGCGCACCCCCTGCTGAGTCATGCCATCGAAGGTAGATCCCACCACTGACAATCGACCGCCACGACCGCGTTTGCGCAGGTCAGAGCGCATTGTCAGTGGCGTGGTGCACGGTGGACACCAGATCCGAACCGGCCGACACCGGCCGAGCTGGAGGGGGACTTAGCCATGCCTGTTTCCGTTGACCAGACGTCCGTCGACCCGACCCGGAATCAGTCCGCGCCCGCGAACACGATCGCGAGCCCGGGTACGGCCGCGCAGGCGCACGCGGGAGAGAAGGACGAGGCGCTGCGGCCGCACGCCGAGGACGCGTTCGCCGCCGAGCTCGCGGCGCTGGCCACGCAGGACGACCGCCCGCGCCCGGCCCGCTGGCGGATGTCGCCGTGGGCCGTCGCGACCTATCTGCTCGGCGGCACACTGCCGGACGGCACAGTGATCACTCCGAAGTACGTGGGACCGCGCCGCATCGTCGAGGTCGCCGTCACCACGCTCGCGACCGACCGGGCGCTGCTCCTGCTCGGCGTGCCCGGCACGGCGAAGACATGGGTGTCCGAGCACCTGGCCGCGGCGGTCAGCGGTGACTCGACCCTGCTCGTGCAGGGCACGGCCGGCACGCCGGAGGAGGCGATCCGGTACGGCTGGAACTACGCGCAGTTGCTCGCGCACGGCCCGAGCCGCGACGCGCTGGTGCCGAGTCCGGTCATGCGCGCCATGTCGGAAGGGATGACGGCGCGCGTCGAGGAGCTGACCCGTATCCCCGCCGACGTACAGGACACGCTCATCACGATCCTGTCGGAAAAGACCCTGCCGATACCGGAACTGGGCCAGGAGGTGCAGGCCGTACGCGGCTTCAACCTCATCGCCACCGCGAACGACCGCGACCGCGGGGTCAACGACCTGTCCAGCGCCCTGCGCCGCCGCTTCAACACGGTGGTGCTGCCGCTGCCGGAGAGCGCCGACGCCGAGGTCGCCATCGTCTCGCGCCGGGTCGACCAGATGGGCCGCTCCCTCGACCTGCCGACCGCGCCGGACGGCATCGACGAGATCCGCCGGGTCGTCACCGTCTTCCGTGAGCTGCGCGACGGCGTCACCGCGGACGGACGTACGAAGCTGAAGTCACCCAGCGGCACGCTGTCGACCGCGGAGGCCATCTCCGTCGTCACCAACGGGCTCGCCCTGGCCGCCCACTTCGGGGACGGCGTCCTGCGCGCGAGTGACGTCGCCGCGGGCATTCTCGGCGCCGTCGTCCGCGATCCGGCGGCCGACCGCGTCATCTGGCAGGAGTACCTGGAGGCGGTCGTCCGCGAGCGCGACGGCTGGAAGGACTTCTACCGGGCCTGCCGCGAGGTGAGCGCATGAGCGGATTCCCGCCGGAGGCGGCAGCGCCGGAGCCGACTCACGTGGCGGACAGCCGCGGGACGCACAGCGGCGGGCCCCTGCTGCTCGGCGTGCGGCATCACGGGCCCGGTTCGGCGCGGGCCGTGCGAGCGGCGCTCCAGGCGGCGCGCCCTCGGGTGGTGCTCGTCGAAGGGCCGCCCGAGGCCGACGCGTTGATCGCGCTGGCCGCCGACGAGGACATGCGGCCACCCGTCGCGCTCCTCGCGCATGTGGTGGACCAGCCGGGGCGGTCGGCGTTCTGGCCGCTGGCCGAGTTCTCACCCGAGTGGGTAGCCATCCGCTGGGCTCTGGAGCACGACGTTCCGGCCCGCTTCATCGACCTTCCGGCCACGCACACATTGGCGTGGGGGAGGGAGGACGAGGCACCGGACGCGTCCGCCACACCGAGCGGACCGGAGGACGCGGCGGAAGCCCCCGGCGAGCCCTCGCCCGACGAAGCCCTCCGGATCGATCCCCTCGCCGTACTCGCCGAGACCGCCGGATACGACGACCCCGAGCGGTGGTGGGAGGACGTGATCGAGCACCGGGGGGTCCAGGACGGGGACACGTTCGGGCCGTTCGAGGTGCTCGGTGAGGCCATGGGGGCGTTGCGGGAGGCGTACGGGAGCGGGGGACATGACCGGGACCTCGTGCGGGAGGCGTATATGCGGCTCCAAGTGCGGGCAGCGCAGCGGGAGTTCGGTGACGACGTGGCCGTGGTGTGCGGGGCCTGGCATGTGCCCGCGTTGCGGAGAAAGGCGACCGTCGCGGCCGACCGTGCCCTGCTCAGAGGGCTGCCCAAGGCAAAGGTCGACATGACATGGGTGCCCTGGACGCACCGGCGGCTCTCACGGATCAGCGGTTACGGCGCGGGGATCGACTCGCCCGGCTGGTACGGGCACTTGTTCAGCGCCCCCGACCGCCCGATCGAGCGCTGGATGACGAAGGTGGCCGGGCTGCTGCGCGACGAGGACCGGATCATTTCGTCCGCGCACGTCATCGAGGCGGTACGGCTCGCCGACACGCTCGCCGCGATGCGTGGCCGACCGCTGCCGGGACTGACCGAGACCACCGACGCCGTACGGGCCGTGATGTGCGAGGGCTCGGACGTGCCGCTGACGCTGGTGCATGACCGGCTCGTCGTCGGCGATGTACTGGGCGAGGTTCCCGCGTCGGCGCCCGCGGTGCCGTTGCAGCGTGACCTCGCCCGGCTCCAGCGGCGGCTGAGGCTCAAACCCGAGGCGCCGGAGCGGGAGCTGGAGCTCGACCTGCGCAAGGAGAACGACGCCGAGCGCAGCAGGCTGCTGCACCGGCTGCGGCTCCTGGGCATCGAGTGGGGTGCGCCCGCCGAGTCGCGCGGGAGCACCGGTACGTTCCGGGAAACCTGGCGACTGTGCTGGGAACCGGAGTTGGCGGTGCGGGTCGCCGAGGCCGGGGTGTGGGGCACCACGGTGCTCGCCGCCGCGACCGCGAAGGCCGAGGCGGACGCCGTCGCCGCACGCGCCCTGGCCGATGTCACGGCCTTGGCCGAGCGCTGCCTGCTGGCCGAACTCCCGGATGCCCTCCCCGTGGTGATGCGGATCCTCGCCGACCGCGCGGCCCTCGACGCGGATGTGGGCCACCTCGCCCAGGCCCTGCCCGCCCTGGTCCGCTCGCTGCGCTACGGCGACGTACGCGGCACGGGGACGCATGCGCTGGCCGAGGTCGCCGCGGGGCTCGCCGAGCGTGTCTTCGTCGGCCTGCCCCCGGCATGCGCCGCCCTCGACGCGGAGGCGGCCGAGGAGATGCGGGGACATGTCGACGCGGTGCACGGGGCGGTGGGGTTGCTGGGAGAGGTCACCACGGCGGCCTTGCCGGCCGGCGAGGCCGACGGCGCGGGTGCCGCGGGGCCCCGCTCCGGCATACGCGCCCGTTGGCACACCGTGCTGCGTACGCTCGCCACGCGCGACACGATCCCCGGAGTCATTCGCGGGCGGGCCGTCCGACTGCTCCTGGACGACGGGGAGCTGGCGCAGGACGAGGCCGCGCGGCTCATGGGGCTGGTGCTCTCGCCGGGGACGGCGCCCGGGGACGCGGCGGCGTGGATCGAGGGGTTCGTCGGCGGGGGCTCCGGTGGCGGGATGCTGCTCGTGCACGACGAGCGGCTGCTCGGGCTGGTCGACGCGTGGCTGACGGGGGTACCGGCGGACGCGTTCACCGATGTGCTGCCGCTGCTGCGGCGCACGTTCTCGGTATACGAGCCCGGCGTGCGCCGCACCCTCGGCGAACTGGTGCGGCGCGGGCCGGGCGTGCGGGGGAGCGCCGCGCCCACCTCCGCCGCACCGGGCTTCGACCCCGAACTCGACACCGAGCGCGCGGACGCCGTCCTCCCGGTGCTGCACCTGTTGCTGGGCCTGGACGAGCGGACCGCCACCGTCGACAACGACCTTGTGGGGGTGTCCTGATGAGCACGAACCCGATGAGCACGGAAGTGACGGGCAGGGACGGTGCGACCGACGCGTCCGGCGCCTCCGACGAGCGACTTCGGCGCTGGCGGTTGGTGCTCGGTGGGGAGGAGGCGGACGGTACCGGGTGTGCGCTGGGTGGGCGTGACGCAGGGATGGACGGGGCACTGGGGGCGTTGTACGGGTCCGGGGGCGGCAAGGCTCGGGCGGGGAAGGAGCGGTCGGCGGGGCTGGGGGCTTCCGCGCCGTCCGTTGCCCGGTGGCTGGGGGACATACGGACGTACTTCCCGTCGTCCGTCGTCCAGGTCATGCAGCGGGACGCCATCGACCGGCTCGGGTTGTCCACGCTGTTGCTGGAGCCGGAGATGCTGGAGGCGGTGGAGGCCGACGTCCACCTGGTCGGCACGTTGCTGTCGCTGAACAAGGCGATGCCCGAGACGACCAAGGAGACGGCACGGGCTGTCGTACGCAAGGTGGTCGAGGACCTGGAGAAGCGGCTCGCGACCCGCACACGGGCCACGCTCACCGGAGCCCTCGACCGCAGCGCGCGCATCAGCCGGCCGCGCCACCACGACATCGACTGGAACCGCACGATCTCGGCCAACCTCAAGCACTACCTGCCCGAGTACCGGACGATCGTTCCGGAGCGGCTCATCGGCTACGGCCGCGCGTCCCAGTCGGTGAAGAAGGAGGTCATCCTCTGCATAGACCAGTCGGGCTCGATGGCGGCGTCCGTCGTCTACGCGTCGGTCTTCGGGGCCGTACTGGCCTCGATGCGCTCCATCAGCACGCGGCTCGTCGTCTTCGACACGGCCGTCGTCGACCTCACCGACCAGCTCGACGACCCGGTCGACGTCCTCTTCGGCACCCAGCTCGGCGGTGGCACGGACATCAACAGGGCGCTCGCGTACTGCCAGTCGCAGATCACCCGCCCCGCCGACACCGTGGTCGTCCTCATCAGCGACCTCTACGAGGGAGGCATACGGAACGAGATGCTGAAGCGGGTCGCGGCGATGAAGGCGTCCGGGGTGCAGTTCGTGACGCTGCTCGCGCTGTCCGACGAGGGGGCGCCCGCATACGACCGTGAGCATGCGGCAGCGCTCGCGGCGCTGGACGCACCGGCGTTCGCCTGTACGCCCGACCTCTTCCCGGAGGTGATGGCAGCGGCGATCGAGAAGCGCCCGCTTCCCATACCGGACTCGGGGAGCCCGGGCCAGTAAAAGGGGGGGAATGAGGGGGTCGTCCATGCAAAACCGGACATGACTACCCAACGGTAACAGGGGACTTGCGCAACCTCGGGAGTCCCGTGGAGGATCGTCGCGTCTTCAACGGTGCGCTGTGTTCCGCCATCGTTCTGCCTCGTCCCGCCGCACGGGAGGCTCACCCCGCTTTGACCCTGTCAGCCGCACTGCCCGGTGCCGCTTTGCGCGTGACGCGTAAGGCGGCTGGGCGGCGTGCGCTTCAAGTGGGGTTGCTCTTGGGCGGCTTGTTCGTGCTGGGGCTGCTGTGCGGGGAGCGGGCGTACGCGGCGGACGGTGTCACACCCGATGTGAGGCCGGCGGAGGTGGTCCGGTCCGTGCAGGGTTCGGCCCAGCGTGCGGTGACTCGTTCGGCCGGAAAGGTCACGCGGGACGTGGAGGACGCGGAGAAGGCGAAGAGCGTCCACGGCGCCGAAGGCGCGGAATCGGCGGTGTCGAACCCGAGGGCCACCGGACTCAACGGCCCGGGCGATGCCCTGCCCGAACTCGCGCCCGAACTCGCGCCCGCGCCCGAGTCCCAGTCAGAGTCCGGTGCTGAGGCGCCGTCACCCCCCAGCGCCGTTGACGCTGTCGACTCCAAGAGCTCCGTGGGCTCGGTCGGCTCCGTGGATCCCGAGGGTTTCGTCCACGAGGCGACCGCCTCGGTGACCGGCGGAGTCCAGCGCGTCGTACGCCCGGCCACCGAGCGGGTCGTACGGCCCATTGGTGACGTGGTGGATCAGGCCGCGGGTGGGTTTGCCGAGCCGCCCGCGTCGTCGTGGTGGCCGCCCGAGTCCGAACTCCCCGCCTTTCCCCGCTTTCCGTACCTGCCGGGGCTGCCCGCTCTGCCCGCTTTCCCGGGCCAGGCACTGCCGGTCGGTTCGACGCCGCAGCAGCCCGGTGGGCTGGCGGAGGAGCACGCGCAGACCGGGCTCGACGCCGGGGAGAAGCCCGGCAACGAGAGCATGGGCGCGTACGGGCCGCAGTTCACCGGCGGCCACACGGCGCCGGATGCCGACGTGCGCGACAACGACGAGCGCGCGCGGGGCGCGCAGGCGCCCGTGCGACCGGCGCCCAACGGTGACTCCAAGGGTGCGTTGAGGCATGGTTCCGCGACCGACAACGGTTCGTCGCGGCACGGCGATGCGCAGGCCGTCACGTACAAGGACCTGGCACAGCCGAGGCTCGTGCCCGGTACCGCCGCGGCAGTGACCGTGGCCGAGACCCGGGACAGGCACCGGGACATTCCCGTATTCCCCGGCTAGGACAGCCCTTCCCCCGCTGACCTGCCGCGCGGGGGCGGAACAGGTCTGCCCGTCGTCCGGACGTCCCTCAGACCTCCGGACGCAAGCCAACGGGATCTGGCCGGAGCCGTTGCCGTCACACCGGTCCCCACTCCCCGGACCGGTACGAATCGGCACCGCATCCGACACCGGAAGCCCCCACTCCCGAAGTCCTGAAGTCCCGAAGTCCCGAACTCCGAAGCCTCGGTATCCCGAAGGATCTGACGCACGTATGCACAAGAACATTCGCCGTTCCATTGTCATAGCCGCCGGTGTCACCGGTGCGTGGGCGCTCGGCTCCGCCGTCGCCAGCGCTGACGAACTGCCCAACTCGAACGCCTCCGTACCCGATGCCTCCCTGTCCGTGGACGACGCGGCCGGCACGGTCGACGCCGTCCAGGGGGACGTCTCCACCGTCACGGACACGGTCGCCGACGTCACGGGTGGCACGACCGCCAAGGCGCGGAACACCGCCACCGGTGCGACCGCCAAGGCCGAGTCGACCGTCGCCGCGACGACGCAGACGGCCGACCGGGCCCGCCAGTACGTCGAGGGTGAGGTGCCCACTCACCAGGTCGCGCGGGCGCGGACCGCCGCGCAGACCGCTCCGTCCTCGGTAGCCGCGGCCGCCCAGGAGGCCAAGTCCAAGGTCGATGCCGAGTCCAAGGGCAAGGCCCAGGCCCAGGCCGCGGCCCGGGCAGGGGCGACGGGCGCGGTGTCCGACGCCGGCAGCCCTCAGGACGAGGTCGACTACCTCTTCGGTCCGCTGTCGGCGTTCGCTCCGGAGCTGGAGCAGGCGCTCGCCGCGGCGGAGACGAAGCTCACGGCCTCCCAGCGCGCCGCGGCGGGCGTACCGTCCGGTGCCCAGGCCAAGGTCCAGCAGACGGTCGCCACCGCCCGGCAGACCGCGAACGGCGCCCCCGCCCAGGCGCGGGCCACCGCCGCCGGCGTCGCGGACGAGCTCCCGGGCAGGGTCGCCGGGGCCAAGGGCCGAGCCCACGACACCGTCACCGCCGCTCACAGCCAGGCGCAGACGACCGTCGCCACCGCTCACGGCCGGGCACAGACGACCATCGCCACCGCTCAAGGCCAGGCCTGGACGACTGTCAGCGCCGCTCACGGCCAGGCGCGGGCCACCGCCGCCGGCATCCCCTCCACCGTCCAGTCCACCGTCCAGGGCATCCAGGGGACCGCCGCTCCGGTCGTCGACGAGACCGCCGTCTCCGTGCTGCCGCCCGTCGCCCGAAATGCCGTCCACGGCGTCGTGCCCGTCGCCGATCAGTCCGTCCAGGGCGCCGTGCCCGTCGCGGATCACGCCGCGGGTACCGCGACCGCGCTGGGCTACGGAGTCGCGGGCGACGTACAGGCGTACGCCGGCGGTGTCGTCTCCGAGACCGCCCCCTACGCGCACGGCGTCGTCGGCGACGTGGCTCCCTACGCGACCGGAGTCGTGGGTCAGCTCACCGACGAGACCGCCGCGTCCGTGCTGCCGCCCGTCGCCGGCACCGCTGTGGACGGCGTGCTGCCGGTCGCCGGGCAGGCCGTGGGCGACGCGGGCACGCTCGCGGACGGTGTCGTCGGCGACGTGCGGCCCTTCGCGGGCGGAGTGGCCGCCGAGGTTCCGCCGCTCGCTCACGGAGTGGCCGGGCAGGTCGCCCCCTTCGCGCAGGGGGCCGTCGGGCAGGTGCCGCCGTTCGCCGAGGGTGTCGTGGGCCAGGTGCAGCCGGTGGCGGCGGACGTCGTCGGCCAGGTGCAGCCGGTCGTGGAGGCCGTCGTCGGCTATGCCCAGCCCGTCGCGCAGGGCGTCGGTGGCAGTGCCACGACGTCGGCGTACGGCGTCGCGGGCGATGTGCGGCCCTTCGCGTACGGCGTGGCCGGCGAGGTCTCCCCGTTCGCGGGCGGGGTCTCCGACCAGGTCACGCCGTTCGCGGGTGGGGTCGCCGGGCAGGTCGCGCCCTTCGCGCAGGACCTGACCGGGACCGTCGGGACGGCCGGCGGCCCGTTGGCCGGCAACGCGGCGGGCGGTGTCCAGGGCGTCGCCGAGTCCGTCACCCCGAGCTACCTGGCGGGCCACCTGTCGGGTTCCACGTACGGCGTCTGACGGCGTCTGAGGGCATCCGACGACGTCTGCCGCCGTCTGCGTCCGCCGCCGTCTGATGTCGACTGACTGACCGCCGCACGCGCCGCCCGCCGGCGCGGCCCTCGGCCGCCCCTGCAGCCGGCCCGTACGGCGACCGACCGACCCCGCAGGGCCCAGGATCCGGACAACCGAAAGCCATCGGTCCGTCCGGCCGAAACCTGCGGAAAGGGCCGGAGGGTCCTCATTGGGGTGGGGACCGTCCGCCCTGCACCCCCGAGGGGCTTTTCGCGCGCTCCTCGAGGGTTGTCCAAGGGGCCTCACCAGGCAAACCCCAGCCTGGTGAGGCCCTGACCTGACGAAATCTGTGACCGTAATCACCGCTCAGGTGTGATCTGCGATTTACGACCCTGCCGCGAGCGGAGATAACCTGCGAGACGGACATGCCGCGTGCCGGCCACCGTGCCCACGCCCTCCTTGTGACCGCGCAGTCACGTTGCCCTCGCGGCACGCCCACGCAGACAACGAACCGCGAGATACCTGATAGGGACGGACGCGCGTGGACCTGTTCGAGTACCAGGCGAGGGACCTCTTCGCCAAGCACGGTGTACCGGTGCTGGCCGGTGAAGTCATCGACACGCCTGAGGGGGCGCGCGCGGCGACCGAGCGTCTTGGCGGCAAGTCCGTCGTCAAGGCCCAGGTCAAGGTGGGTGGCCGCGGCAAGGCCGGCGGCGTGAAGCTGGCTTCCAGCCCGGACGAGGCCGTCGCCCGAGCGACGGACATCCTCGGCATGGACATCAAGGGCCACACGGTCCACAAGGTGATGATCGCCGAGACGGCTCCGGAGATCCTCGAGGAGTACTACGTCTCGTACCTCCTCGACCGTACGAACCGCACCTTCCTCGCCATGGCGTCCGTACAGGGCGGCATGGACATCGAGGAGGTCGCCGAGAAGACCCCCGAGGCCCTCGCGAAGGTCCCGGTCGACTCCAACGAGGGTGTGTCGATCGAGAAGGCCCGCGAGATCGTCGCCCAGGCGAAGTTCCCGGCCGAGGTCGCCGAGAAGGTCGCCGAGGTGCTGGTGACCCTGTGGAAGACCTTCGTCGCCGAGGACGCGCTCCTCGTCGAGGTCAACCCGCTCGCCAAGGTCGCCTCCGGCGACATCCTGGCCCTCGACGGCAAGGTGTCCCTGGACGCCAACGCCGACTTCCGCCAGCCGGAGCACGAGGCTCTGGAGGACAAGGAAGCGGCCGACCCGCTCGAAGCCGCCGCCAAGGTCAAGAACCTCAACTACGTCAAGCTCGACGGCGAGGTCGGCATCATCGGCAACGGCGCGGGTCTCGTCATGAGCACCCTCGACGTCGTCGCGTACGCCGGTGAGGCGCACGGCGGCGTCAAGCCCGCCAACTTCCTCGACATCGGTGGCGGCGCCTCGGCGCAGGTCATGGCGGACGGCCTGGAGATCATCCTGGGCGACCCGGCCGTCAAGTCGGTCTTCGTCAACGTCTTCGGCGGCATCACCGCCTGTGACGAGGTCGCCAACGGCATCGTCCAGGCGCTGCAGCTGCTCGCCGACAAGGGCGAGGAAGTCACCAAGCCCCTGGTCGTCCGCCTCGACGGCAACAACGCGGACCTGGGTCGCAAGATCCTGTCGGACGCCAACCACCCGCTCGTGCAGCGCGTGGACACCATGGACGGCGCGGCCGACAAGGCCGCCGAGCTGGCCGCGGCCAAGTAAGGGACGAGGGAAAACCACAGCCATGGCTATCTTCCTCAACAAGGACAGCAAGGTCATTGTCCAGGGCATGACCGGCGCCACAGGCATGAAGCACACCAAGCTCATGCTGGCCGACGGCACGAACATCGTCGGTGGTGTGAACCCGCGCAAGGCGGGCACCTCCGTCGAGATCGACGGCAACGAGATCCCCGTCTTCGGCACGGTCGCCGAGGCCATGGAGAAGACGGGCGCCAACGTCTCCGTCCTCTTCGTGCCGCCGGCCTTCGCCAAGGCCGCCGTCGTCGAGGCCATCGACGCCGAGATCCCGCTCGCGGTCGTCATCACCGAGGGCATCGCCGTCCACGACTCCGCCGCCTTCTGGGCGTACGCGAAGTCGAAGGGCAACAAGACGCGGATCATCGGCCCGAACTGCCCGGGTCTGATCACCCCCGGCCAGTCGAACGCCGGCATCATCCCGGGCGACATCACGAAGCCGGGCCGCATCGGCCTGGTCTCGAAGTCCGGCACGCTGACCTACCAGATGATGTACGAGCTCCGTGACATCGGCTTCTCCTCGGCCGTCGGCATCGGTGGCGACCCCGTCATCGGTACGACGCACATCGACGCGCTCGCCGCGTTCGAGGCCGACCCCGACACCGACCTGATCGTCATGATCGGTGAGATCGGCGGCGACGCCGAGGAGCGTGCGGCCGACTTCATCAAGGCCAACGTGACGAAGCCGGTCGTCGGCTACGTCGCCGGCTTCACCGCGCCCGAGGGCAAGACGATGGGCCACGCCGGCGCCATCGTCTCCGGTTCCTCCGGCACGGCCGCGGCGAAGAAGGAGGCCCTCGAGGCCGCCGGTGTCAAGGTCGGCAAGACGCCGACCGAGACGGCGAAGCTGGCGCGGGCGCTGCTCGCGGGCTGACGTTCCCTCAGCTGAAAGTCAGGTGGGCCCACCCCTTGCCGGGGTGGGCCCACCTTGCGTTTCAGCGAGCTTCCGGGGTCAGTCTCCCGGGGCCGCTCATGCTTTGTGCCTTGAGCTTCTTGCGTAGCTCCACCTGGTGTGGCGAGAGCGGGCCCGGAGCCGCGGGTGGGGGTACGCCGTGCACGGACTGGACCGGGGACATCGGAGGCTCGTAGTGGTCCTGTGCCGTGAGGAGCGTGAGCCCCGTCGAGCCGATGAGCACGGCCGTGAGGGCGATGGCCGCGCGGGTCCAGAGGCCGGCGCGGTGCTCGCTGTCCGCGCGTACGACGCCGGGTTTCGTGGTGACCCGCAGCCGCTCCCCGCCAGCGAGTTGGTTGAGCCGTTGCCGCAGCGCGTGCGGATCCGCCAGCTCCGGGAAGTGGCCGGTGAGGGCCTCGCGCGCGTGCAGCAGCCGGTTCGCCGCCGCGCGTGTGGTCGCCTCCGTCTCGGCCGCGGTCTCCGGCAGGCCGACGCCGAGGCCGTCGTGGAGGAGCAGCGTGCGCCGGTACGGGGCCGGCAGACGCAGCAGTACGGAGAGCAGGTGGCGGTCGGCCGGGGTGGCGGGCGGCGGCTGCGGGTGCCGGTACCGGAGTCGTAGCCGGTGCTGGGGCGCCGTCGCGTACTCGTACGCCGCCGCCCGCGCCCATCCCGCCGGGTCCGGGTCTGCCGCCACCTCGGGCCAGCGCTGCCAGGCCAGTTGGAACGCCCGCTCCACGGACTCGCACGCCAGATCGCGGCGACCGGTGAGGAGATACGCCTGCCGTACGAGGGTGGGGGCGCAGAACGTGTAGAGCGCGTCGAAGGCTTGAGTGGGCGTCAGGGTGGGTTCGGGGTCGGGTTGAGGGGCGGGGTCCGGGTTGGGGCTTGGGATGTGGTTGCGGTTGGGCTTCGACTTGGACTTGGCCTTGGACCTGGCTTGGGGCTTGGGGATGGGGTTGCTGTTGCGGTCGGGCTTGGGCTTGGGGCTGGACTTGGCCTTGGGGTTCGGGGGGTTGGGGTTCGGGGGGTTGGGGCGTTCGAGGGTGTCCGTGGCCGACCCGCTCTCTGCCTTTGCTCTCGTCCCGGCCGGGGCTGCGGCCGAGGACGGGGTCGAGGACGGGGACGCGGACGCGGTGGTGTCCCCCCGCAGCAGCTTTGTGTACGCCACTCTCTCGCGCGCCCGCGGTGTGGCTCGGCCGGTTTCCCAGGACCGTACTGTCTTGCGGGTCACGCCCAGCCTGGCGGCGACCTGACCCCGGCTCAGGGAGCTTGCCCTGCGCAGGCGACGACGGTCCTTGGGGGGCGGCAGCGAGTCGGCAGCACTCTGCGTCACTGTGCACTCCTCCGTACGTAAAGTCATATGACCGTATATTGAGCGACACGTCCCAAGTTCGCCTGTTGCGCCGGGAAAGCAGGTGTCGTTGGGAGCATGGCGGTCGTGACCCATATGACCGACCGCAGACGGACGTTGCCGCCCCAGCTCAGCCAGTTGCGCGACCGGTCACCCCGACTGGCCGTCGGCCTCATGGAGGGCGTGGTCGCGGCGGGGATCGGGCTCGGCTCGTTCGCCATGCTGGGCATGCTCCTGTGGATCAGCTCGCCCTACCCCGACAGTGGTCCCGGCGGTGCGCTCCATGTCGCCGCGGCGCTGTGGCTGCTCGCGCACGGCGCGGAACTCCTCCGCACCGACACGCTCTCCGGCGTTCCCGCACCCGTCGGTGTGACTCCTCTGCTCCTGTTCGCGCTGCCGGCGTGGCTGCTCCATCGGGCGGCGCGCGACGCGGCGGAGTGGGATGTGGCGGGCGGGGGCGCGGTGGGCGGGGGCGCGGTGGCAAGAGGCCGGGAAGAGAGCGTTGTGTCCGCCGTCCGTGGCGCGTGGGGCGGCGTGGTGGCGGGCTACGTGACGGTCTGTGCGGCGGCCGCCGGGTACGCCTCGGGCGGGGAGTTGCGCCCATCGTGGTGGACGGTCGCCGTATGGCCTCCGCTGCTCGCCGTGGTCGCCGCGGGGGCCGGCGTGTGGACGGCGTACGGGTGCCCGCGCGAGCCCTTGCCGCCACTCGTGCGCCGTGTCCTCGACGCTCTCCCCGCCGGCGTACGCCGTCTTGCCGCCAACGGAGTTCTCGCGGCGGTCGTGCGCGCCGCGGGGGCCGGGGCGGCGGTGCTCGTCGGAGGCGGGGCCGTGCTGGTGGGGGTGTCGCTGGGGTGGCACGGCGGGGCGGTGCGTGAATCGTTCCCGCAGCTCACCGAGGGGTGGTCGGGGAGGTTCGCCGTACTGTTCCTGGCTCTGGCGCTGCTGCCGAACGCGGCCGTGTGGGGCGCGGCGTACGCGCTCGGACCGGGCTTCGTCCTCGGCACCGGTCACGCGACGGGACCGCTGTTGTCGTCCCCCGAGCCCATGCTGCCGCCCTTTCCGCTGCTGGCGGCGGTACCGGGGGCGGGGCCGGGCACGCCGTTGAACTGGGCGGCGGGGGTGGTGCCGCTGGCCGCTGGGGTGGTGGTGGCGTGGTTTGCCGTGACGGCGGCCACGGTGGCCACCCGGGCGACGGCGGCGACCCCGGCGACGGTGGCGACCTCGGCGACGGTGGCGACCTCGGCGACGGTGGCACCCGCACGCGTGGATGCCTGGTCGCTCTTGAGGACAGCCGGGACCGTGGTGCTCGCGGCCGGCCTGTGCGGGCTCGGCTTCTCGGCCCTCGCCGCACTGGCCGGTGGGCCCCTCGGGGTGGCCGCGCTGGCGGCCTTCGGCCCCGTCTGGTGGCAGACGGGGCCTGCGGCGGCGGGCTGGGTCGCGGGGGTGGGGGTGCCGGTGGCGGTCGGGCTACGGGCCTGGCGTGTGCGTGAGCCAGGCGGATGGAAGCGCTGGGTCGGGCGGTGCCGGACGTGCTTGCCCTCACCCAAGTCCTGCTTCTCGTGGCTACGGTCGGCCTCGCCCAAGGCCTGGTTCTCCTGGGTACGGTTGCCCTCGCCCAAAGCCCGGTTCTCGTGGGTACGGCTGCCCCGTCGGCGTCAGCGCCGGGAGCCTCCGTCCACCGTGCCCGACGGGTCCGGATTCGAGCCGTACGACTTCCTGCCCTCTGACTCCTTCAACTCCGCCGAGGACGCCGACCCCCCGGAGCCCCCGAAAAAATCTGCCTGACGGCTGCCTGGCCGGCTGCCTGACGGCGCCTCAAGTCGCTGTGCCGCCTCCGTTCAGTGGGCGGTGTCCAGCTTCTCCCGCTGTTCCGGCGTCAGTTCCAGGTCCAGGGCCTCCAGGTTCTCGTTCAGCTGGCTCAGCGAGGAGCAGCCGACCAGGGGGATGGACGGGACGTCGGCGTCGATCAGCCAGGAGAGGACGACCTGGTTGACGGTGGCGCCGGTCTCTTGGGCCACCGAGTGGAGCGCGGTCAGGCGGGTCGGAGTGCCCGCGTGGTCGAAGGCCGGGTCGAGGGGTTTGTCCTCGCGGACGTAACTTCCCTTCAGCAGCGGGGTGTAGGCCACGAGCGTGAGGGACGGCTCGGCGCGCAGATAGCTGAGCAGGTCGCCGCCGGTCACGCCCTGGTCGCCGTCCGGCGAGAGCTGGCCCGGCAGGTCCGCGCGCCTGCGCAGATAGCTGTGCTGGTACTGGAGGACCTCGTAACCCGGCAGACCGGCAGCGGCGGCGAGGCTGCGGGCCCGCTCGAGGCGCCACGTCCAGTGGTTGCTCGCGCCGAGGAGACCGACGGTGCCTTCGGCGACGAGTTCCGCGAAGCCCTCCACGGTCTCCTGCAGGGGGACGTTCGGGTCCTCGATGTGGGCGTACAGGAGATCCAGTTTCGATACGCCGAGGCGCTCCCGGCTGCCTTCCGCCGCCGCGCGGATGGCTTTGGCGGACAGGCCCTCCGGGTTGTCGATGTAGCCGGTGCCGGGGGCGAGGGGGCGTGCGCCCAGTTTCGTCGCGATGACGATCTCGTCGCCGATGCCGCGGCTGCGGCGCCAGCGGCCGAGCAGGGCTTCGCTTTCGCCGCCCTGGGTGCCGTTGATCCAGAACGCGTAGTTGTCGGAGGTGTCGATGAAGGTGCCGCCCGCCTCGACGAAGCGGTCGAGGATGGCGAACGACGTCTCCTCGTCGGTGACAGTGCCGAACAGCATCGCGCCGAGGCTGAGAACGCTCACCTCGCGGCGGGTCTTCGGGTCCGAACCGATCGTGCGGTAGCGCATACGGATGTCCTCCCGTTCCGGCCCGCCAAGTGGCGGGGGCTGAGCGCGACTATGGAAGTTGAAGCGCTCTCCAAGTCAATGACGTCGCTGCCGCCGGCCTCCGGCCTGCTGCTGGGTGGGTGAGGGCGCGCCCCTTTAGGGGCGCGGGGAACTGCGCGACCGGCCACGGACGGCCCGCAGCCGAAATACGAACCGGGGGGCCTGGGGGCGCAGCCCTCAGCCCCAGGGGCGCGGGGAACTGCGCGACCAGCCACAACGCACCCGCAGCCGAGGCAACGACCGATGCTGGACCCCGCGGCGGAGCCGTCAGCGCGTGCCCAGCAGGTTTCGCAGCTCCTCCGGCAGGAGATGGTCGCAGGATTCCTTCGCCGTGTTCGTGAGGGCGTCGTTCACGCACGTGTAGTAGTCGCGGTAGACGAGCTGAGCGGTGAACGTGGCCGCGACCATGATGAGGGCGAGTGACGCCGTGACCAGGCCGCTGATCGCCGCCGTGGTCTGGGGCCTGGCGCCGGAGGCGGGCGCCGGGGTGTCCGGGTCCGGTGTGCGGGGCTTGGCGCGCAGGGCACTGCTGCCCCAGTACAGGGCCAGCGCGCCGAGCAGCAGCGCCACGTACGGCCAGCTGAAGAGCGCGAAGAAGAACGCCCACATGCCGGAGAGCAGCGCGTACCGCGCACGGCGCTGGGCCGGGTCCGCCGGGTCCCAGCGCAGACCCGCACCGGGGCCGCCGCCGGGTCCTTCCGGACCGCCCTGCCCGCCGGGTCCGCCCGGCCCGCCCGAGGAGCCGGGCCGGTCACCGAAGCCGCCGCCCTGCGCGGGTCCCGGCTGCCGGTCGCTCCACTGGCTGCCCCACGGGGAGGGGTCGCCGTCACCCTGCCCGTCGTCCGACCCCTGCCCGTTCGCGGGCCGTCGCGGCTGCCACGGCCGGTCGGGCGTGCCCTCCGGAGGTGGGGCGAAGGGGTTGTCGTCCGCGGGGGCGCCGGGAGGCTGCGGCGACGAGGCACCGTCCTCGGGCCCGGAGCCGCCGCTCTCGGGTGCCGAACTCTCACCCTCGCGCGGTGGCGTGGCCGACGAGGAAGGCTGCCGCTCACGCAGCACCAGCCCTTCCCGTACGCCGCCCTGCCCGGATACGGACCCGGCAGGGTGGCCGGACGCGAAGGACGGGAGGAACGTCGGGACGTGGGACGGGTCGAGCGCACGCCGCCCCACTCCTCCCGCGGCCCCCGAGGGGCCGGAGGCGGTGGAGGGGAGGAGTCGGAGGAGTCGGAGGCTGCGGTCCGGCATCAGGTGTGCGTCTTCCCCTTGGTGGATCGGTCTGGGTGGATCGGTCTGAGTGGATCGGGTCTCGGTGGGTCGGGTCTGGTGGGCGAGCCTCGCCTGCGCGGGCTCGATGGATCTGGCTGGCAGGATCAAATCGGTGGAGCCGGCCGGTGGAGCGGGCCGTGGTACGGGCGGACGTCGTGTCCGAGTTTCGTCCCCGTCCCTGGTCAACGTCCCATGTGCGGAAGGCGTTCCCCTGCGCGAAGTGAGTTCCCCGGGCGGATCCTCTCCAGACGCTACCTTCCAGCCAAGCCCCCGTCCCGTGAGGGCCGCCCTGTGTGCCGGTATCGTTGCTGACGGTCGGCCGCTTCGTAGACTTCCCCGTATCAGGGGGCGCGAAGCATTCGTACGACCCTACAAACGCTCTCCCGAGAAAGGGCCCCGCTGTGGCCAAGCGCCTCGTCGTGCTGGTCTCCGGATCAGGTACGAACTTGCAGGCTCTCCTCGATGCGATCGCCATGCGCGGGACGGCCGTCTACGGGGCTGAGATCGTCGCGGTCGGCGCGGACCGCACGGGCATCGAGGGCCTGGCGCGCGCCGAGCGCGCGGGTGTGCCCACCTTCGTATGCCGCGTGAAGGACTACGCGAGCCGGGACGAGTGGGACACGGCGCTGACCGAGGCCACGGCGGCGTACGAGCCGGATCTCGTCATCTCGGCCGGGTTCATGAAGATCGTGGGCAAGGAGTTCCTGGCCCGCTTCGGCGGCCGGTTCGTCAACACCCACCCCGCGCTGCTGCCCAGCTTCCCGGGTGCGCACGGCGTTCGTGACGCCCTCGCGCACGGAGTGAAGGTCACCGGGTGCACCGTCCACTTCGTCGACGACGGCGTCGACACCGGCCCGATCATCGCCCAGGGCGTGGTCGAGGTCCGGGACGAGGACTACGAGGACGAGGGGGGCGCTCTGCATGAGCGCATCAAGGAAGTCGAGCGAAGGCTGCTCGTCGAGGTCGTGGGGCGGCTCGCCCGCAACGGCTATCGCATTGAGGGACGAAAGGTAGTTATCCCGTGACCGCCGAAGGTACGCAGCGCCCGATCAGGCGCGCGCTCATCAGCGTCTACGACAAGACCGGGCTCGAAGACCTCGCCCGCGGACTGCATGAGGCCGGCGTTGAGCTCGTCTCCACCGGCTCCACCGCCGCGAAGATCGCCGCGGCCGGCGTCCCGGTCACCAAGGTCGAGGAGCTCACCGGCTTCCCCGAGTGCCTGGACGGCCGGGTCAAGACCCTGCACCCGAAGGTGCACGCCGGCATCCTCGCGGACCTGCGACTCGACGACCACCGGCAGCAGCTCGACGAGCTGGGCGTGGAGCCCTTCCAGCTCGTCGTCGTGAACCTCTACCCCTTCCGCGAGACCGTCGCCTCGGGCGCGTCCCCGGACGAGTGCGTCGAGCAGATCGACATCGGTGGTCCCTCGATGGTCCGCGCCGCCGCCAAGAACCACCCGTCGGTCGCGGTCGTCACCAGCCCCGCCCGGTACGCCGACGTCCTGGCCGCGGCCAAGGGCGGCGGCTTCGACCTGGCGACGCGCAAGCGGCTCGCCGCCGAGGCCTTCCAGCACACGGCCGCGTACGACGTCGCCGTCGCCTCCTGGTTCGCGAGCCAGTACGCACCCCTCGACGACTCGAACTTCCCCGATTTCATCGGTGCCACCTTCGAGCGCCGCAGCACCCTGCGTTACGGCGAGAACCCGCATCAGGGTGCGGCGCTGTACGTCGACGGCACAGGCGGCCTCGCGGACGCCGAGCAGCTGCACGGCAAGGAGATGTCGTACAACAACTACACGGACACGGACGCCGCGCGCCGTGCCGCGTACGACCACGACGAGCCCTGCGTCGCGATCATCAAGCACGCCAACCCCTGCGGTATCGCGATCGGCGCGGACGTCGCCGAGGCGCACCGCAAGGCGCACGCCTGCGACCCGCTGTCGGCGTTCGGCGGCGTGATCGCGGTCAACCGCCCGGTCTCGAAGGAGATGGCCGAGCAGGTCGCCGAGATCTTCACCGAGGTCATCGTCGCGCCCGGCTACGAGGACGGCGCCCTCGAAGCCCTCACCAAGAAGAAGAACATCCGCGTACTCCGCGCAGCCCAGGGGCCGACGGCCGACGTCGAGGTCAAGCAGATCGACGGCGGCCGTCTCCTCCAGGTCGCCGACCGCCTCCAGGCCGACGGCGACAACCCCGCGTCCTGGACCCTCGCCACGGGTGAGGCGCTGTCGCCTGCCGAACTGGACGACCTGGCCTTCGCCTGGAAGGCCTGCCGCGCGGTCAAGTCCAACGCCATCCTCCTCGCCAAGGACGGCGCCTCGGTCGGCGTGGGAATGGGGCAGGTCAACCGTGTGGACTCCTGCAAGCTGGCCATTGAGCGGGCCGGCGCCGAGCGGGCCCGTGGTGCGTTCGCCGCGTCGGACGCGTTCTTCCCGTTCCCGGACAACATCGACGTCCTGAGCGCCGCCGGCGTGAAGGCCATCGTTCAGCCCGGCGGTTCGGTCCGCGACGAACTGGTCGTCGAGGCCGCGGAGAAGGCGGGTATCACGATGTATTTCACGGGGACGCGGCACTTCTTCCACTGAGGTCCGCTGAGTCGCTACTGGGGTTCCATCGGGATTCCACCGGGGTCGCCCGGCCGGTGCGCGCTCGCGCACGGCCGGGCTTCCTTGTGCGGCGTCACGTCATGCCGGCGTCACGTCGAACCGCGCAGCGCCGCCCAGGTGTTGGGGCCGACGACGCCGTCGGCGTCCAAGCCCTTGTCGCTCTGGAACTGCTGGACCGCGGAGACGGTGTCCTTGCCGAACTTACCGTCCACCCCCGCCTTTCCGAGGCTGTAGCCGCGTTGGGTCAGCATGCACTGCACCTGCACCACCCGCTGGTTCTTGTCGCCGCGACGCGTGAGTTCGGTGCCGGAGTAGTACGTGCACTGCGAGATCCACGCCGGTGGGGCCGGCTCGGCCGTGGTCTTGGTCGGAGCGGGGCTCGGAGCTGCGCCGCCGTCTCCTCCGCTTCCGCCACTGCCGCCGGACGTGGCGGTCGCGGTGTGCGAGGGAGTGCGCTGAGCACGGCCTGTGCCGTCTGAGGTCCCGGCTCCGGCGGAACCTTTCTCCTTTTCCGCCTCCTCCTGCTCCTCCCGCTTACCGCTGGGCGAGGGCGAGTCGCGGTCGGAGGCGCCGGGCAGCGGTGGCCGTGCCGCGTCGTCTTGGGCAGTGCTTCCGACGGCCGTCGGAGACGAGGAGGCCGTGTCCTCGGAGGACGGACGGGTGAGCAGAAAGGCGCTCGCGGCAACGACACACACGGCGATGCCCGCGGCGACCGCCAAGTACGCCTTCTTTCTGCGGCGCGCGGTGGCCGGAGAACTGCCCGTTGGAGCACTGTCGGGTGGGGCGCCGCCAGGCGGCGTCGGCGGTTCGTACGCGCCCGGGGGCGTCTGTGGTCCTGGTCCGTACGCGCCCGGCGGTGTGGCCGGCCCGAAGGCGGGGCCGGGAGCGGGGGCGGCCACCCGGTGCGTGGGCGTGCGGAGTTGGCCGGTCTGCTGGGCGGAGGCCTGTCGCAGTACCTCGCAGGCCTCGCGCCGGGCGAGCAGCCGGGAGTCGAGCGGTTCCTGCCACGACGTCGTACGAGGGTGTACCGCGGCCGCGTCGATCAGCTGTCGCGGTGTGGGCCGGCCGGAGGGGTCCTTGGCCAGGCAGGCGGAGAGCAGGGTGGCCAACGAGGCGTCCGCCGCCGAGAGTTCGCCCATGAGCTCGGCTTTCGGCTCCTCGAACGCCACGCGGTGCATGACGTCCACGCCGGTGCCACTGCCGAACGGGGCGTGCCCTGTCGTGGCGTAGATGAGCGTGCACGCCAGCGAGAACACGTCCGAGGCGGTGTCGCAGCGTCCCTCCCGCAGATACTCGGGAGACATGAAGGCGGGGGTGCCGACCCGGTTGCCGGTGATGGTGATCGAGCTGCTGTCCACGGCCTGTGAGATGCCGAAGTCGATCACGTGCGCGCCCTGGCCGGACACGATCACGTTGGACGGCTTGAGGTCCCGGTGCACGATCCCGGCGGCGGCCAGCGCCGACAGGGCCCGGCCGAGTTCCCCCACCAGCCGCCACGCTCCGGCGGGTTCCAGCACGCCGCAGTCGCGTACGGCGTCCGTCAGGCTGAGCCCGGGTAAGTACTGCGTGGCCATCCACAGCAGCTCATCCTGGAACCCCGTGCCCAGCAGCTCCGGCGCGTACGGTGCGCCGACCCGCTCGTGCACGGCGGCCTCGCGCTCGAACCGCCGCCGGAACTGGGGGTCTTCGGCGTACTCGGGCCTGATCACCTTGACCGCGGCGAGCCCGGGGCTGTCGTCGGCGGGCCGCGCCAGATACACCCGGCCCATGCCACCACTGCCGAGCACGCCGAGCGGTACGTACGGGCCGATGCGCCCCGGATCCACGGACCGCATCGGAGCCGCCCCCACCTGCTCCAGCGTGGCGTTCCCGGTGGCCGGTAAGTGCGGTGGCGTCGGCCGCTCGTCTGACATGGGTCCCCCGAGTGCTCTGCTGTCTCAACGTGCCCTTTCGACACCCCCAGTTGACACGAGGCTATCGCGGTCTCGTAGGTCTCGCCGTCGTCTCGGGCCAACAGCGGCTCCGCGGTCTGCGGGATGTACGCACGGAAGGCCGCGTCCCTCCCGGGGCGCGGCCTGCCGTGTGTGGGCTTGTCTCAGCAGCTCGAGACCCACTCGTGGGAACGGAGCTTGTACGTGCCCGCGAGGTTGCCCTTCTGGCCCATCCTGGTGCAGCCCTTGCGGGTCTCGTAGTTGGCGCCGCTGTAGTAGACCACTGACTTGCCGCTGGTGCCGTTGTTGAAGACGGACCTCACGTTCTTGTCCGCGGACCACGAGCACCTGACGGCGCCGTTCCGCCAGTCCGGGTCGAACCCGTCCCAGGTACACCGGTCTCCGGTGCCGTCGTCTCCCGTGTAGAAGCAGATGGATCCCGACGGGCAGCTGTAGGCGGCGGCCGCCGCCTGTGCCGGTGCGGCGGCGACGCCGAGGCCCAGGCCGGCGAAGATCGTCGCTCCGGCGAAGAGACTGGCCTTGGTGCGCAGTGCTCGTACTCGCTTCATGAATCCTCCTGGTCGATGCTGCTGGAGGGGTGTCTGGTGCCTTCCCCCGGCTGAGCGGCGCCGTCCCCCGTGGCGGCGTCGGCACTACTGTGGAGGGGGCGAGGAGCGAGCGGTACCTAGAACGTTCCAGGGTATCGACCCCCGAAGTCACCTGTGCGGCAAGACAGTTCGCACGGTCACTCGGTCACTCGCGGGTGCGCAGCGCACGCCAGGTGTTCGGGCCGACGATTCCGTCCGCGTCCAGTCCGGCCCGCTTCTGGAGGGTGACGACGGCCCCGTGGGTCAGAGGGCCGAAGTCGCCGTCCACCTCGCCGACTTCGGTGATGCCGTGCAGGTACTTCAGCAGGCACTGGGCCTCCCTGACCTGGCTGCCTCCGTCGCCCCGCTTGATGGTGAAGTCCCATGTGCCGTTCCAGCCCGCCGTGTAGCCGCGGCCGTGGGTGTCGTCCTCGTACACCGCGGGCTTCTCGCAGCTGGGCGGCGCCGCGGCTGTCCGGTCCGTATCCCGCAGGGTGTACGTCGCCGTCGCCGCCCCCAGCGCCGCCATCGCGAAAAAGGCGGTGGCCAGGACGGGACGCCGCCACCGGCGGGGCCGCAGTCGCGGCAGGCGGGCCGAACGGGCGGTGCCCGCGGCCTGTTCCACCCGGCGCACCAGCGAGGCGGTGTCGTGTGCGGCGCGCTCATCGTGTGTACGGGCCAGACAGTCCGTGATGATCTCCCGCCAGTCCGGCGGCAGTTCGGGGGGCAGGCGTAGCTCCTCGGCGCCGCGCGCGTACCGTACCGCCGCGTCGCAACGGGCCTCGATCGTGCCGCCGGGCAGGGGCAGAGAACCCGCGAGGACCACGTGGGCCAGCACGCCGAAGGCCCAGATGTCGGCGGTCGGGCGGACCTGCTGGCCGCGTTCGCCGATCTCGGACCAGAGGAGCTCCGGTGGCGTGTAGTCGGGGGTGGCGAAGGCGAGCGTGTAGGCGTGGGTGCCTTCCAGCTCGGCGGCCATGTTGAAGTCGGCGAGGCGGGCCGAACCGTCCTTCATCAGCAGGACGTTGGCGGGCTTGAGGTCGCCGTGCACCCAGCCCGCGTGGTGCAGCTGGTGCAGGCCCTCGCAGACCTGGGCCAGCAGGGCGGGCCCGGACTCCGGGGTGGGGGACCGGTCCAGCAGCGCTGCCAGAGAGCCCTCCGCCCGCTCCAGTACGAGGACGGTGGCGCCGTCGAGTTCGGGGTGGTCCGGGTCGTCGACCGTCAGTGTCTCGTACATCCGGATCAGCCGTGGAGAGCGCAGCCGCTGCAGTAACTTCTGTTCGCGGTGGGCCAGTTCACGCAGGTGGTGGAGTTGGCGCGGGGTGCGGGTGCCGGTCGGCAGGAACTTCAGGGCCGCGTGCCGGGGGAGTGGATCGGCGCCGCCACCGTCCGCGGTCTCCTCGTGGGCGGTCTCCTCGTCGGTGCCGGTGCGCCTGGCCGCGTAGACGCTGCCGAACGCGCCGGACGCGAGGTGCTCGCGCACCTCCCAGACGCCCACCCGGTAGCCCTTCGGCACGGGCACGGCGTGGCGGTCCCCATTCACTGCGCCACCTCGCTCTGGGCTGCCGCCAGGACGACGAGATCGTCTTCCTGTACAAGGTCGAAGCGCAGGGCGAGCGAGACCAGCGACTCCTTCTTGCCGTACAGGCGTGGGCCGGGCTCCGCGGTGTCCGTGGAGGGTCTCAGGCGTAACTTGACCGCCAGATAGTCGATGTTCCAGTAGACCGAGGAGCGGGTCACCGTGGGCCAGACGGCCCGCAGGCGCTCCACGGTCTCGTCGACGGTGGGCAGCGGGGCGTGCGGTGCGCCGCGCAGCCGGGGCTCGCAGAGGGCGGCCAGCACGGCGAAGTACCGCTTGGTGCGGTCGAGGCAGAACGCCGGGGCCGTGGTGGCGCCGGAGTGCCCGAGGCGGGCGGCGCTGCGATAGGTGTGGCGGGGCGCCCAGACGTCGAAGCTGAGCAGATCGCCCGCCGCGGGCAGCACCACGCGCGAGAACTCGAACGAAACGGGCGCGTCCAGACGGCCCGGTGTGACCTTGATGTGCTCGCCCGCGCCCTCCGGATTCTCGACCACGTAGGTCTGGTCCTGGCTGAGGTTGCTCAGTATCCAGAAGGCCCGGTGCGCGGTGATCTCACCCGCGACCCTGGACACTCCTTCGTGGGCGATCGCCAGACCGCCTTCCTGCACGGCCCTGCCGAACGTGAGCTTCTCGCCCGCCGAGAGCCGGATCTGGTCGGCTGATCCGGTACCGCACGGCGGCATCACGATGATGCTGTACATGGAGTCGTCCCCTGCCCCTGTGCCAACGAGAGGCAGGATAAGGGGAGTTACAGGGGACATGTCACATCGGTACGACGGGAAACAGCCCAAGGGGTGGCCCCCGGACGGCGGCGAGCGGTACCTCAGAACTCTCAGGGTCACTTTTTCGCGGCCGGCGTGTACTCCTTGAGGTAGTGAGCGACGCGGTCGGCGTAGTCGCGGTACTTCGGGGGAACACCGGCCGCGTCGTTCACTTTCTCGTACGACGTCCGGTACGCGGCCGCGATGAGAACCTGCCGGTCACCGCCCAGCGCGGAGTCCAGGCGCGGCGCGATCCAGCACAGATACCGGCTCATGGCCGGGATGGACTCGGAGGGGGAGAAGGGGGGTTGAGGGATCGTCTTCTCGGGTTTGCCGTCGGACCGCATCCACCAGCGCAGCACACGCGGGGTCCAACGGGCGATCCCGTACTCGTCCATGGCGGGGTCGGAGAGGTCCGGGTCGAAGTCGCTCTCCACCTTCAGCATGGCGGCGATCAGCGACGGCGTGACCTCCTCCTGCACACAGTCGTGGGCGGAGTTGACGATGAGCGGCCGGTAGGCGACGGGGACGCCCTTGTCCGTACGGAGCTCGGCGGCGCCGTACGCCGCGGGCGCGACCTTCGCGGTGCCCGGGTCCTTCCCGTCGTCGGAACCGTCGTCCGCCAGCATGCCGTAGCCGAGGGTGGCGAGAGCGGTGGTGGTGGCGGCCGTGGCGGCCGCGGCGCCCAGGATCACACCGGTCCGGCGTCCGCGTCTGAGCGGGAACAGGCGCGGCAGGCGTGGGGAGCGGGCGGTCCCGGCGACCGTCCCGACCCGCCGCAGCAGTGTTTCCCCGCTGATCCGCTCCTGGTGCGTACGGGCCAGACAGTGCCGTACGATCTCCCGCCACTCATCCGGGAGTTCGGGGGAGAGGCGGAGCTCTTCGGTGCCGCGCGCGTAGCGCGCCGCCGCGTCCCGGCGGGCCGAGGGCGTGCCGCCGGGCAAGGGGAAGGTGTCCGTGAGGACGAGGTGGGCCAGCACGCCGAAGGCCCACACGTCGGCCGAGGGACGGATCTGCCGGCCGCGCTCGCCGATCTCGGCCCAGAGCAGCTCGGGCGGGGTGTAGTCGGGCGTGGAGAAGGCGGGCGTGTAGGCGTGGGTTCCCTCGAGTTCGGCGGCCATGTTGAAGTCGGCGAGGCGGGCCGAACCGTCCTTCATCAGCAGGACGTTGGCGGGCTTGAGGTCGCCGTGCACCCAGCCCGCCCGGTGCAGCTGGACCAGGCCCTCGCAGATCTGCGCGAGCAGCGCGGGACCGTGCTTCGGCCGGTGGTTCCCGGAGAGCAGCGTGGTCAGAGAGGTCGCGGCCCGTTCCAGTACGAGGACGGTGGCGCCGTCGAGCTCCGGCTGCCCGGGGTCGTCGACCGTCAGCGTCTCGTACATCCGGATCAGCCGCGGGGCGGTGCGCAGCCTGCTCAGCAACTCCAGCTCCCGCTCGGCGAGGTCACGCAGATGCGCGAGCCGGCGGGGGGTGTGCGTGCCGGTCGGCAGGAACTTCAGGGCGGCTGTCTTCGGGAGTTCACGGGCGGCCGTCTTGGGGAGCTCGCGGGCGGTTGTCCTGGGGAGTTTCCCGTCGGGTGTTTTGGGGGGTTCCTGGTCGTTCGTCTCCGGGAGTCCTCGGTCGGTCGTCTTCGGGGGCTTCGCGGCCGGCCCCTCCGGGACGCGTCGCGCCGCGTACACGCTGCCGAACGCCCCCGTCGCGATCGGCTCGCGCACTTCCCAGGAGCCGACGCGGTATCCGCGAGGGACGGACACCGCGTACGCGCCGTCGCTCACCGCACGGCTCGGCTCGGGGAGTTGCCGAGGACGATGAGATCGTCCTCCCGTACGAGGTCGAAGCGGAGCGCGAGGGAGACGAGGGACTCCTTCTTGCCGTTCAGTCGCGGGCCCGGATCCGCCGTGTCGGGGCCTGGCTTGAGGCGCAGCTTCACCGCGAGGTAGTCGATGTTCCAGTGCACGGCGGCCGGGCTCGCGGCCGGCCAGCCGGGACGCAGCCGTTCCACGACCTGGTCGACGGTGGGCAGCGGGGCGTGCGGTGCGCCGCGCAGGCGGGGCTCGCACAGAGCGGCGAGGACCGCGAAGTACCGCTTGGTGTGGTCGACCGAGAAGGCGGGTGCGGTGGTCGCGCCGTCGAGTCCGCCGGAAGAGTTCAGGTAGTCGTGGCGGGGTGCCCACACCTCGAGCGGCAGCAGGTCGCCCGCCGCCGGGAGCACGATCCGGGAGAACTCGAAGGGGACCGGCGCGTCGAGGCGGCCCGGTGCGACCTTGATGTGCTCGCCCGCGCCCTCCGGGTTCTCCACGACGTACGTCTGGTGGGCGGAGAGGTTGCTCAGTATCCAGAAGGCGCCCTGGGCCGTGATCTCCCCGGCTTTCCGGGAGACCCCCTCGTGTGCGATCGCAAGCCCGTTGTCGGCCTCCGAGCGGCCGAAGGCGAGACGTTCCCCGGGGGCGAGTTTGATCTGGTGTGCGCCGTGCTGGTCGTCCGTCGTGCGTGGGGGCACCACGATGATGCTGTACAAGGTCGTTCTCCCCGTCCCGTGCGCAGCTGTGGAATCAGGGTAGAGCGACGCACCAGGGCCGTGTCCAACCTTTGCGGGGTAGACACGGCCCTTGGCGTGATTGACGTGATGTACGCGAACGTGCTGCCGGTCGGCTCAGTAGCGCGGGCGGTTGAACCAGGCCGAGGCGGCGCCGTTGACCATCGAGGCGAGGATGATGCCGGCGATGGCGAGCGAGATGAGTCCGCCGAAGGTGGCGGAACCGTTCGCACCGTTCACCATGTTGACGATGCCGCCGAGGATCATCAGCGCCGCGTACACGATCGTGGTGATACGGATGCCGCTGCCACCGCTCTTGAACTTGACGCCCAGGAAGATGGAGAGGGCACCCAGGCCCACCAGGAGCGCCGCGAAGAAGAAGCCGAGTCCGGCGAGCGTGTCGGTGTCGTCACCGCTGCCCACGCCGTTGGACACGTCCTGCACGGCGCCGACGGCGATGCCCGCGATGATGCCGAACAGGAGCTGGAAGCCCGCGAGGATGAACAGCAGGACGCGCGAGGTCTTCATCAGACCCGGCATCTCCATCGGCATCGAGTTGGGAGCGCCACCCGGGTAGCCGGGGTACGCCGGCGGCTGGCCCGGAGCGCCCTGCGGATAGCCGTAGCCGGGCTGCTGGGGCGGGGCGCCCTGCGGGTAGCCGTAGCCGGGCTGCTGGGGCGGGCCCTGGGGAGGCTGGGCCGGGTAACCCGGCTGCTGGCCCTGCGGCGCGCCGTAGGGGTTGTTCGGGTCGCCAAAGCTCATGGCGTCTTTCCTCCGTTGCATGGTGCGGGGACGACGCGGCACATTTCGGAGGAAAGTTCTACAGATGCGGTTCGTCCCCCCGGTACTGCCCCGCGGCACTGTGACGTTCATCGTCCTTAACGCGCCTCTTATTTGTCCAGCCGGATGCCGCATGTGTTGTGCAAGTGCAACATCACTGATCATGGATGGATACGAGTGATCATGTGGGATGGGAGTTGCGGAGTCCGCAGGGTGACCGGATTGGAACCGGGAGCCGGTCATCCGCGAGGATGGGGTCATGACCGCCCAGATTCTCGATGGCAAGGCCACCGCAGCCGCGATCAAGTCCGATCTGACCGCCCGCGTGGCGGCCCTGAAGGAGAAGGGCGTCACGCCCGGCCTGGGAACCGTCCTGGTGGGCGACGACCCGGGCAGCCAGAAGTACGTCGCGGGCAAGCACCGCGACTGCGCCCAGGTCGGCATCGCCTCCATCCAGCGGGAACTGCCCGTGACCGCCACGCAGGAGGAGATCGAGGCGGTCGTCCGCGAGCTCAACGAAGATCCGGGCTGCACCGGTTACATCGTCCAGCTGCCGCTGCCCAGGGGTATCGACGAGAACCGCATCCTGGAGCTGATGGACCCGGACAAGGACGCGGACGGCCTGCACCCGATGAACCTCGGCCGTCTCGTACTCAACGAGCCGGCACCGCTGCCCTGCACGCCCAACGGTGTCCTCACTCTCCTCCGCCAGTACGGCGTGGAGATCAAGGGAGCCGAGGTGGTGGTCGTGGGCCGGGGCGTGACGATCGGCCGCCCGATGCCGCTGCTGCTGACCCGGCGCAGCGAGAACGCGACGGTGACGCAGTGCCACACCGGCACGCGTGATCTGTCCTCCCACTTGAAGCGGGCCGACATCATCATCGCCGCGGCGGGCTCCGCCCACCTGGTCCGGCCCGAGGACGTGAAGCCGGGCGCGGCCGTCCTCGACGTCGGCGTCTCGCGCAGCGCCGAGGGCAAGATCGTCGGTGACGTCCACCCCGGCGTCGCCGAAGTCGCCGCGTGGATCTCGCCGAACCCCGGCGGCGTCGGCCCGATGACCCGGGCGCAGCTGCTCGTCAACGTGGTCGAGGCGGCGGAACGCAGTGTCGGCTGAGGACACCCCGAAGCGGGGCACCGACTCGTCGCCCGAGCCGACGCGATCCCAGGGGATGGGACCGCGCGCGGGGAAGGCGCGGGACTCGAATCCGGGGGCTGTGGAGGGCCGGGACTTGAAGCCGGGGGGCGCGGAGGAGCGGGACTCGAAGCCGGGGGGCGCGGAGGCGCGGTCTCAGGGCGGGGAGTCAGGCGCCGCGGCGAAGCCGCACGGCACGCGGTCGCGGACGGATGGCACGCAGCCACGCGCCGACTCGTCTCCCGAGTCGGCACGGTCTCAGACCACGCGGTCGCGAACCGGGAAGTCGCAGGGCACGGAGTCTGCAGGCACGGTGTCGCGCGCCGGGAAGCCGCTTGGTACGGAGTCTGCAGGCACGGTGTCGCGGGGCGCGGGGCCAGAGGGCACGGAGTCGCGGTTGCGTGGTGCGCAGGCGGAAGACGTGGAGCCGGGTGTGGCGAAGTCGCAGGGCACGGGACCGCAAGGCCCTGAGGGGCGGTCGGGACGTGTGGAGTCCCGTGCGACGGAGGCGCAGGGCATCGAGCCGCGTGCTGCCGAGCCGCAAGGCGTGGAGGGCCGGGCTGCCAAGGGGCACGGCGGGGAAACGCACGCGGCGCCGGACACGTCGGCTGCGGGCGCGCATGCGCATCGGGACGACGGTGAAGAGCCTGTTGTGCGGGACCCCGTCAGCGCGCCCGGCCCCGACGGGCAGCCGCAGCGCACGACGCGCCGTTTCCCCCGGATCACCCGGGACACCGCACGCCCCGAGGGCGGCGGCCGTGCCGCGTCCGGGGCCGCGCCCGCACCGGCCCGGCAATGGCCGATGCTCACGGTGGTCGCGGCCGTCGGACTCGGCTTGCTGCTCACCGCGCTCGGCGTCTTCCGGTACGGCACGCTGCTGATCGGGACCGGGCTGCTCGCCGGCGGCGTGCTGCGCTGGACGCTGCCCGGCGTGGGCATGCTCGCGGTCCGCTCCCGCTTCACCGACCTCGTCACCTACGGCATCCTGGGCGTGACCATCGTGCTGCTCGCGATGATGGCCCAGCCCAACCCGTGGCTGGAGATCCCGTTCCTGGACGACACGCTGCACTTCACGATCAGGACGTGACGGAGGCCCGCACTCTCCCCCGAGCTGATGAGTGCGGACCTCCGCGTCGTGCCGCCGGACAGGTGAACCTGTGTCGTCGGCGGTTGTCGTGGGCGGCTGTTCGGTCCGCCGCCCGGTACGTCATCGACCCTGCGTGACCAGGTACGACAACGGCCACAGTCATCGCGGGAGTTGGGAGTGGGTGGCACGCCCCGCACTCTGACGTGCTGGGAAGTCCCGTCCCATGACAACGCCGTGGGACGGGGGACGCCGTCCCAGTTGGGTAACGTGGACGCTCGGTACGCAACCGCATTGCCCCTGTCCGGACGTCCTCCGGACTGACCGAACTTCATACAGGTACGCGCCAAGGGATCACGGGGGTGACGACATGGCGCGCTGGAAGGAACTGTCCGACTCGCTTGACCAGCGGGAACGGCAACTCGTCGTCCAGCTGCGGCGGTTGAAGGACCGCAGCGGACTGAGTCTGGCCGCTCTCGCGGCGAAGACCACGTACAGCTCCTCGTCATGGGAGCGCTGGCTCAACGGGAAGAACCCCGTTCCCCGCGGGGCCGTGACGGAACTCGCGCGGGTGTGCGGCACGGAGCCGACGCGGCTGCTGGTGCTGCACGAGGTGGCGGAGGGAGCCCGCGGAGCGGCTGCCGGTGCTGGTGCCGGTGCTGGTGCCGGGCCCACCGTCACGCCGGCCACCCGCTCGGCCGTCGGGCCCGGGACCACCGGATTGACCGCCGGACCGAGCATCATGCCGGACGCCCGGCCGACCGCTCGCGCGACCGCCCGCCCGACCGACCGGCCGAGTGCTCACCGCCCACGCCCGCGCCCACGCGCCCGCCTCGTACTCGGCGCGGCCGCGTCCCTGCTCGTCGCGTTCGGTGCGGGCATGATCACCGGTCTGTCCTGGCAGGGCGACGGCTCGGGCGGGCAGCAGCCCGCGCCCACCGCCGACGCATACCGGCGCGGGCAGGCGTACGACTGCGACATCTCCCGCAAGGACGGCGGACTGTACGCCGGGCACAGCGTCTCCCGGGAGGTGCTGCTCGACCTGAACAGCACCGGCTGGGACGTCGTCGAGGCGCAGTGCCTGCTGCGCCGGCACGGCTTCGACCCGGGTGGCACCGACGGCGTCTACGGCGAGCGGACCAAACGCGCGGCCACCGCGTTCCAGAAGAAGCGGGAGATCGGCGTGGACGGCATCGTCGGCCCCGACACCTGGCGGGAGCTGCGCAAGTGACCCCGGAAGTACGCCAGCTCATCGCGGGGCTGCGGCAGTTACGGGAATCGGCCGGCCTGAGCCTCACCCGGCTCGCCGAACGCACTCCCTACAGCAAGTCCTCCTGGGCCCGCTATCTCAACGGCGAGAAGCCCGTGCCGTACGACGCCGTCGTGGCGTTGTGTCAGATCGCGGGCGAGCGGCCCGAACGGCTGCTCGCACTGTGGGAGTTGGCCGACGCGGAGTGGAGCGGGCGCGCACGGCACGCGCCCGAGTCGGTGGACGTGGGGCACGACGGCGGTCGTGCGCGTCGGGTCCTGTTCGCAGTGGGCGCGTTCGCGTCCGTGGGCCTCGCCGCCGCCGTGTGCGCCGCGGTTCTCCTCCTGCCGGACGAATCCGCGGACTCCGCGTCGCCCCCGCCGACGTACGCACCCGGCTGCACGGGCCCCGAATGCGACGGTGAGGACCCCGTCGCCATGGGCTGCGGCGGACAGTCCATGGTGACCTCGGCCGCCGAACGCACCCTCCCCGGAGGGCGGCGCGTGGAGTTGCGCTACGGCAAGGTGTGCCGCGCCGTGTGGGCACGAGGGTCGCGGCTGAGGATCGGCGACCGGATCGAACTGACCCGGCCCGGGACCCGCCCCAAGGCCGTACAGGCCTCCGACCGGACCGACACCCTGGGATATCTCGCCACGCCGATGATGGCAGCGGACGGTCCGGACGGCCCGGGCGCGTCGGACGGTCCGGGCGGGGCGCGCGTCTGCCTGGTGCCTGTCAAGGGCGACCGGGTCTGCTTCGGAGCGTGATCCGGGGAAGCCCCTTTTCAGGAGCGGCGCCCGTCCACTCCCCCGAGTACGGACGGACGCCGCTTGGGATCAAGAGTCATGGACGCGCCAACGGCGGTTCAACACCTGTCAGTTCCCTGTGGCACGGAAGTGACAGTTCCGGTACGTCGCGGCCATCGTGCGACGAGTCCCTCAACGATCTCCGGAGGGGGAACCGAACCGCGGCCGACGCCGTCCCTGGGGGCAGAGCGGAGGAAGCCGAGGAGGAGAACGATGGGCGCCTGGCAGCCGCTGCCGGCGGATCTTCCGCCGGAGGTGGAGCACTTCGTGGAACAGCTGCGGCTGCTCAAGGACCGCACCGGGCTCAGTCTGGTCGCCCTGGGCGCGCGGACCGCGTACAGCAAGTCCTCCTGGCAGCGCTACCTCAACGCGACGCAGCCACCGCCCCGGCAGGCGGTCGTCGCCCTGTGCCGGGTCGTCGGCGAGGACGCCGAACGCTTCGTTGTGCGCTGGGAACTGGCCGTACGGGCGTGGCCGCGCCCGACGGAACCGACGGCGAGCGTGCCCGCCGCCGGGGTCGCCGGGGCCGCCGGGGTCGCCGGGGCTTCCGCGAACGGGTCCGTCGGGGGGAGGGGCGCCGCGGGGAGTGCCGCCGAGCGCGGGACCGGCGGTGGGGCAGGGGGCGACGACGACTACGAGGAGGCGCCGACGGTCCCGTGGTGGGACCTGCTGGCCGACGAGCCGGACCCTCCCCGGGCCTCTGCCCCGGCCCCCTCCCACCGCCTGTTGCTCTACGCCGTGCTCATCGTTTTCGCCCTCCTCCTGACAGCGTTGGCGGGTGCCGTCACCCTGACGTGACGTCTCCTGCCCGAGTCGTTTGGTGACACAGATGGCACGAGTGACCTACGAGACCGCGCATGTGTTCCCCTTGTGTCGATGTATCGACAAGTTCGAGGATGTGGTCCGATCGCGTTCGACATCAGGGATAACGTGGGCAATCGGGACGGTCCGGGACGTCCCGTGCGCGGACCAGGGGGGCTCCGAACAGCCGCACGGGATATCGGTGGAACACTGGACCGCAGACCAGCGGGCGTGCAACGGTGCATGCCCACGGCCTGAATGCTCCTGTGCGCCCCCGGCCGGGGAACTGAGATCCTTGATGGGCGCATCCCCCTGGGTAGCCAGAACGGGGACTTGGCGGAGGGGCGCCACGCGCTGGGAAAATCAAGCACGTACGGGGGAAGAGGGGGAGCAATGCCTCGTTGGAGGGCCTTGCCGGACGAACTCGATCCGCAGGTCAGAGAGTTCGCCAGCCAGCTGCGCCGACTTGTCGACCGCAGTGGGCTGAGCATCGCTGCCGTGGCCGACCGTACCGGTTACAGCAAGACGTCGTGGGAGCGGTATCTGAACGGCCGGCTGCTCGCGCCCAAGGGCGCGATCGTGGCGCTGGCCGAAGTGACGGGTACCAACCCGGTCCATCTGACCACGATGTGGGAGCTGGCCGAGCGGGCGTGGAGCCGCTCGGAGATGCGTCACGACATGACCATGGAGGCGATACGGATCTCCCAGGCGCGCGCCGCGCTGGGGGAGTTCGGGCCCACACCGGCCAAGGGGGGCGGCCGGGACGGGAAGCAGGCGCGCAAGGGGGGTGGCGCGACGGCCGCGCCCAGGCCCGGGGCGGCCGGGTCGGCCGGAGTGGCACCGTCGGTGCCGGCACAGAGCCCGCCGCCGGGTGAGGAACGGCTGCCGTCCGGCGGGCGGGGCGGGGCGCATCGGGGCGGCTCTCACGGTTCGCCGCGGGGCGGGGGCTCGTCCGGGTCCTCCGGTTCGTCCGACGTTGCTTCGCCGGGGGGCTCTTCGGCGTCCGACCAGGCTGCGCGTGGCGGTGGTTGGGGGGTTCCCAGGCCTCCGGGGTGGTCCGGAGGCGCCGGGGGTTCGGCGGGGCTCTCCGCTCAGCCGGGTGTCTCCGGGCTTCCCGGTTCTCCCGGTTCTCCTGGATCCTCGGGGTACTCCGCGCCGTCCGGTCCCTCAGGGCCTTCCGGTCCGGCCGGTGGGCCGCCCGAGGACGCGCGCCCCCGCCGTTCGTCCGGTTCACCCGACGCGCAGCGGCGGAAGCGGCGGCTCACGATGTTCCTCGCGGGCGTCGTCGGCGTGCTCGTGGTGGTCGCGGCCGCCATGTTCCTGACCGACTCCGGCGGGGACGGCGGCGACGAAGCGAAGCCGAGCCCGACCCCGTCCGTCAGCAAGGACCTGCCGGCCGGCGTCCAGTGCAGCGGCAAGGACTGCACGGGCGAGGACCCGGAGAACATGGGCTGCGGCGGCGAGTTGGCGAAGACCACCAACAGCGTCACCGTCGGCACGGCCGTCGTCGAGGTCCGCTACAGCAAGACCTGTTCGGCCGCCTGGGGCCGCATCACGCAGGCCGCGGTCGGAGACGAGGTCGAGATCACGGCGAGCGGCGCGGCCGCGCAGACCGGCAAGGTCGATACCGACACCGACGCGTACACCCCGATGGTGGCCGTGAAGGACGCCGGCGACGCAAAGGCATGCGTAACGCTGAAGTCGGGCCAGAAGGGCTGCACGCGGTAAATCCGGCGGAAGAGCGGAAGAACGGCGCGCGGTGAACCCGCGTGAGGGACCGCGCGCGGCGAATCCGGCGGAAGGCCCGCGCGCGGCAGATGCGCCGGAACGGTCGCGCACACGGCGCGCGGGCGGGGGAAGGGCCGCGCCCGGTGGATCCGCCGGAAGGACGGCACGCCGTGGATCCGGCGGAGCGGCCGCACGCGGGAGATGCGGCGGAACGCTCGCGCACGGGGGAACCGGCGTAGGCACCGTGCGGGGGAGATCCGACGTCGGCGCCGCGCCTGATGGATCCGCCGGAAGGACGGCACGCGGTGGATCTCGCGGCGGGGCCGCGCGCGGGGGATGCGCGGGAACGGTCGCGCGCGGGAGACACGGCGGAACAGTCGCACGCGGCGGATACGGGGGAGGGTCGCGCAGGGGGATCCGGCGGAGGGACCGCGCGCGGTAGAAGCCGGTGGAAGGCCCGCGCGCGGCAGATGTGGCGGAACGGCCGCTCACGGGGGGATCCGGTCTTTGGCGGGGCTCGTGGGAGCAGATGGGAACGGGCTTCCGGGCCCGGCGCCGTGCGGGCGGAACCAATTCCGGTGAGGGAGGAATGGCTGTCCCACTCCGGGGCAGGTGCACCGTACCCCCACGGGAGTCCGGCGCCGTCCGGGAGGAGTCCCAGCCCCTCCCGGCCCCCGGCACCCCCACCCGGCGGCCGCTGTCGTCCCTCTCTCCCGGACCGGCGGCCGCCTCTTGGTGGGGCCTGTGGGGCGGGCCACACCGGCCCGGCCGTCCGGCCCGCCGGATGCGCGATAGCCTGACCGCTGGATCTCTCTTGACGCCAAGAGATCGATCATCCGTACCCGTGATCGATCAGCGCGGCGAACGAGCGCCGGTCACCAGCCGGCGCAGGGGATCCCGCACCCCGGGGCAGGGACGCCCCAACCGCCAGCTGTCATACGGAGAACGCCATGACCCGCACTCCCGTGAACGTCACCGTCACCGGCGCGGCCGGCCAGATCGGTTACGCCCTGCTCTTCCGCATCGCCTCCGGCCAGTTGCTCGGCGCGGACGTGCCGGTCAAGCTGCGCCTCCTGGAGATCACCCCGGCGCTGAAGGCTGCCGAGGGTACGGCGATGGAACTCGACGACTGCGCCTTCCCCCTCCTCCAGGGCATCGAGATCTCGGACGACCCGAACGTCGCCTTCGACGGCACGAACGTAGCCCTCCTGGTCGGCGCCCGCCCGCGTACGAAGGGCATGGAGCGCGGCGACCTGCTGGAGGCCAACGGCGGCATCTTCAAGCCGCAGGGCAAGGCCATCAACGACCACGCGGCGGACGACATCAAGGTCCTGGTCGTCGGCAACCCGGCGAACACCAACGCGCTCATCGCGCAGGCCGCCGCCCCGGACGTACCGGCCGAGCGCTTCACCGCGATGACCCGGCTGGACCACAACCGCGCGCTGACGCAGCTCGCGAAGAAGACGGGTTCGACGGTCGCCGACATCAAGCGCCTGACGATCTGGGGCAACCACTCGGCCACCCAGTACCCCGACATCTTCCACGCCACGGTCGCCGGCAAGAACGCCGCCGAGACGGTCAACGACGAGAAGTGGCTGGCCGAGGAGTTCATCCCGACGGTCGCCAAGCGCGGCGCGGCGATCATCGAGGCCCGCGGCGCCTCCTCCGCGGCGTCCGCCGCGAACGCCGCCATCGACCACGTCCACACGTGGGTCAACGGCACGGCGGACGGCGACTGGGCCTCCATGGGCATCCCGTCCGACGGCTCGTACGGCGTCCCCGAGGGCCTCATCTCCTCCTTCCCCGTCACCACCAAGGACGGCAAGTACGAGATCGTCCAGGGCCTGGAGATCAACGACTTCTCCCGCTCCCGCATCGACGCCTCCGTCAAGGAGCTCGAGGAGGAGCGCGAGGCGGTGCGCGGGCTCGGCCTCATCTGAGCCGACCGCTGCCCCGTATTGAGCAACCGCAATTGAGCGAGCCCGTACTCCGCGAGCCCGTACGGCCACCCGGCCGTGCGGGCTCGCGCGCTGTCCCCACGTACAACGAGTGCCCGGAACCGGCCGCCGACTGAGCCGCAGACCGAGTCCGGCTCAGAAGCAGCTCAACTCCCTTGATCGGCAGGAGCATGCACGTCGATCATGGGCCCATGTTCGGACGATCCCAGCAACCAGACCTGAACGTCCTCGTCCTCCGGGACGCCGATGTCATCGCCGCCCGGGTGCGCTGGGCGCTCGACGAGGCCTCGCCCGAGGAGCGGCCGGGCCTGGAGCGTGCCGCCGCCCTCGTCGAGCAGGCCGCGGCGGCAGAGGACGCCGACCTGTTCGCCCGCTGGGTCCACGAACGCCTCGCCGCGGCGGGGTACGAGGGAGCTCCCGACTCGGTACAGGCGATCAAGGTGCTGCGTGAGGCGGCGCCGGGGCTGAGCCTGAAGTCGGCGGTGCAACTGGCCAAGCACGCGGCGGCGCCGTCGCGGCGGTAGTACTGGTCCTCAGCGCGCGAGCCGCTTCTCGAACCAGTACGCGGCGTACACGTTGGCGTCGTACCGAGGGATCTCGGCGTATCCGCATGCCCGGTACATGGCCTGCGCCTCGGTGAGGGAGGCGTGCGTGTCGAGGCGCACGATCTCGTAGCCGCGCTCCGTGGCCTGCCGTTCCAGCTCGTCGAGCAGACGCCTGGCGAGGCCGAGGCGACGGGCGTCCGGGTGCACCCACACGTGCCGGATCTCGCCGACGCCGGCTTCGAGCCGGCGCAGCGCCCCGCACCCCACGGGACGCGCTTCCTCGTACGCGACGAGAAAGGCGCCGGTGTCCCCCGACACCTCATGCGGTCGTACGAGGGACGCCGGGTCGAAGCCTTCGGGGAACCGTTCGTCGATGTCGGCGGCGTAGGCGTCGAGGCAGGCGCGGGCGTCGGGTGCGGCCCCGTCGACGACGTCGACGCTGATCGCGGCGAGCCGCAGCAGCCGCTGGGCGGAGCCGAGGGCCTCGGTCAACTGTCCCCGCTGGGGCGGCGTAAGCCCCCTGAGCAGGCCCTCGGCGAGGTGGTTGGCGCGTCGGTTCTGCTCCTTCACCTCGACCTGCCCGGCCGGAGTGAGTTCCGCGACCCGCTGCCGGGTGTCCTTCGGATGCACGGTGATGCGTACGAGCCCCTGGGCCTCCAGCGCACGGGCCATCCGGCTCAGGTATCCCGCATCCAGCCCGAGCCGGACGCGCAGCTCCCGCAGTGAGACCCCGTCCCCGATCTCGAACAGCAACCGCGCCTCACCGAGCGGCCGGTCCTGGCCCAGATAGTGGTCGTCGAGCGCGCCGATGCGCCGGGTGAAGTAGCGATTGAAACGACGCAGGGTCGTCACATGCTCCGCTGACACTGGCTCCATATTTCTTTGACCTTAGTCAAGGGCCGGGGAGGCTGTCGATGCCCCGGGCAGCCCTTCGGCGGTCGGCGCGGGCTGAGCGGCTCACTTGCAGTGACTCAGCGCACTTTCAGCCACGGATTGTGCATGTACCGACGGTTAGGGGGCAGGGGCACTCCGCCCCAGGAGTGCCACGGGGTGTGACACGGGGGCACGGATCAGGAACGGAAGGCAACACCGATCATGGCGGGACCAGCGGAACGACAGGCGCAGCAGACCATTCACGTGGGCGGGGAGTGGCTCGAAGCCGTTGCCGGGGCCACACGGGAGATCCTCGACCCGGCGGATGCCAAGCCGCTCGCCGTGGTCGCGGAGGGTGACGGGCAGGACGCGGACGCGGCCGTCGCCGCGGCCCGCCGGGCCTTCGACGAAGGACCCTGGCCCCGCACCCCCGTCGCCGAGCGCGCCGCCCTCCTGCGCCGCGTCGCCGACCTCCTCGTACGCGACCGGGAGCGGCTCGGACTCCTCGAGAGCCGCGACGCGGGCAAAACGGTCGAAGAGGGGCGCGTGGACATCGACTGTGTCGCCGACGCCTTCCGGTACTTCGCCGACCTCGTCGTCGGAGAGGGCGGGGGACGGGTCGTCGATGCCGGGTCCGATGACATTCACAGCGTCGTCGTGCACGAACCCGTCGGCGTGTGCGCCATGATCACGCCGTGGAACTATCCGCTGCTCCAGGCGAGTTGGAAGGTCGCGCCCGCGCTCGCCGCGGGCAACACGTTCGTCATCAAGCCGAGTGAGATCACTCCGCTGACCACGATCGCCCTCGTGGAGCTGCTCGTCGAGGCCGGGCTGCCCGACGGTGTCGCCAACATCGTGACCGGGCCCGGGCATTCGGTCGGCGCCCGGTTCGCCGAGCACCCGGGGGTCGACCTCGTGTCCTTCACCGGCGGCCTCATCAGCGGGGTCAAGGTCGCGCAGGCCGCCGCCGTCACCGTGAAGAAGGTCGCCCTCGAACTCGGCGGCAAGAACCCCAACGTCGTCTTCGCCGACGCCTGCGCCACGGAGGAAGGCTTCGACACCGCCGTCGACCAGGCCCTCAACGCCGCCTTCATCCACAGCGGCCAGGTGTGCTCCGCCGGCGGACGCCTCATCGTCGAGGAGTCCGTACGCGAACGCTTCGTCGCCGAAATCGCCCGCCGGGCAGAGAGGATCAAGCTCGGCCGTGGCACCGAGGACGGTGTCGAGTGCGGGCCGCTCGTCTCCGAGCAGCAGCGGGAGAAGACCGAGGCATACGTGGCCTCCGCCCTGGCGGAGGGCGCCATGCTGCGGGCCGGCGGGAAGCGGCCCGAGCCGTCCGATGTACGGCCCGCCACCGGCTACTTCTACGAGCCGACCGTCCTCGACCGGTGCCACCGCGGGATGAAGGTCGTACGCGAGGAGGTCTTCGGGCCCGTCCTGACCGTCGAGACCTTCCGTACCGAGGACGAGGCCGTCGAGCTCGCCAACGACACCGAGTACGGGCTCGCGGGCGCCGTCTGGACCGCCGACGCGGGCCGCGCCCGGCGCGTGGCCGGACGACTGCGGCACGGCACCGTGTGGATCAACGACTTCCACCCCTATCTCCCGCAGGCGGAGTGGGGCGGCTTCGGCAAGAGCGGCGTCGGGCGGGAGCTCGGACCCGCGGGTCTTGCCGAGTACCGCGAGACCAAGCACGTGTACCAGAACCTCGCGCCCCAGCCGGTGCGGTGGTTCGCCGGCTGACCACCGGATCCGGCCGGCCACCCGGTCCGGCCGGCGCTGCCTGGTCCGGCCGGACCGATCCGGCTGAGCCCTGCGCGAGACCACGTCCCCCCGTCCCCCCTCCCCAAGCGCAGCACCTTGCACGACCCAGAGGAGCAGCTCCCCATGCCTGACCAAGAGCACACGTACGATTACGTCGTCATCGGCGGCGGTACCGCAGGCTCTGTCATCGCATCCCGCCTGACCGAGAACCCCGACGTCACCGTCGCCGTCATCGAGGGCGGCCCCAGCGACGTCGACCGCGAGGACGTCCTGACCCTGCGCCGCTGGATGGGCCTGCTCGGCGGGGACTTGGACTACGACTATCCGACGACCGAGCAGCCGCGCGGCAACTCGCACATCCGGCACAGCCGCGCCCGTGTCCTCGGCGGCTGCTCCTCGCACAACACGCTCATCGCGTTCAAGCCGCTGCCGTCCGACTGGGACGAGTGGGAGGCGGCGGGCGCCAAGGGCTGGGGCGCGGTGCCGATGGAGGCGTACTACGCCCGGCTGCGCAACAACGTCGTAGCCGTGGACGAGAAGGACCGGAACGCGATCGCCCGCGACTTCGTCGACGCCGCCCAGGCCGCTCTGGGCGTGCCACGCGTCGAGGGCTTCAACAAGAAGCCGTTCAACGAAGGCGTCGGCTTCTTCGATCTCGCGTACCACCCGGAGAACAACAAGCGCTCGAGCGCGTCGGTCGCGTATCTGCATCCCGTCATGGACGAGCGGCCCAACCTCCGCATTTTCCTGGAGACCTGGGCGTACAAGCTGGAGCTCGACGGGACGCGCGCGCAGGGCGTGCACGTCCGCACGAAGGACGGGGACGAGATCCTCGTACGCGCGAAGAGCGAAGTCCTGCTGTGCGCGGGCGCGGTGGACTCGCCCCGGCTGCTCCTCCACTCCGGTGTCGGGCCCAGGGAGGACCTGGAGCGCCTCGGTATCCCCGTCGTGCACGATCTTCCCGGTGTCGGCGAGAACCTGCTCGACCACCCCGAATCGGTCATCGTGTGGGAGACGAACGGGCCGATCCCCGAGAACTCGGCGATGGACTCCGACGCCGGCCTTTTCGTGCGCCGTGATCCCCGGCACGCGGGCCCGGACCTGATGTTCCACTTCTACCAAGTCCCGTTCACGGACAACCCGGAACGGCTCGGCTACGAACGCCCCGCGCACGGTGTCTCGATGACCCCCAACATCCCCAAACCCCGCAGCCGCGGACGGCTGTACCTGACCAGCGCCGACCCGGCCGAGAAACCCGCCCTCGACTTCCGCTACTTCACGGACGACGAGGACTACGACGGCCGCACTCTCGTGGACGGCATCCGCATCGCCCGTGAGATCGCCAAGTCGGAGCCGTTGGCGGGGTGGTTGAAGCGCGAGGTGTGCCCCGGCCCCGACGTGACGGGGGACGAGGAGCTCAGCGAGTACGCGCGGAAGGTGGCGCACACCGTGTACCACCCCGCGGGTACCTGCCGTATGGGCGCCCCGGACGACCGACTCGCGGTCGTCGACCCCGAGTTGAAGATCCGAGGACTCGACGGCATCCGCATCGCCGACGCGTCCGTTTTCCCGACGATGACCGCCGTGAACCCGATGATCGGGGTGCTCATGGTCGGTGAGAAATGTGTTGACCTGATGGGTGGTACCGCGTGATGACGACTACATCGACTGCTTCCTCTTCTTCCTCCTCCGCTTCCTCTTCTTCTTCCTCGTCCGGCGGCGTCGGTAAGGCCGGCTCGCCGGTCTTCGCCGTCGACGGCCTGTGGAAGGTCTTCGGGCCGAAGGCCGAGCGCATACCCGGCGACTCGGGGCTCACCGACCTCGGCCCCGCCGAGCTGCGGGCCCGCACCGGCTGCACGGCCGCCGTCCGGGACGTGGGCTTCGAGGTCCGCAAGGGCGAGGTCTTCGTCGTCATGGGCCTGTCCGGCTCGGGCAAGTCCACGCTCGTACGCTGTCTCACGCGCCTCATCGAGCCGACCGCGGGGAGCATCTCGATCGACGGCGAGGACGTACGCGCGATGGACAAGGCGCGCCTGCGTGAACTGCGCCGGCACCGCGCCTCGATGGTCTTCCAGCACTTCGGACTGCTGCCGCACCGGTCGGTGCTCGACAACATCGCGTACGGCCTGGAGATCCAGGGTGTGGGCAAGGCGGAGCGCCGGAAGAAGGCGACCGAGTTCGTCGCCAAGGTCGGCCTGGAAGGCATGGAGCAGCGCAAGCCCGGACAGCTGTCGGGCGGCCAGCAGCAGCGGGTCGGTCTCGCGCGGGCGCTGGCCGTCGACCCCGAAGTCCTGCTGTTCGACGAGCCGTTCAGCGCGCTCGACCCGCTGATCCGGCGCGATATGCAGGAGGAGGTCATCCGGCTCCACCGCGAGGAGGGCCGCACGATGATCTTCATCACCCACGACCTGAACGAAGCCCTGCGCCTGGGCGACCGCATCGCCCTCATGCGCGACGGTCGCATCGTCCAGCTCGGCACGCCCGAGGAGATCGTCGGCTCGCCCGCCGACGACTACGTCCGCGAGTTCGTCCGGGACGTGCCGCGCGAGCAGGTCATGACGGTACGCAAGGCCATGCGGGCCGCGTCCGGGGACGAGGCCGACCGCGGTCCCGCCGTGGCGCCGGACACGACCGTCTCGGAGGCCATCGAGACGGTGGCGCGCACCGGAAGCCCGGCACGGGTGGTGGACGAGGGCCGATGCCTCGGCGTCGTCGACTCCCAGGCGCTGCTCGGGGTGGTGGCGGGCACGGGCCGGCCCGCCGACGGTACGGGAGAGCCCGCCGACGCCGTCCCCGACGCCGTCCCCGGTGCCGATGCCGATGACGGTGCCGATGCGGAGAGTCGTGACGCACGGTCCGCCGGTGAGGGGGTGGCCTGATGGCTGCCACCACCACGGCCGTTCCCGCCACCGGCGCGGCGGGCCTGGTCAGAAGCGTGGTCAGGCACCGCGCCTTCGCCAAGCTCCTGCTGCTCGCCGTCGTGGCGGCGGTCCTCATACCCGTCGTCAACGCGCGCTGGGCGAGCGGTACATGGCCTCACGCCCTGACCGTCGACGTCTCCGACCCGCTCAGCAAGACGAGCGACTGGATCATCGACAACCGTGACAGCCATCCGCTCTTCCTCTACTTCTTCGGCCACGTCTCCAACGTCGTCGTCCTCTCCGTCCGTGCCGTCTACGTCGTCCTGCTCGCGGCCGGCTGGGCGGGCGTCACGGCCGGGGCGGCGCTGATCGCCTGGCGGGTGGCCGGAGTGCGGCTGGCGATCGGTACGGCCGTCGCGTTCCTGGTCAGCGGGCTGCTCAACATGTGGGTGCCCGCCATGCAGACGCTCGCGCTCATGGTGGTCGCGGTCCTCGCGTCCGTCGTACTCGGCGCGCTGCTCGGCCTCGCGGCGGGGCTCTCCGACCGTACGTACCGCGGCTTGCGCCCCGTACTCGACACCATGCAGGTCCTCCCGGCCTTCGCATACCTCCTGCCGGTCGTGCTGATCTTCGGCATCGGCGTCCCGGCGGCGGTGATCGCGACCGTCGTCTACGCGGCCCCGCCGATGGCCCGGCTCACCGCGCTCGGCCTGCGCGGCGCCGACGGCGGCGTGATGGAGGCCGTCGAGTCCATGGGCACCACCGCTCGGCAGCGACTGCTGACCGCCCGCCTCCCGCTCGCCCGCAAGGAACTCCTCCTCGGCCTCAACCAGACGATCATGATGGCCCTGTCGATGGCCGTCATCGCGTCCATCGTCGGCGCGGCCGGCCTCGGCGACCGCGTCTACCAGGCGCTCGCCTCGGTCGACGTCGGCGCCGCCCTCGCGGCCAGCATCCCGATCGTGCTGCTCGCGATCGTCCTGGACCGGGTGACGGGCGCGGCGGGGGAGCGGCTCGGAGACTCCGGATCTTCCGCCTCGTCTGCCAAGTCCGCCCTCCTGTGGTGGGGTTGCGTGGCGGTCGGCGCCGTCGCCGTAGCACTCGCGGGACGTTTTACTGACCGGCTCAACTGGCCCCAGGACTGGGTCGTGAACATCGCCGAGCCGGTGAACCGCGCGGTCGACTGGATGACCGCCCACCTCTACTCCGGCGTCCCCTACGTGGGCGGCACCGCCGACTGGGCGGGCCACTTCACCACCTGGGTCCTGGACCCGATGCGGGACGGCCTGCAGGGGCTGCCCTGGTGGTCGGTCCTGCTGATCGTCGCCACGCTCGCCTGGCTCATCGGCACCTGGCGCACGGCCCTCACCGCCGTCCTCGCGATGGCCGCGATCGGCGTGCTCGGTGTGTGGAAGCCCTCGCTCGACACGCTCTCGCAGGTACTGGCGGCCGTGGCGGTCACGCTGGTCGTGGGCTTCGCCATCGGCGTCGCCGCCGCGCGCAGCGAGCGCCTCGAACGGCTGCTGCGCCCGGTGCTGGACGTGTTCCAGACGATGCCGCAGTTCGTGTACCTGATCCCCGTCGTCGCCCTCTTCGGCGTCGGCCGCGCCCCGGCCGTCGCCGCCGCCGTCGTCTACGCCCTCCCCGCCGTCGTACGCATCACCACGCAGGGGCTGCGCCAGGTGAACCCGGCGGCGATGGAGTCCTCGCGCTCGCTGGGCGCCACGAACTGGCAGCAACTGCGGCAGGTACAGCTGCCACTGGCCCGCCCGGCGCTGCTCCTCGCCGTGAACCAGGGCGTCGTCCTGGTCCTCGCCGTCGTCATCATCGGCGGTCTGGTCGGCGGCGGCGCACTCGGCTACGACGTCGTGTTCGGGCTCGCCCAGGGCGATCTGGCCACCGGCCTCGTCGCGGGCGCGGCGATCGTCTGCCTCGGCCTGATGCTCGACCGGGTGACGCAGCCGACGGAACGACGTACGAGGAAGGGGGCCTGAGATGCGTAGGAAGATGCTCTCGGCCATTGCCGGTGTGTCCTCCCTGCTGGTGCTGACCGGCTGCGGGGCCGCCGACATGACCAAGCAGGCCTCGCCCTTCGCGGGCGTGGCGGGCTCCAAGACCGTCACCCTGTCCGTGCAGTCGTGGGTGGGCGCCCAGGCCAACGTGGCCGTCGCGCAGTACCTGCTGGAGCACGAGCTCGGCTATCGCGTGGACACCGTCCAGGTCGACGAGGTCCCCGCGTGGGACGCGCTCAGCCAGGGGCGGATCGACGCGATCCTGGAGGACTGGGGCCACCCGGACCAGGAGGAGCGGTACGTCAAGGACAAGAAGACGATCGCGCCTGGGGGCGAGCTCGGGGTCACCGGGCACATCGGCTGGTTCGTCCCGACGTACTTCGCCAAGCAGCACCCCGACGTCACGAACTGGAAGAACCTCAACAAGTACGCGGACCAGTTCCGTACGGCGGAGAGCGGCGGCAAGGGACAGCTGCTGGACGGCTCGCCCTCGTACGTGACCAACGACAAGGCGCTGGTGTCGAACCTGAACCTGGACTACCAGGTGGTGTTCGCGGGTTCGGAGGCGGCGCAGATCACCCAGATCAGGCAGTTCGCGAAGGAGAAGAAGCCTTTCCTCACGTACTGGTACAAACCGCAGTGGCTCTTCGAGAAGGTCCCCATGACGGAGGTGAAACTGCCCGCGTACAAGGAGGGCTGTGACGCCGACCCGGAGAAGGTCGCCTGCGCGTATCCGCACACCCCGCTGCAGAAGTACCTCAACTCGGACTTCGCCCGCGGTGGCGGCAAGGCGGCCGCCTTCCTGAAGAACTTCAAGTGGACGCTCGAGGACCAGAACGAGGTCTCCCTGATGATCGCCGACCAGAAGCTCACTCCCGAGGAGGCGGCGAAGAAGTGGGTGGGCAGCCACGAGTCGACGTGGAAGGCGTGGCTGCCCAAGTGACGCCCGGCGCGCGGCGCCTGACACCTTCGGCTGTCAGGCGTCGCGCAGCGCTCGGGCGAAGCCGGCCAGTTCCTCGGCCGCCCACCGCTGCATGCGCGGGCCGAACGTCACCCGCATCGCCGCGAGTTCGCCCAGCTCCTCCAGCGAGGCGCCGTCGGGCCACGCGTACACGTTGATCGGGACCTGGATCCCGGCCCGCAGCAGCGGAAGGACGTCGAGCGGCGCTCCGATCGGATACACGCATTCGGCGCCCGCCGCCACGTACAAGGCGGCCCGCTCGATGGCCCGTTCGGGGTCGGCGTCCCCGCACGAGAACGTGTCGACGCGTGCGTTGACGAACAACGCGTCGCCCGCGACGGCCCGCACCTCCGCGAGCCAGTCGGCATGCTCCTGGGGGTCCTTGAGGACCCCCGCCCGGGAGTCCTCAAGGTTGCAGCCGACGGCGCCCGTCCCGAGGAGCCGCTCCACCAGCTCCTTGGGCGCGAGCCCGTAGCCGTCCTCGACGTCCGCCGACACCGGCACGTCGACGGACCGCACGACGCGGGCCACTGCCGCGAACATCTCGTCGGCGGGCGTGGCCCCGTCCTCGTACCCGAGAGAGGCGGCGATCCCGGCGCTGGGCGTCGCGAGCGCCGGGAACCCGGCGGCCTCGAAGGCCCGAGCGCTGATGGCGTCCCACGGGCCGGGCAGGACCACCGGATCGCCCGGTGCACGGTCCTGGTGCAGCGTGCGGAAGATCTCGACCTTGCTCACCATGTGGAGCCCCCCGGTGGGATGCGCCGGCTGACCATCAGCCGGTTCCATCCGTTGATCACGGTGATCAGCCCGATGAGATGGGCGAGTTCGGCGTCGTCGAAGTGCCGCGCCGCCCGCTCGTACACCTCGTCCGGCACGAAGCCTTCCGTGAGCACCGTGACCGCTTCGGTCAGCGCGAGCGCGGCCCGCTCGCGCTCGCTGTAGAGGTCCTCCGCCTCCTCCCAGGCGTTCAGAAGTTCGACCTGTTTCTCGGCCACACCGTGCTTGCGGGCCAGTTCGAGGTGCATGTCGAGGCAGAACGCGCAGTGGTTGAGCTGCGAGGCGCGGATCTGCACCAGCTCGGCGAGCCCGGGGTCGCCCAGGCCCTTCTTCGCGGCGGCGCTCAGCGCGGACATGGCCTTGCCGACCTCGGGGTCGAGGAGCTTCGTACGAGCCGTCACTTGCGCGCGCCCGCCTGGTAGTGCCCCGCGACCATGCGGCAGGTCACGCCGAACCGGTTCCACGCGTTGATCACCGTGATCGCGGCGATCAGCTGCGCCAGCTCGGCCTCGTCGAAGCACTTGGCGGCCGCGTCGTACACCTCGTCCGGCACGAAGCCGTCCGTGAGGACCGTGACCGCCTCGGTCAGCGCGAGCGCCGCGAGTTCCTTCTCCGTGTAGAAGTGCCGCGACTCGTCCCACGCGCTGAGCTGGATGATCCGCTCGACGCTCTCGCCCGCCGCGAGCGCGTCCTTGGAGTGCATGTCGACGCAGAAGGCGCAGTGGTTGATCTGCGACGCGCGGATCTTCACCAGTTCCAGGAGCGTGGGGTCGACGCCCCGCCGGGCCGCCGTGTCGAGCCTGATCATCGCCTTGTAGACGTCGGGCGCGAGCTCGGCCCACGCGAGACGGGGGGTGTGTTCGGGGACGTACGAGGTGTCCTTGGCCGCGTTGTTCGTCGTCGTCATGACTTCGACCCTACGGCCGGAGTAGCCCAGGTATATGGTCCATTTCCATGGCGAAAACCTGGGCCACTCTGGGCGTCGATCTGCATCTCGACCTGAGCGGCGCCCGTCCGCGCCGAGGACTCACGGACGCCTTGCGCGAGGCCGTGCGGGGCGGACGTCTCGCACCGGGGACGCGGCTGCCGTCGTCGCGGTCGCTCGCCGCCGATCTGGGCATCGCGCGCAACACCGTCGCCGACGCGTACGCCGATCTCGTCGCCGAGGGCTGGCTCACCGCGCGCCAGGGTTCGGGCACGCGGGTCGCACCGCGGGCCGTGGCGGCCGCACCGGATTCGGCAACGGCGCCCAGGACGCCGCGCCCGCCCCGCGGGCCGAAGCACAACCTCGAACCCGGCAACCCCGACCTCGCCTCCTTCCCCCGAGCCGAGTGGCTCAAGTCGGCCCGCCGCGCCCTGTCCGCGGCACCCCACGACGCCCTCGGCTACGGCGACCCACGGGGCCGCGTCGAACTCCGCACCGCACTCGCCGCCTACCTCGCCCGCGCCCGCGGCGTACGCACCGACCCTGACCGCATCGTCATCTGCTCCGGCTTCGTGCACGGCCTGCGGCTGCTCGGTGCCGTGCTGCGGCAACGAGGGCTGCGCTCGCTCGCCGTGGAGTCGTACGGGCTCGATCTGCACTGGCAGGTGGCGGAGGCGGCGGGGTTGCGGACGGTACCGCTGCCGTTCGACGAACGCGGCACGTGCACCGGAGACTTGGCGGGAGCGGGAGCGGGAGCGGGAGCGGGAGCAGGAGCAGGAGCAGGAGCGGCGGGGCAGCCCGCGCCCGCGGCGACGGGTGCGCGCGCGGACGCCCTGGCCGGCGTACGGGCGGTCCTGCTCACGCCCTCGCACCAGTTCCCGATGGGCGTGCTGTTGCAGCCCGACCGGCGGGCCGCCGTCGTGGACTGGGCGCGGCGGACCGGCGGGCTGATCCTGGAGGACGACTACGACGGGGAGTTCCGTTACGACCGCCAGCCGGTGGGCGCGCTCCAGGGCCTCGACCCCGACCGCGTCGTGTACGTGGGCACCGCGAGCAAGTCCCTGGCGCCGGGGCTACGGCTCGGCTGGCTGGTCCTGCCGCCTTCGCTGGTCCCGGAGGTCCTGGCGGCGAAGGGCACCACGGACTGGTCGTGCGGGGTCCTGGACCAGCTCACCCTGGCGGAGTTCATCGCCTCGGGTGCCTACGACCGTCACGTCCGCGCGTCCCGCCTCCGCTATCGCCGCCGTCGTGACCAACTCGTCGCGGCGCTCGCCTCCCGCGCCCCGTCGGTACGCGCCACCGGCATCGCGGCCGGCCTCCACGCCGTACTCCAACTCCCGCCCGGCACCGAGCAGTCGGTGGTCCAGGCGGCGACGTGGCAGGGTCTGTTGCTGCACGGCCTGGCCCGCTACCGCCACGCGGACGCCGCCACCGAGCCGTCGGACGCCCTGGTCGTGGGCTACGGGACACCCGCGGACCACGCCTGGTCGGGGGCGCTGGACGCCCTGTGCAGAGTGCTCCCCTGAGGCATGCCATCAGGGAAGGCCGTCAGGACAGACCGTCAGGACAGGCCCTCAGGACAGACCCTCTTGACAGGCCCTGGGCCCCGATTGCGGCAGCCGGGACCATGATCTATAGGCTGGTGGCGAGAAGTTGATGGTGAACGGTCACGGGGGAGCGGACATGGCGGACTCACGACGGCAACTGCGTTCGGGCACGGTGGTACTCGGCGGTATGGGGCTGCTGGCGGCGGCACTCACGGCCTGCTCGTCGGAACCCGACAAACGCTGCGTCGACCGGGACAGCTACACCCTCGACAAGGGCTACAAGGTCGTCTCCGACAAGAACTGCAAGACGACCGGCTCCAGCAGCCGCAAGAGCCGCAAGATCTCCTCCGACATCGACGCCTGGTACTACGGCGGCGAGGAGAGCAAGGGCTGGGTCGACGGCGGCTCCTTCACCAAGTCCTCCGACGGCTCGGGCAGCTCCGGCGGTTCGAGCAGCGGAGGCGTGGACCGCGGCGGCTTCGGCAGCGGCGACGGCGGCAGCTCCGGCGGCTGAGACCCTGAGACAGCAACCGCCATGGAACGCCGCGTCATCGACCCCCGCCCCGGCTGGCAGCAGACCGTCGAGGAGCAGGGCCTCGTCTATCCGCTGACCCGCTACCCGGACAACTCCCTGCGCCCGTACTGGGACGAGTCGGCCTACTACGTCTTCTCGCTGCCCGAGGTCGAGGCGCTGGAGGAGGTCGTCGAGGAACTCCATCGCATGTGCCTGGCCGCCGCCGCGCACATCGTCGAGCAGGACCGCTTCGCGGACCTCGGCATCACCGACCCCCACCTCGTCGAACTCGTCGCGGAGGCCTGGCACCGCCGCGCCGAACTCCCGTCCTTCTACGGCCGGTTCGACCTCCGCTACGACGGCACCGGCCCCGCGAAACTCCTGGAGTACAACGCCGATACGCCGACCTCGCTGGTCGAGGCCGCCAGCCCTCAGTGGTTCTGGATGGAGGACCGCTTCCCCGGCGCCGACCAGTGGAACTCCCTCCACGAACGCCTCGTCGACGCCTGGAAGAAGCAGTCCGCCCTCCTCCCGCCGGGCAGCCCTCTCTACTTCGCGCACTCGGCCGCCGACGAACTCGGCGAGGACCTGATGACCGTCGCGTATCTGAAGGAGACCGCGGAACAGGCCGGCCTGGACACCGACTGGATCTCCATGGAGGAGATCGGCTGGGACCGCCTCTCCGGCCGCTTCGTCGACCAGCAACTCCGCTTCATCCGCAGCTGCTTCAAGCTCTACCCGTGGGAGTGGCTGACCACCGACCGCTTCGGCGAGCACGTCCTGGACACCCTCGACAACGGCGGCGGCACGGGCACGACGATGTGGATCGAGCCCGCCTGGAAGATGCTCCTCTCCAACAAGGCCCTCCTCGCCATCCTGTGGGAGCTCTATCCGGATCACCCGAACCTCCTCCCCGCCTATCTCGACGGCCCACGGGAGCTGGCGACCACGACGGGTTACGTAGCCAAGCCCCTCCTCGGCCGCGAGGGCGCGGGGGTGACCGTGCACGAGCCGGGCACCGCCCCCGTCATCGACGAGGCAAAGCAGGGCTCAATACCGTCAGGCACACGCGAAGAGCCCTGCTGCTACCAGGAGTTGGCTCCACTCCCTTCCTTCGACGGCAACCGTGTCGTCCTCGGCACCTGGGTCGTCGAGAACGAGTCGGCCGGTCTCGGCATCCGCGAGTCCTCCGGACTGGTCACGGACGAGTACGCCCGCTTTCTGCCGCACGTGATCCTTTGAGGCCTCCGGGGCCGGCTCAGTCATGGAGTACGGCCCCGAGCTGGGCGAGCCCCCAGTCCAGGTCCTCCTCGCTGATCACCAGCGGCGGAGAGATCCGGATCGTGACGCCGTGGGAGTCCTTGACCAGCACACCCCGGTCCATCAGCTTCTCGGAGACCTCCCGGCCCGTCCCGTACGCCGGGGCGATGTCGACCCCCGCCCACAGACCTCGCCCGCGCACCTGCGTCACCCTGCCCGTATCGCACATCCGCCCCAGCTCACGGTGCAGCCGCTCACCCAGCTCCGCCGCCCGCGCCTGGAACTCGCCGGACCGCAGCATGGCGATGACCTCCAGCGCCACCGCGCAGGCCAGCGGATTCCCCCCGAACGTCGAACCGTGCTCGCCCGGCCGGAACACGCCCAGCACCTCCGCCGACGAGACCACCGCCGACACCGGCACCACGCCGCCCCCGAGCGCCTTGCCCAGCACATACATGTCCGGCACCACGCCCTCGTGCTCACACGCGAACGTGCGCCCCGTCCGGCCCAGCCCCGACTGGATCTCGTCCGCCACGAACAGCACGTTCCGCTCGCGCGTCAACTCCCGTACGCCCGCGAGATAACCGGCCGGCGGCACCAGCACCCCCGCCTCGCCCTGGATCGGCTCCAGCAGCACGGCGACCGCGTTCTCCGTGAGCGCTTCGCGCATCGCGGTCAGATCCCCGTACGGCACGATCTCGAAGCCCGGTGTGTACGGCCCGAAGTCCGCCCGCGCCTCCGCGTCCGTGGAGAAGCTGATGATCGTCGTCGTACGCCCGTGGAAGTTGTCGGAAGCCACGACGATCTTCGCCATCCGGTCGGGCACGCCCTTGACCCGGTACCCCCACTTCCGCGCGGTCTTCACGGCCGACTCGACCGCCTCCGCACCCGTGTTCATCGGCAGTACCGTCTCCATGCCGCACAGCTCGGCCAGTTCGGTGCAGAAGGCGGCGAACCGGTCGTGATGGAACGCCCGCGACGTCAGCGTCACCCGCTCCAGCTGCGCCCGGGCCGCGTCGATCAGCCGGCGGTTGCCGTGTCCGAAATTGAGCGCCGAGTATCCGGCCAGCAGATCGAGAAAGCGGCGCCCCTCGACATCCGTCATCCAGGCCCCGTCCGCCGTGGCCACGACGACAGGCAGCGGGTGGTACGTGTGCGCGCTGTGCGCCTCGGCCGAGGCGATCAGCCGCTCCGTAGCGGTCACGGGATCTCCTTTTCTCACGGCACCGGGCGGTTGCGGCCCCTCACCCCTATCGTCGCTCGCATGGTGGACCGGGCGATATCGATCCGCTGCCACCGCCGCGTGGCAGGCCATCCGGCGCGCCCGGTAGGCTGCTGGCGGGCCGTGACTGGCGCGCTGGGATGGGACCAACCATCGGGGAGCGGCCCGAGCAAACATGTGCCGTGCGCCTGGGCCGTACCGTGAACGCTGAACGCCACGTCCGGAGGTCCCCCATGTCTGCCAACTCTGCGCCTGTCTCCACCGAATCCACCGCCTTCCGCAGCGCCCTCGACGTGATCCGCGCCGTCGAGCCCCGTGTGGCCGACGCCATCGGCCAGGAGATCGCCGACCAGCGCGAGATGCTCAAGCTGATCGCCTCCGAGAACTATGCGTCTCCGGCCACCCTCCTTGCCATGGGCAACTGGTTCAGCGACAAGTACGCCGAAGGCACCATCGGCCGCCGCTTCTACGCCGGCTGTCGCAACGTCGACACCGTCGAAGCCCTCGCCGCCGAGCACGCCCGGGAACTCTTCGGCGCCCGCCACGCCTACGCGCAGCCGCACTCCGGCATCGACGCCAACCTCGTCGCCTTCTGGGCCGTCCTCGCCCAGCGCGTCGAGGCCCCCGCCCTGGAGCGGGCCGGCGTCCGCAACGTCAACGACCTCTCCGAGGCCGACTGGGCCGAGCTGCGCCAGGCCTTCGGCAACCAGCGCATGCTCGGCATGTCCCTGGACGCCGGCGGCCACCTCACCCACGGCTTCCGCCCCAACATCTCCGGCAAGATGTTCGACCAGCGCTCCTACGGCACCGACCCCGCCACCGGTCTCATCGACTACGAGGCCCTGCGTGTCTCCGCTCGCGAGTTCAAGCCCCTGATCATCGTCGCCGGCTACTCGGCGTACCCCCGCCTGGTGAACTTCCGGATCATGCGGGAGATCGCCGACGAGGTCGGCGCGACGCTGATGGTCGACATGGCGCACTTCGCCGGTCTCGTCGCCGGCAAGGTCCTCACCGGCGACTTCGACCCCGTCCCGCACGCCCAGATCGTCACCACGACCACGCACAAGTCGCTGCGCGGCCCGCGCGGCGGCATGGTCCTGTGCGACGACTCCCTCAAGGACCAGGTCGACCGCGGCTGCCCGATGGTCCTCGGTGGCCCCCTTCCGCATGTCATGGCCGCCAAGGCCGTCGCGCTCGCCGAGGCCCGCCGTCCCGAGTTCCGCGACTACGCGCAGGCCGTCGTCGACAACTCCCGCGCCCTCGCCGAGGGCCTGATGCGGCGCGGCGCCACGCTGGTAACCGGCGGCTCCGACAACCACCTCAACCTGATCGATGTCGCCTCCTCCTACGGCCTCACCGGCCGCCAGGCCGAGACCGCCCTGCTCGACTCGGGCATCGTCACCAACCGCAACGCCATCCCCGCCGACCCCAACGGCGCCTGGTACACCTCCGGCATCCGCATCGGCACGCCGGCCCTCACCACGCGTGGCCTGGGCACCGCCGAGATGGACGAGATCGCCTCCCTGATCGACCGGGTCCTCACCACCGCCGAGCCCGGCACCACCGCGAAGGGCACCCCCTCCAAGGCCCAGCACATCCTGGACCCGAAGATCGCGGACGAGATCTCCCACCGGGCCACCGACCTGCTGGCCGGCTTCCCGCTCTACCCGGAGATCGACCTCGGCTGAGGCGCCAGCCGCCGACTGAGCCACGGCGCCGGCTGCCGCCTCGCCCCGATCTCGCCCAGCGGGCCCGGCTCCCGGCCTCGCCCAGCGGGCCCCGTGCCCGGCCCCGGCTCCCGGTCCTCGGACCGGGAGCCGGGGATGTGGCGTGGCCGAGACGGACGCGGCGGTCGGCCATGTGTGCGCTGGACACACGCCACAGCCGGGCAGACACCCCGAAACCCCTCACGGGTCCCGCTCCCCGCATGCGCTCGTCAGCACATCCCGCCTCAGACGTCCCTCAGCTCTTGCCGAGGACCGGCTTCCCGTTTCCGCCACCACCCCAGCGGCCCCGCCCCCGACAGCCGCACGGCGACCGGCCGCAGCATCAGTGCCAGCGTGGCTCCGGCCGCCAGCCCCGGTATCGCCCACCACCAGTCGGTCCCGCCGCCCGCTCCCGCGGCGGGCGTTCCTGCCGGCGCGGCGGCAGAGATGTCGCCCGAGGGCTGCTCGGGCCCCGAATCCGGGTTCGTCCCCTTGGGGTGCTTGCTCATGACGCCGAGATCGGTGAGCAGGGCCCGGAGCTCGTCCGGGTTCTTCGCCTGGTGCCAGATCTCCTGCGAAGGCTCCGACGTACCAAGATCCATTTTGAGCTGTGTGAGGATCCAGACGCTCCGGGATCCGGCCACGTCGGGATGGATCATGTCCACTCGCCAGGGGGTGACGTCATGGATCATCCACGTGACATTGATATGGCGGCCTATGAAGTCAGGCTCCGGCGGCTTCTCCTTCGAGTTGTCGAGGGCCCGGCCCGGATCGGCAAGCAGAAGGTCGCTCAGACGCATGTACTCCTGCTCGCTGTTGTACAGCGACGCCGTCTCCCCGCTGTTGGGCGAGACCAGCAGCACACTCGTCGGCCCACCCGCCACCGCGGCCGGCGCCCCCGCCACCAGCAGAGCGAGCGTGGCCGCCAACGCCCCGGCTGCCGCCGCAAGTTCACGAACGCTTCGCATCGGACCCCCAGTCGGTGCCGGGTGCGGCCCGTCCGCACCTCGTCACTTCTGGTACACCGCTCGACCCGTCGAGGTTCCCACTCGGTCCTCGCCAGTTCGGACCGATCCACGCGCCACCGGTTCCGCCGGCTTCACGGTCTCCCGCTACTTCACGGACTCCGCTGCTTCACGGACTCCGCGATCTCCAGCGCCCGCGGCTGTGACGCCACTCCCTCAAGCCGCAGCGTCACCTCACTCCGCTGCGTCCACAGCAGCGTCGGCCCCGCCGTGCGGACCGTCTTGGCGTACTCGCGGCCCCGGTCGTCGACCAGGGCGAGTTCCAGGCGGTGGGGCTCGGCGAACCACAGGCCATGGTCGCCGCTCACCGTGACCGCTTTGTACGGTGCCGTCGTCGACTTCCAGAAGAGCGGTGAGAGCTTCGCCCGGAACTGGTCGAGCCGTATCGTCTCGCCGTCCCCGCCGCGCCAGCACACCGAAAGGACCCGGCGGCCACCCGACACCTGCGCGGCCGTCGGCCGCCCCAACTCCCGTGGCAGCAGCGGTTCGAACCCCGCCTTCCGTGCCGCGTCGGCCACGCTGAGGCCCTCCTCGCAGCCCGGCACCGGAGACGGTGAAGGGGGCGGCGCCGACGGGTCGTACCGCACCTCGACCCCGAAGAAGTCGAACCAGTCGATGACCGCGGCCCGCACCGGAGGCGTGAGCACCAGCACCGTCAGCAGCCCGCACAGCGCCGCGGTCAGCGAGCGTCGGCGCAGCCGCGCCCACCGCCGCACCGCCCGAACCCGGACCCGGGCGCGGGGCTCCGGCGGCTCGGCCACAGGGACCGGCACCCGCTCGGCGAGTATCTGCTCAAGCACCCGCTCGACCATCGACTCGGTCCCGCTCGCACCTGGCGGATCCAACGACCGCCCGAGCGCGCGCAGTTCCTCGGGCAGCCGGGAGGTGCCCACGCTCCGGCGCTCGCCGCCGCCTCCGGACGGCCGACGCGCACCCCCGGGCTCGCGGGACTCCCCGGGCGCACGACCGCCCGAAGACTCCGCGCCCTCGTTCTCGTACGACTCACTCATGCTCATCACCTCCTTCCCGCGGCTGGAAATCCGGCAGCAACCGCTCCAGCTTGCGCAACGCACGATTGAGCCGGGACTTGACCGTCCCGCGTGGCCAGCCCAGGGCCTGGGCCGTTTCCGGCTCGTCCATCTCCAGCAGATAGCGGTAGGTGACGACCAGCCGATGCTCCTCGCTCAGCTCTTCCAGCGCGCCCAGCAGGGCCACGCGGCGCTCTGTCTCCAGCGCGGCGACAGCCGGGTCCGCCGATTCCCGTATCAGCGGATCGGGCCCGACCAGTGCCGCCTCCCGATCGGCCAGCGTCCGTCGGCGGCCCGCCGCCCGCACTGTGTTCCTCGTCTCATTGGCGACGATCGACAGCAGCCACGGCCGGAACGCCGTGCCGTCCCGAAAGCGCTCCAGGGAGCAGTACGCCTTGAAGAAGGCCTGCTGCACCACGTCCTCCGCGTCCGCACCCGCTCCGAGCGCGCGGGCCGCCCTGAGCGCGATGCCCGTGTGGGCGCGCACCAGGTAGGCGTAGGCCTCCGGCTCTCCGGCGCGTACGCGTGCGATCACCGCGGCCTCATCGACGATGCGGTCCCCCTCCCGCGTTTTCACACTCTTGCTACACCGCCGGAGGCCGATCGGTTCCCACCTGTGTCACTTCTGTTTCCGACCAGTTCCGGAGCGGGCCCCGGCACCTGAGAGAATGAGGCCATGGCCTCTGATCGACCTCGCGTGCTCTCCGGAATCCAGCCCACCGCAGGCTCGTTCCACCTCGGCAACTACCTCGGCGCCGTCCGTCAGTGGGTGGCCCTGCAGGAGACCCACGACGCGTTCTACATGGTCGTCGACCTGCATGCGATCACCCTTCCGCAGGACCCCGCCGAGCTGCGCTCCAACACCCGGCTCGCCGCGGCCCAGCTGCTGGCCGCCGGCCTCGACCCGGAGCGTTGCACGCTCTTCGTCCAGAGCCATGTGCCCGAGCACGCGCAGCTCGCCTGGATCATGAACTGTCTCACCGGCTTCGGTGAGGCCTCGCGCATGACCCAGTTCAAGGACAAGTCCGCCAGGCAGGGGACGGAGCGCGCCTCCGTCGGCCTCTTCACGTACCCGATCCTGCAGGTCGCGGACATCCTGCTGTACCGGGCCAACGAGGTCCCGGTCGGTGAGGACCAGCGCCAGCACATCGAGCTCACGCGTGACCTCGCCGAGCGCTTCAACGGCCGCTTCGGACAGACGTTCACGGTCCCGGCGCCGTACATCCTCAAGGAGACGGCGAAGATCTACGATCTTCAGGACCCGTCGATCAAGATGAGCAAGTCGGCCTCGACTCCGAAGGGCCTCATCAACCTCCTCGACGAGCCCAGAGCCACCGCCAAGAAGGTCAAGAGCGCGGTCACCGACACCGAGACCGTCATCAGGTATGACACGGAGCACAAGCCGGGTATCAGCAATCTGCTGACCATCTACTCGACCCTCACCGGCACCGGTATCACGGAACTGGAGCAGAAGTACGCGGGCAAGGGCTACGGTGCGCTCAAGACGGACCTCGCCGAGGTCATGGTCGACTTCGTGACGCCGTTCCGGGAGCGCACTCAGCAGTATCTGGACGACCCGGAGACGCTCGACTCGATTCTGGCCAAGGGCGCGGAGAAGGCGCGTGCCGTCGCCGCGGAGACGCTCTCCCAGGCGTACGACCGGGTGGGCTTCCTGCCCGCCAAGCACTGACCCGGACACTGATACCGGCATCGGCCCCGACCGCCGTACAGTCGTAGGCCGTACGGAAACAGGGACACACAGGACCGACCGCCATCCCTGCCCGCCAGGAACGCGCGGAGACGCCAGAACGCCACAGCGGCACAACGTCAGAACACGACAACGCCAGAACACCACAACGACGACAGGAGACGACGTGGGGACCGTAACGATCGGTGTGTCGATCGCGGTCCCGGAGCCACACGGCAGCCTGCTCCAGGAGCGGCGCGCGGGCTTCGGCGACCCCGCGGCTTCCGGCATCCCCACCCACGTCACGCTGCTGCCGCCGACAGAGGTCGACGACTCGGCGCTGCCCGCGATCGAGGCGCATCTCGCCGAGGTCGCGGCCGCCGGGCGGTCCTTCCCGATGCGGCTGTCCGGCACGGGAACGTTCCGTCCGCTGTCGCCCGTCGTGTTCGTGCAGGTCGTCGAGGGGGCCGAGGCCTGCACCTGGCTGCAGAAGCAGGTCCGGGACGCGTCCGGGCCCGTGGCACGCGAACTGCAGTTCCCGTACCACCCGCATGTGACGGTGGCGCACGGCATCGACGACGAGGCGATGGACCGGGCGTTCGAGGAGCTGTCCGAGTACGAGGCCGAGTGGCCGTGCACCGGTTTCGCGCTGTACGAGCAGGGCGCCGACGGGGTGTGGCGCAGGCTGCGCGACTTCGTGTTCGGAGGCACGGTCGTGCCCCCGCAGGCCGGCGCGTCCGCGGACCGCGACACCACGCTGCCCGCTCGCTGAGGACACGCTCGCTGAGGACTCGCGCGCCCGGGGAGCACCGGCGGAGCGGACGACGAGGGGGATCATGCGCAGGATCACCGTCACGCTCGCCGTGCTCGCCCTCGCGGCGGCCGGGTGCGCGGGCAAGGGAGGGCAGGAGGGGCAGGGGAGCCAGAAGGGGCAGGAGAGCCAGTCGGGGCAGACAGACCCGTCAGGCGGAGGCGGCGGTTCCTCCTCCGGGCCGGCCTGGACGTACGACGAGATCTTCGACTCCCAGGGCCTGTCGGACGTGGTCGCGCTCGCCGAGGACGACATCTGGGTCGCGGGGGCCACGGAGGGGACCTCCGACGGTTTCCTGCTCCGCTACGACGGCAAGCGCTGGCAGCGGCAGCCCATGCCGACGACGCTCGGGGAGAGCGTCCACGAGCCGCGTCTGGACCCTCTGGGCTCCGGGGAGGTGCTGCTGACGGCCGGCCGGCCGGATCAGAGCGCGTCGCGGATGGCTCACTGGGACGGCACCCGCTGGTCCGCGGTGCCGGAGCTCCCCGACGGCCGCCCCGTGGCCGACCTGAAGGCCTTCAGCGCCGACGACATCTGGGTGCTCAGCCGCGACTCGCGGATCCTGCACTGGGACGGCACCCGGTGGACCACGTCCGCGCTGCCCGCGACCGCCGCCTCGCTCGACGGCAGCGCCTCCGACGACCTGTGGGCCGTCGGCTACCGCGACGGCGAGTCCGAGGAGAGCGGTCACGAGACCGCCCAGCCCGCCGCTCTGCACTGGGACGGCCGCGCCTGGACGGTGACGCCGACGCCGGAGTACCGCTTTCCGGACCCGGTGCCGCCCGAGCCCACCGCCACCCTCGACGAGGTCCTCGTCCTCGCGAAGGACGACGTGCGGGCGTACGGCACGCACACCTTCAACCATGGCGAGGTCGACGCCGAGCCGCAGGACGAGGCCGTACGCCTGCGCTGGGACGGCTCGCGCTGGAGCAGGCAGCCGGACGCGGAGAGGGACTGCGCCACACGCGTTCCCGTGGCGCGCGACGGTACGCGAGGACTCTTCCTGGACGGCAACCGCTACCTCGCCGAGGACGGCGCGTGCACGAAGATCAAGCGCCCCAGGCTGCCCAACACCGGCGGAGTCAGGCCCAGTTCGCAGCAGTCGCTCTGGCTGTCGGCGGTGGAGCCGGTCCCGGGCACCGACAAGGTGCTCGGTGTGGGCCACGTCCAGGTCAACCAGAGCGGCAACCCCATGGCGAAGTCCGTGATCGTCAGCCTGAAGCGCTGACCGACGCCCAGGCCCCGGGCCGCCAGGACCTAGACCGGCAGCCGCCGGAACACCGCTCGCGGTACGTGGCGCAGCGCCGACATGACGACCCGGAGCGTGCCGGGCACCCATACCGTCTCGGAGCGCCGCCGCAGGCCCGTCTCGATGGCCGTGGCAACCGCCTCGGGAGTGGTCGCGAGCGGGGCGGCCGGCAGACCCGCGGTCATCTTCGAGTGGACGAAGCCGGGGCGTACGACCATCACATGGACGCCCGTTCCGTGCAGTGCGTCGCCCAGGCCCTGCGCGAAGGCGTCGAGGCCCGCCTTGCTGGATCCGTAGATGAAGTTGGCGCGGCGGGCCCGCTCGCCGGCGACCGAGGAGAGCACCACCAGGGAGCCGTGCCCCTGCGTCTGCAGGGACTTGGCGCAGATCAGACCGGCCGAGACCGCGCCCGTGTAGTTGGTCTGCGCGACACGCACCGCCGCCCCCGGCTCGTTCTCGTCGCGGGCCTGGTCGCCCAGCATGCCGAACGCGAGCAGCACCATGTCGATGTCCCCCTCGGCGAAGACCTTGCCGAGCGCGGCCTCGTGGGCGTCGGAGTCGAGCGCGTCGAAGGCGACGGTACGTACGTCCGCGCCCAGGTCGCGCAGTCCGGAGGCGGCCGTCTCCAGTGCGGGCGACGGGCGGCCCGCGAGCCACACGGTGCGGGTGCGGCGGGCGATCAGGCGGCGCGCGGTGGCGAGCGCGATCTCGGACGTGCCGCCGAGGACGAGGAGGGACTGGGGGGTTCCGAAGGCGTCCTTCATGAAACCGAACTCCTATAGAGGTGGGTCGGGAAACCAAACTCACGAGGCGGCCGAGCGGGCGCCCGCGCCGCCGGGCCCGCTCACCGGCCGGAGGCGCCGGGCCCGCTCACCGGCCGGAGGCGCCGGGCCCGCTCACAACCCCAGACGCCGGGCCAGATCCGAGGTGAAGACTCCGGTCGGGTCCAACTCGCCCCGCAGTGCCCGGAACTCGTCGAGCCGTGGATACATCGAGGCGAGCAGCGCGGGCCGCAGCCGGGCGTCCTTCGCGAGATAGACCCGTCCGTCGGCCGCGGCGACCTCCTCGTCCAGCTCGTCCAGGAAACCGCCGAGCTCCGGCAGGTTGGCCGGGATGTCGAGGGCGAGGGTCCAGCCGGGCATCGGGAAGGAGAGCCAGCCCGGGTCGCCGTCCCCGAACCGCTTCAGGACGGCGAGGAAGGAGGGACAGCGGCGCCGCGAGATCCGGTGCACGATCCGGCGCAGGGCGTCCTCCTGGCCGTATCCGACGACGAACTGGTACTGCACGAAACCGCCCCGCCCGTAGACGCGGTTCCAGTGCGGGACGCCGTCCAGCGGGTGGAAGAAGGCAGAGATCCGCTGCAGCTCACCGGTACGCGCGCGGGGTGCCTTCCGGTACCAGAGCTCGTTGAAGAGACCCACCGTCGTGCGGCCCAGCAGGCCCTCCGGGACGAAGGCGGGCGCGGCGGGGAAGCGGCCCGGACGGAAGGCCAGTGGGTCCCTACGCGCGCGCGTGCGGTCGGGCAGTGCGTCCAGGGGGGCGTGGTCCCCGCGTGTCAGCACCGAGCGCCCCATGGACCGGCCGCGGGCCAGGAGATCGATCCAGGCGACGGAGTAGCGATAGCGGTGGTCGGTGGCCGTGAGGCGGGCCATCAAGTCGTCCAGGTCCGTGGCGCGTTCGGTGTCGACCGACATCAGCGAGGTCTCGACGGGCTGAAGCCGGACGGTCGCCGTGAGAATGACGCCGGTCAGGCCCATGCCGCCCGCGGTGGCGTCGAACAGGGGGGTGCCACGGCTCACCGTAAGGATCTCACCGTCGGCGGTCAGCAGCTCCAGCGACAACACATGGCGGGTGAACGACCCGGACACGTGGTGGTTCTTGCCGTGGATGTCGGCGCCGATCGCCCCGCCGACCGTCACATAGCGGGTGCCGGGCGTCACCGGCACGAACCAGCCGAGCGGCAGCAGGACTTCCATCAGCCGGTGCAGGCTGACTCCGGCGTCGCACAGAACCGTGCCGCCGTCGGCGTCGATCGTGTGAACCCGGTCCAGCCCGGTCATGTCGAGCACGGTCCCGCCCGCGTTCTGCGCCGCGTCCCCGTACGCCCGTCCCAGCCCTCGTGCGATGCCTCCGCGGGCCCCGCACGACCGGACGGCCGCCACGGCCTCCTCGTACGTACGGGGGCGGACCAGACGGGCGGCCGTGGGGGCGGTGCGGCCCCAGCCGGTCACGGGTACGGGGCCGGTACCGGAAACGGCGGTGTACGGGGAGTCGACAGGCATACCGGCGACCGTATCGCCCCTATATGCGCCTTTGTTTACGAAGTGAGTGAAATATCCCGCCTCTCCCCGAAATGGGTGATTAATTGGATGTCGCCCAGTATTGCCGTAATTCTTCGACGGTGGCCGTGAACAGTGAATCCACATGGACGACCTCGACGACATGGACCGCCGGCTGCTGACGGCCCTCCACGACTGCGGTACGGACCCACGCGTCGCGGCCGCCGCCCGCGCCCTGTCCTGGGCGGGAGAACACGGCACACTGTGGCTCGCGGCCGGGGTCGCGGGCGCCGCGGTGGATCGTGAGCGGCGCGGTGCCTGGCTGCGCGGCACGGCTCTCACCGCGGGCGCGCACGTCGTCAGCATGGCCGTGAAGCGGCTCGTGCGCCGCCCGCGCCCCGCGCACGTCGAGCCCCTGGTGCGCACCGCCGGCCGGCACTCCTTCCCCAGTTCGCACGCCACATCTGCGGCGGCGGCCACCGTGGCCTATGGCGCACTGGGCGTGCGCGTGGTGGCGCCGCTGGCCGCCGCGATGTGCGTCTCGCGGCTGGTCGTCGGCGTCCACTATCCCTCGGACGTGGCGGCCGGCGCGGCCCTCGGCGGGCTCATGGCCGGGCTCGGGACCCGCTGGATGCTGACGGGTGGCGGCGACCATGTCTGAAACGGCACTCCTGGAGAGAATGCCGCAGCGGCCGCCCTCCTCGCGGAAATACGGCCTCCTCAGGGGCCTGATCAGGACGGCCCGTCCCAGGCAGTGGGTCAAGAACGTCCTCGTGGTCGCCGCGCCCGCGGCGGCGGGCGAGCTCTTCTCACGCCATGTGATCATCCAAGTCGCGCTCGTCTTCGTCCTGTTCACGGCCTGCGCCGCCGCCGTCTACCTGGTCAACGACGCGCGGGACGCGGACGCCGACCGCGCCCATCCGGTCAAGTGCCACCGTCCGGTCGCCGCCGGACAGGTGCCCGTCCCTGTCGCGTACGCCGTCGGGGGAGTCCTCGCCGTCGTCGCCCCGACCGCCGCCACCTTCCTGTGCTCGCCCCTCGCCTCGGCCCTGCTGATCGCCTACCTGGGCATGCAACTGGCGTACTGCGTCAGCCTCAAGCACGTCCTCGTCATCGATCTCGCCGTAGTGACCACCGGGTTCCTGATGCGCGCGATGATCGGCGGGCTCGCGCTCGGCATTCCGCTGTCGCGCTGGTTCCTGATCACGACCGGCTTCGGCGCGCTGTTCATGGTCTCCGCCAAGCGTTACTCCGAGGCCGTACAGATGGCCGGGAAATCGGGCGCCACGCGCGCGTTGCTCACGGAATACACCGTGGGCTACCTCCGGTTCGTCTGGCAGCTCGCGGCCGGCGTCGCGGTCCTCGCCTACTGCCTGTGGGCCATGGAAGAGGGCGGTGTGCCGCACACCAGCGTGCTGCCCTGGCGGCAGCTGTCGATGGTCGCCTTCATTCTCGCGATCCTGCGGTACGCGGTCTTCGCCGACCGGGGCACGGCGGGCGAACCCGAGGACGTCGTGCTGCGCGACCGCGCGCTGGCGCTGATCGGCATGGTCTGGCTCGCGATGTACGGCCTGGCCGTGGCCAACTGGTGAGCCACGAGCCGGAGGCCGACCAATGAGCCACGAGCCCGGGGCGGACTCGTGAGCCACGTACGGCGCCCGGCGGCCGGGGAGCTGCTCGGCTTCGCGACCGCCGGGCTCCTCGCGTACGCCGCCGACCTCGCCCTCTTCGTGTGGCTGCGTGGCCCCGTGGGCGTGGACCCACTGACCGCTAAGGCGCTGTCATTCGTGGCGGGTTGCTCGGTCGCGTACGCGGGCAACGCGCTCGGCACCTACCGGCACACCAGTGCACGTGGACTGCGGCAGTACGGGATCTTCTTCGCGGTGAACATCGCGGGCGCCCTCGTGCAGCTGCTGTGTCTCGCCGTCAGTCACTATGGCCTCGGGTTCACCTCGCAGCGCGCGGACACGATCTCGGGCGCCGGAGTCGGTATGGCGCTGGCTACAGTCCTGCGGTTCTGGGGTACCCGCTCCTTGGTCTTCCGACAGGAGGGCCGTAACGAGGGCAGAATCGGATCATGGACTGGCTGAAGAAGCTCCCTGGCATAGGGCCGGTCGTCGCGCGTCTGATGACCACACACGCGTGGCGCTCGTACGAGCGTCTGGACCGGGTGAAGTGGGCGCGGCTCTCGGCGGCGATGACCTTCATCAGCTTCGTCGCGCTCTTCCCGCTGATCACCGTCGCCGCCGCGGTGACCGCCGCGACCCTCGACAAGAAGCGGCAGCACCAGCTCGAGGACAAGATCGCCGACCAGATCCCTGGCATCTCCGACCAGTTGGACATCAACGGCCTGGTGGAGAACGCCGGCACCGTCGGCATCATCGCGGGTGCGGTCCTGCTGTTCATCGGCATCGGCTGGGTCGGCTCCATGCGCGAATGCCTGCGGGCGGTGTGGGAGCTGCCCGACCCCGACGAGAACCCCGTCCTGCGCAAGGCCAAGGACGCCGGGGTGCTCGTCGGGCTCGGCGGCGCCGTGCTCGTCACGCTCGCCGCGTCCACCGTCGCGTCGACGATGGTCGGCTGGACGGCCCGGCAGCTCGGCATCGACGAGACCGGCTGGAGTGGCGCCCTGCTGCAGGCCGCCGCGTTCGCCATCGCCGTCCTCGCCGACTTCTCGCTCCTCCTGTACGTCCTGACGCTGCTGCCCGGCGTCGAGCCGCCCCGCCGCCGTCTGATCACCGCCGCGCTGATCGGGGCCGTCGGGTTCGAGCTGCTGAAGCTGCTGCTCAGCGGCTATATAAGCGGCGTCGCCTCGAAGAACATGTACGGCGCCTTCGGGGTGCCCGTCGCGCTGCTGCTGTGGATCAACTTCACCGCGAAGCTCGTGCTCTTCTGCGCCGCCTGGACGGCGACGGGGGAGAACGGCACCACCGAAGAGGCCGGTGATTCGGAAGACACGGAGGGCCCCGAGGAGTCCCTGGAAGGCCTCGAGGAGCCCTCGCAGGAAACCGAAACCGAAGCCGAGGCCGAGGCCGAAGCTGAAGCCCACGCCGACGAAGCCCACGCTGACGAAGCCGACGATGCCCACGCCGCCGAAGCCGACGATGGGGACGCCGGCGAAGCCGACGCCCAGCGAAAGCATGTCAGGGGCGCGGGCGACGGCGCATCAGGTCGGGCAGCGGCCAGCGGCGGTTGACGAGGAACGCCCCGGCCGCGAGGAGCACGAGAAGACCGCCGGTGATCGCCAGCGCGATGCCGATACCGCTCGAACCCGCCTCCTTCTTCGAAGCGGCGACGGACTTCTCACCGGTACCGGATCCCCCCGCCTGGCCGGAGGCGCCCGCACCCGGCTGCGAGCCCGTGTCCGCGCCCTTCGGAGGCACCAGCTCACCCACCGGCTCGACCTTGCCCGACGCCTGGAAGCCCCAGTCGAGGAGGCGGGCGGTCTCCTTGTAGACCTCGTTGCTCTCCTCCTTCTCGGGGTTCATGACCGTGACGAGCAACACCTTGCCGTCGCGTTCGGCGACACCGGTGAAGGTGGAGCCCGCGTTCGAGGTATTGCCGTTCTTCACACCCGCGATGCCCTTGTAGACGTCGAGGTCGTAGGCACCCGTCAGCAGCCGGTTGGTGTTCTGGATCTCGAAGGACTTGCGGGTCTTCTTGCCCTTCTTGTTCTTCTTGGTCTCGCCCGGGAACTGGGCGCGTACCGTCGAGCAGTACTCCCGGAAGTCCTTCTTCTGCAGGCCGGAGCGGGCGAACAGGGTCAGGTCGTACGCCGATGACACCTGGCCCGTCTCGTCGTAGCCGTCCGGGCTGACCACGTGCGTGTCGAGGGCCTGGAGCTCCTCGGCGTGCGCGTTCATGTCCTTGACCGTCTGGTCGACGCCGCCGTTCATCGCGGACAGGACGTGGACGGCGTCGTTGCCGGAGCGAAGGAAGACGCCGAGCCACAGGTCGTGGACCGTGTACGTCTCGTTCTCCTTTATGCCGACCATGCTGGAGTTGATGCCGATGCCCGCCAGGTCGGAGGGCACGACCTTGTGCTTCTCGGTCCGGTCGAACTTCGGCAGCACGGTGTCCGCGAACAACATCTTCAGGGTGCTCGCGGGGGCCAGCCGCCAGTGCGCGTTGTGCGAGGCCAGGACGTCCCCGGACTCGGCGTCCGCGACGATCCAGGAACGGGCGCTCAGCTCCTTCGGAAGGACCGGGGCGCCGGCGCCGAGGTTCGCCTGGGTACCGGCCTTGCCGAGCTGGGCGCCGCCCACGGCCGACATGTTCGCCGGGGGTGTGGCGCTCGGCTTGGCCGACCTGCTCGGCTTGGTCGTGGCCTTGGGGCTCGGCGTTCCGTCCGCGAAGGCGGGCGCGGTGGCGGTCGCGGTGAGCGGCAAGGACAACAAGGCGGCGGAAGTGACCAGCAAGGACGACTTGGTGGTCTTTTTCATGGCGGACACGGTCGAGAACGTACATGGCTCCGGCCGGGAAGTCCCACCGCCCTCCCCACCCCGGAGGCGGCGCCCGATCGACGGCAGAGATACTGAGCGTATGAAGCTCAGCCGTTCCGTGTCCTGGTTCCTGCTCGCCTTCGGGGTGTGGAGCTGGGTCATCTGGATCACTTTCGTCAAGAACCTGTGGAAGGACGGGAGCGGGCTCGCGTTCGACGACGCGGGCGATCCGACCGGGTACTTCTGGGTGCACCTGACGCTCGCCGTTGTCTCCTTTGTCCTTGGGACGGTCATCGGGGTCATCGGGTTGCGCGGTATTCGCGCCATGCGCCACACGTCATAACGGGGAGCCACCGCGTGGTCATCGTCTTTCTTCTGGTCGCCGTGGCCGTCCTGGCCGCCTTCGGTGGAATGCACTGGTACGTGTGGCGTCGTCTGGTGCGCGATACGACGGCCCGGGCGGGGCTCGCGCGGCGTGCGGGCACGGTGGTGTTCGTCGCCGGGCCGCTGATCATGTTCGCGGCGATCGCCACCGAGCGGGCGGGCGCGCCGTTCTGGCTCCAGCAGCTGCTGGGCTGGCCGGGCTTCCTGTGGATGGCGCTGACGATCTACCTCTTGCTGGGCGTGCTGGTGGGGGAGGTGGTGCGGCCGGTTCTGCGGCGGGTCGTCGAGCGGCGTGCGGTGCCCAGGACACTGGACGATCGCGGATCGGTGGAGATCGCCGCGCCCGCCGCGGTTGTGGGGGCGGGGGCCGCGGGCACGCCCGACAGTGGTCCACAGGATCCTGCGACGCCTGACGCCGATGCGGAGAACGCCGGGGCCTCCGACGGCGATTCGGAGGCCCCGGCGGCTTCGGATGGACCGCCGGCCACGCCCAGTGGCCCCTCGCGGCGTCTCTTCGTGTCCCGTGTCGTGGGCGGGGCCGCAGCGGCCGCCGCTCTGGGGACGGTCGGATACGGGACGTACGGGGTGCTGCGCGGGCCGAAGGTGAAGCGGGTGACCGTTCCGCTGGCCAAACTGCCGCGGGCCGCGCACGGGTTCCGGATCGCCGTGGTCAGTGATGTTCACTTGGGGCCGTTGCTCGGGCCCGGGTTCGCCCAGAAGGTCGTCGACACCGTCAACTCGACCCAGCCCGACCTCATCGCGGTCGTGGGTGACCTCGTCGACGGCACGGTGGAGGACCTCGGGCCCGCCGCCGCACCGCTCGCTCAACTGCGGGCGCGGCACGGTGCGTTCTTCGTCACCGGCAATCACGAGTACTTCTCCGGTGCCGAGCAGTGGGTCGAGCACGTACGCGAACTCGGCCTGACGCCGCTGGAGAACGACCGGACGGAGCTGGCCGGCTTCGACCTCGCCGGTGTCAACGACGTGGCGGGCGAGGACGAGGGACAGGGGCCCGACTTCGCGAAGGCGCTGGGCGACCGGGACCGGGCCCGCGCGTGCGTGCTGCTCGCCCACCAGCCCGTGCAGATCCACGAGGCCGTGGACCACGGCGTGGACCTCCAGCTCTCCGGCCACACCCACGGCGGCCAGCTCTGGCCCGGCAACTTCATCGCGGGCCTCGCCAATCCGACCCTGGCGGGTCTGGAGCGCTACGGCGACACCCAGCTGTACGTCACCCGTGGCGCGGGTGCCTGGGGCCCGCCCACGCGCGTGGGCGCACCGTCCGACATCACGGTCGTACAGCTGGCCTCCCGGCAGGCCTGAGGCAAGGTCTCGGCTTCACCGCTGCGTCGCCGCTGGATTCCGGCCAGCCGGCACAAGGCGCACAGGGCCGTACGAGGGTCGACTTGCGACGGTATCGACGCCTTTCCCGGCTGTGGAGCCTCTTCTGGATTTGACGCGTTCACGCGGGGTTGACGATTGCAGGCGTGATGCGGTGCGTTCACTCCACCCAGCATGATGTGACGGAGGCGTGTGCTGGAGGGGGAGCAAACGTGTTGAGACGCAACGCCTTCCGCCTGCCCCGGCATCCGGCCTCGGTCGCGATCGCCCGGCGCCGGGTGCGGGACCATCTGGCGGACTGGGGGCACAGTGGGGACGGAACGGCACTCGAGGACGCCGTCCTGCTCGTCTCCGAGCTGGCGACAAACGTGGTACGTCACGGACGGCCCCAGGAGCGGGAGTTCGAGGTCGCGGTGACCGCGCTCGCCGACGGCTCGTGCTTCATCGAGGTCTCCGACGCGAGCTCCGTCCAGCCGAGCCCGCGGCCGATCGAGGATGCCGGAGAGGAGGGAGCGGAGTCCGGGCGCGGCCTGCACCTCGTCGAGCACCTCACGGCGGCCTGGGGCGTGTGGGGCCGGGGCAGAGACGGCAAGACCGTGTGGGCGCTCGTACCGGCGGGCTAGGGCCTGTCCGAAGGATCAGGGCCCAGCCACCCGAGGGGCCAGACGGTCAGTCGTACGTCCGCGTCGGCAGCGTCACCGTCACTGCCAGCCCCTTGCCCGGAGCCGTCCGCACCGCCACCTCGCCCCCGTGCGCGGCCACCACGCCCTGCACGATCGCCATTCCCAGACCGCTGCCCGCGCCGCCGCCCGCCCGGAAGAACCGGTCGAAGATCCGCGCCGCGTCCTCCTCCGCCAGCCCTGGGCCCTCGTCCGCGACACACAGCCGTACGGTCCCGTCCTGGCGTTCCAGACCGAGGGTGACCGGCACGTCGGCCGGCGTGTGCGTCCGTATGTTCCCGACGAGATTGCCCAGGACCTGGCGCAGCCCCGACTCGTCGGCGTGCACGAGAAGGGCACCGTCGGCGTCCACCGAGACCGGGCGGTCGGGCTGCTGGGCCCGCAGATCCTCCGCCGCGTCGCGAACGAGACGGCTCAAGTCGACGTTCTTGAAGCGCAGTTCGGGCCGCTGGTCGAGGCGCGCCAGGGTGAGCAGCTCGTCGACGAGCCGGCCCATGCGGTCGACCTCCCCGTTCATCCGGTCCCAGGCTCGCTTGCGCTCGGCCGGATCGCTCAGCATCCCCTTGTCGTACAGCTGGAGATAGCCGCGGATCGCCGACAGCGGCGTACGCAGCTCGTGCGAGGCGTCGCCGACGAAGCGGCGCAGCTGGGCCGCGCTGCGCTCGCGCGTGCGGTACGCCGATTCGACCTGCTGCAGCATCGAGTTGAGGGCGACCCGCAGCTGCTCGACCTCCTCGGTCGGGTGCCGGCTGGAGGGCACGCGGCGGGTCAGATCCCCCTCGGCGATCGCCGACGAGGTCTCCACCATGTCCTCCAGGGGGCGCATCCGGCGGCTGACGCTGATCATCGTCAGCACGGCGAGCAGCGCGAGCAGCAGTGTGCCGACGGCGAGGTCGAGCTTGAGTGCCTTGCGGATGACCTCGTGCACGGAGCCGGTCGACGTGGCCATCAGCACCGTCGTGCCGTCGGCCAGGGACGCCGCGGTGACCCGGAACGGGGTGCCCTTGACCGTGACGTCGTGCGGTTCCTCGTCGGCGGCGAGGGCGGCCGGGTCGTCCACCGCGGCGGCGAGCGCGCGCTGGTCGTCGGTGGGCGCGAAACCGCCGAGGGTCAGCGGGCGTCCCCGAGCGTCCAGCGCCGTGAAGACGGCGTCCCGTGCCGGTGCGTCGGCATCGCGGCCGGAGGACTCCGACGCGAACTTGTCGCTCAGCGCCGTCAGCGCGCTCAGCGAGTCGATCTGCTCGATGGTGAGCCGGGTGCCGCCGATCGAGTCGCGGGTCCGGGTCAGATCCGTGTCGATGCCGTCGAGCAGGTAGGCGCGCATGCCCATCAGGCTCGCCGCGGTCGCCACGACGATGCCGAGCGCCAGCAGGGCCACGTTCGCCAGTGCCAGCCCGCCGCGCAGCGAATGGATGCCATGGCGGTGACGGTGGCGGATGCTCATGCGAGCCCGTACCCCACACCCCGGCGGGTCGTGATCACGGGCGCGCCGAGAGCGTCGAGCTTGCGCCGCAGATAGCTGATGTAGGTCTCCACGACGGTCGACTCGGCCGAGTGCTCGTACTGCCAGACGTGGCGCAGGAGTTGCTCCTTGGGCACGATCTGCCCGCCGTTGCGCACCAGGAAGCGCAGCAGCGCGTACTCGGTCGGGGTGAGCTCCACCGTGCGGCCCGCGCGGCGCACCGAGTACGTCGTCTCGTCCAGCTCCAGGTCGCCGTAGCGCAGGGGCGGCCGTTGGGGGAGGACGTCGTCCGATCGCGTGCGGCGCAGGACCGCGGTGATCCGGGCGACGACCTCGTCGATGTTGAACGGCTTGGTGATGTAGTCGTCGCCGAAGCCGAGCGCGCCGACGATCTCCGCGGGCGCGTCCCGCGCGGTCAGGAACACCAGGGCCAGATCCGGTCGCCCGACGCGCAGTTCGCGGCCGAGCGTCCGGCCGTCGCCGTCCGGCAGCATCACGTCGAGGAGCGCGGCGTCGGGACGCGTGCGCTCGGCGAGCGTCAGCGCCTGGCGGACGGTGCCCGCCGTCATCACCTCGAAGCGGTGGTAGCGCAGGGCGATGGCGAGGACGTCCGCGATGCTCGGCTCGTCCTCGACCACCAGGACCGTGGCTCCTTCGTGAGCGGTCATGGCCCCAGTATCGGCGCGGGCAGCGGCCGTTGGGGCCGCCCTTCGCATTGGAGTTCCTTGAGAGTCATGGCCGTGCCGTGTCCACGCCCGTGCGGCGCCCCCGATGCTGAGCCGCAGGACCTGGGGGACCAACCGACGGACCGACTAAGGAGCGTTGAGGCGTGACGACATTGGCACGGTGGTGCTATCGGCACCGGCTGGTGGTCCTGTTGCTGTGGCTGGGGGCGCTGTTCGGGCTGGGCTTCGCGGGATCCACCGCGGGCACGAACTACGCGGACACCTTCTCCCTTCCGAACACGGACTCCACGCGCGCGTACGACCTGATGAAGAAGGCCTTTCCCGAGAGGTCGGGCGACACCGACACGGTGGTGTGGAAGGTCGACGACGGAACCGTACGGGACGAGTCCGTACGCTCCCGGATCGAGCCCGCGCTCGCCGCGATCGGCGAGATGAAGGGCGTGGGCGAGGTCACCAACCCGTACACCGCGCGGGGCGGGGCCCAGATCAGCGAGAACGGGAAGATCGCCTACGCCCAGGTCACCTTCGCCGAGCAGGCGAACTCCGTACCCAAGGAACTGGTGCAGGACGTCGTCGACACGGCACAGGACGCGCAACGAGGCGGCTTGCGGGTCGAGTTGGGCGGCCAGGCGATCACACGCATCCAGGAGCCGCCCACCGGCACCGCCGAGCTGGTCGGCATCGCCGCGGCGGCGGTCGTGTTGTTCCTGGCCTTCGGATCGCTCTTCGCGATGCTGGTGCCGATCGTCATCGCGGTCTTCGGCGTCGGCACGGGGCTGCTCTCCACCCAGCTGCTCAGCCATGTCACGAACGTCCCCGAACTCGCCTCGCTGCTCGCCACGCTGATCGGACTCGGAGTCGGCATCGACTACGCGCTGTTCATCGTCACCCGGCACCGGCGCGGCATCCTGCGGGGCATGAAGCCGGAGGAGGCGGCGGTCGCGGCCCTCAACACCTCCGGCCGGGCGGTGCTGTTCGCGGGCGGCACGGTGTGCATCGCGCTCGCCGGAATGCTCGTGATGAACCTGCGTTTCCTGAACGGTGTGGTCATCGGCACCTCGCTCACGGTCGTACTGAGCGTGCTCGCGGCGGTCACCCTGCTGCCCGCGCTGCTCGGCCTCCTCGGCACTCGGGTGCTCAGCCGCAGGCAGCGGCGCAGGCTCGCCGCCACAGGGCCGGAACGGGAGCAGGCGAGCGGTCTCGCGGTGCGCTGGTCCTCGAACGTCCAGAAGCGCCCGCGCTCGATCGCCACCCTCGCGGTCGTGGTGATGGCCGTGCTCGCGCTCCCCGTGCTGTCGCTGCGGCTCGGCGCCACCGACCAGGGCAACCACGAGGCGTCGTCGACGACCCGGCAGGCGTACGACCTGCTCGCCGAGGGCTTCGGGCCCGGCTTCAACGGCCCGCTCCAGGTGGTCACGGACGGCGGCGACGCGGAAGGACTCGTCTCGCGCATCCGGTCGACCGAGGGCGTCGCGCAGGTCGCGGCGGCTCCGGCCGTGCGGGGCGTCACGGTGATCCAGGTCGTGCCCACCACCTCACCGCAGTCCGAGCAGACGGACCGGCTCATCGACACCCTGCGGGACGAGGTGATCCCGGACTCCGGCGCGCCTGCCCATGTCGGCGGCGTGACGGCCGTGTCCAAGGACTTCGCGACCGTGACCGGAGACCGGTTGCCGTACTTCATCGCGGCGATCATCGGACTCGGCTTCCTGCTTCTGCTGGTCGCCTTCCGCTCCCTCGTGGTGCCGCTGACGGCCGCGGTGATGAACCTGATCGCGGCCGCGGCCTCGTTCGGCGTACTCGTCGCGGTCTTCCAGTACGGCTGGGGCCTGGATCTGTTCGGCCTGGGCAAGGAGGGGCCGATCAACGCCTACCTGCCGGTCATCATGCTGTCGCTGCTCTTCGGGCTCTCGATGGACTACCAGGTGTTCCTGGTGAGCCGGATGCACGAGGAGTGGGTACACACGCGGGACAACGCGCGCGCCGTGCGTGTGGGCCTCGCCGAGACCAGCCGCGTCATCAACAGCGCCGCTCTGATCATGGTCTGTGTCTTCCTCGCCTTCGTGCTGAGCGGCGACCCCGAAGCCGCGATGGCGGGCATCGGCCTCGCCGCGGCGGTCGCGCTCGACGCGTTCATCCTCCGTACGGCACTGGTGCCGGCCGCGATGCACCTCCTGGGGATCTCCAACTGGTGGCTGCCCGGGTGGCTGGAGAAGCGGCTGCCCCATCTGGCGGTGGAGCCCCGGGAGGAACGGGAGGAAGAGGAAGCGGAGGCACGCGCGGAGGTGCCGCACGCACGCGTGCCGGACGGCGGTGTCCACGCGCGCGTGCCTCTCGACAAGGGCGGTGAGGCGGGCGGCTCCGTGGTACACGGCTTCGTCCGCAGCGCGGACGGGCAGCCGGTCGGGGGTGCCGTGCTGAACCTGCTCACCCAGGGAGGCCGCCGGCTGGACCGCGTGACGTCGCTGGCCGACGGCTCGTACATCGTCGCGGTGCCGTTCCCGGGGACGTTCCTGCTCGCGGCGACGGCTCCTTCGTACGCCGCCCGCGCGAGGCAGGTGACCGTGTCCGACGATCCGCTGGTGTACGACGTGGAGCTGGAGGCCGATGAGGTGGACGCGGTGAACTGAGGGGCGGTCGGTGAGAGGGGCGCCCGCTGCGGAGGCGGGCGCCCCTCGCGCTTGCCCTCGCACTTGCCCTTGCGCTACTCCTCGCGCGCGCCGAAGCGCTTGCCCCTGCCCCTGTCCTTGCCCCTGTCCTTGTCCTTGTCTCTGCTCTGATTCTTGTCCTGGGACGACGCCGCCGGGTCGGGGAGGGCTTTCGTCATCCCCGGCAGGAAGTCCGTGAAGAGGTCATGCACCTCGCGAACCAGCGGGCGCAGTACGCGGAAACGGGCCAGAGAGACGCCCAGGGCGGTGAGGCGGGCGCCGCGTTCGGCGAGGCGGTAGCTGCGCTCGCGGCCCTCGGTGCGGTCGAAGATCCAGTACAGAACGAGCCCCATCTGGGAGAGCCACAGCAACTCCGGCAGGACGTCCCGCAGTTCCTCCGGCACCTTCGCCTTGGAGCCCACGAGCACCTCGCGGCAGACGCCGATGGCCTCGGTGCGCGCGTGTTCCGACTCGGGCGAGAACGGGCTGAGCGGGCTGTCCGGGTCGGCGGCGTTCTTGAAGAACTGCACCGCGAACTCGTGGTACGGCGTCGCCACATCCAGCCACGCCTTCAACACCCCGGCGATCCGGGCTTCCAGATCGGTCTCCCGGTCCAGGACCGTCCGGATGGCCACCCGGTGGTCGGCGGCCATCCGGTCGTAGAAGCCCTGGATCAGATGCTCCTTGCCGGCGAAGTAGTAGTACGCGTTGCCGACGGACACCCCGGCTTCCGTGGCGATGGCCCGCATGGTCGTCTTGTCGTAACCCCGCTCCTGGAACAGGCGCATCGCCGTCTCCAGGATCAGGGCCCGGGTCTGCTCGCTCTTGGCGGGGGTACGGGACTCGTCGGCGGGGCCGTCCTGGCTCGCACTACTGTCTTTCGCTGCTGCCACGGGAACGAGCCTAACCAGTGGAACAGGCGCCGTTGTCGCAGCCGGGGGCGTTGTAGACCCAGCCCCAGCTCGGGTCGTACACCCACCCGTCGCCACGGCTGTAGGTGCCGCCGCCCCACCGGGCCCCACGCCACTGGGCGCCGCGCCACTTCGCGGCGGCGAGCACCACGCCCCGCGCCAGCCTCGCCCCGGCCGGAGTGCTCAGCCGATGGGCTGTCGGCCGGTGCTCGGAGAGCGCCCACAGGGTGACGATCCAGGCCGCGGCGCCCCGGTAGACCTGGCCCGCGTCGCCGACGACGGTGATCTCGTCGAGGGTGGCCCCGTGGTCGAGCCCGGGATAGCGGCGCCGGGCGGCCTCCGACCCGGCCGGCACCAGTTCGAGGGGCACCAACTGCCGCTGCCGTACGAGCCAGTTACGCAGGAATGTACAGAGCGAGCACTCGGCGTCGTACAGGACCGTGAGCCCGCGGACCGGGACGCGCGCGGCGTCCCGGTCCGCGGCGGCTGCCGTGGCCATCGGGGTCACGCCCCGGCCGCCGG
>NZ_VBZC01000020.1:92553-150743 GCF_005786655.1 Streptomyces montanus
CCCCGGCCGCCGGGGCGACCCAGTCCTGCGGCGGCACGGGCGGCCGCTGCTCGCGCTCCATGACGCCCCGCCGCCGGATCTTGTTGAGCACGTACACGTTGCCCAGGTGCAGCACGCCCAGCACCAGCAGCACGACGCCGAGCTTCGTCGACAGGGCCTCGAACACCCCGCGGGCGTTGGCGATCTCGTCGTCCCCGCTCAGGTAGAGCGCGACGAAGCCGAGGTTGACCAGGTAGAAGCCCACCACGAGCAGGTGGTTGACGGCATCCGCCAGCTTCTCGTTCCCGTGCAGCACATCGGCGAGAAAGATCCGCCCGTTGTGGCTGAGCGTACGGGCCACCCAGATGGTCAGAGCGATGCTGACGACCAGATAGATGACGTACGCGACGACCGTGAGGTCCATGTCCCCACCCTCTCTTGAACGCGTTCAAAAACGCTGCTGGCAAAGAATGTAGCCCTGTTTTTGAACATGTTCAAGTAAGCCTGATCGCTCGTTGGGGTGAGGCCTCTGTCATCTGCGCTGGGTACGCTGAACCCACAGGTGAGACTCCGTCCCATGGGAAAAACCACCGAGGGCTGGACTGCGGACGACCTGGACCGGATTCCGGGCCTCCCGCCCCACACGGAGCTGATCGACGGGAGCCTCGTCTTCAGGAGTCCGCAGACTCGATTCCACTCGCGCACGATGCGCCTGCTGGACAACGTCCTTCTTGAGCAGGCCCCGGAGCATCTCGACGTCATACGGGAAATGACCGTCAAACTGGACGCGAAGAACCGGCCGGAGCCGGACGTCCTTGTCTTCCCACTGGAGGCGAACACCGGACCCGGGCAGACCTGGTACAAGCCGGAGGACATCGTCCTCGCCGTCGAAGTCGTCTCCGCCGACTCCCGCGAGCGCGACCGCGAGGTCAAGCCCCGCAAGTACGCGGCGGCGGGCGTCCCGCACTTCTGGCGGGTCGAGCAGGACGAGGACAAGGGGCTCCCCGTGGTCTACGTCTACGAACTCGACCCCGCCACCAAGTCGTACGGCCTCACCGGCATCTTCCACGACCGCCTCAAGGTCGCGACGCCCTTCGACATCGAGATCGACCTGTCGGCTGTCGATCGCCGCCCGGGCCGGTAGCTGAACGCCGCCTCGGCTATGACGAACAGCCGCCCACGCGGCGGGTACTCAGGGCGATGTCGTCCATGCGGATGTCGTACGACGACGGGGTCGGGTCGGACTGGTAGAGCTGCCAGCCCAGCTTGAGCTTGTCGAAGGTGGGGAAGACGAAGTCGTCCGCCGTGCCGCCGTGGTGCTTGGTGGAGACCGTCAGGTCGGGCTGCTCGACGCCGTCCCGGTAGACGGTGACGCGGTTGTCGGTGGCGTCCAGGTGGAACTCGACGCACTGCCACTTTCCGGCGGTGGCCGGGGCGGACGTCTGCCAGGAGGTCCAGTCGCCGGTGGGGCCCAGGTCGGAGCCGACGCCCCAGAAGTTGCCGTTGTCGGTGGGGGCGTACTGGCCGCCCAGGGGACGGACCAGCGTGGGGGAGTCGGAGCCGGACGCCTCCGCGAGGGTCCAGTGCGCCCAGTCGGGGGCGGTGGGGAAGTCGGCCACGCGCAGGCGCAGACGGGCCCAGAAGCTGTTGCCGGGCGGGGCGAGGTCGGGGAATTCGAGGAAGGCGTGGCCGTTGCCTTCGGTGCGGATGCGGAGTTCGCGGCCGTGACCGGTGGTGCTGGGGGCGACGGACAGCGTGCCGTTGGACGTGTCGGTGGTCCAGCCGCGGCCTTCGGTGACCGGGCCGAGGGGGAGGCGGTCGAAGTTCTCCCGTACGAGCGTGTTGCGCGACGGGGAGGCGGGGGCCGGGTTCGCCGTGGCCGTGGGGGGTATCGCGAGCAGCGCCGCCGCTGCCGTTGCGGCAGACAGTGTGGCGGCGGCTTTTCTCAGGAGTGCCATGGGGGTCAGTTTGTAACAACAGCCCCGTCAGTTTCAGGAGTTCTCCGCCAACTGCGCCTCTGTGTAGGGGAATTCGGAGTTCGGCTCAGTCCCGTTTCGGCTGTCCGGCGGCGAGGATCTCCGCCACGTCGAGCGTGACCTTGGCGCCGATCGAGTCGGGGAGGGTGACGAGCTCGCCGGGGGCGTGAACTCGGTGGTTGGCGTACTCATCCTGCGTCGGGCTCGTGAGGACGTGGACGCGCTGGTGCCTGCGGTCGATGACCACGTACACCGGGACGTTGGCGTTGGCGTATGCGGTGACCTTGCTCTGTAGGTCTGTCTTCCAGTTGCTGGAGGTGACTTCCAGGACGAGCCGGAAGGCCACGGGGTCGTAGCAGTTGTTCTCGACGTAGTGCTCGTCGATGTCGGCGTCGACCACGGACAGGTCGGGGGTCGCGTAATCCTCGGGGCCGTCCGGGAGCCAGATGCTGACGTTCTGGAGGACCTCGGTCTCGCCCCCGGTGAGGCCGGCCTCGGCGAAGGGATTCCTCAGCCGGTCCAAGGCCCGAGCGTGGGGGGCGTCCGGGGATGGAGTCACGAGGATCTGGCCTCCGATGATCTCGACGCGGTAGCCCGGACGACTCTCCATGATCTCGTCGGCCAGGTCCGTGAGCGGCCGGTTGTCGGAGGGCTGCTCAACAGCTGCTGCAGACATCACGTGCCTCCTGTGGGCTGGTGTCGAGAGCATCATCGTAGGCCGGGTGCGTCCCGGGAGTCCCGTACCGGCTGGTTCACCTGATCGTGGTGCCGGCATGCCCTTGGCCTCAGCGGAGCGGGTTCGTGGAGGTTCGCGCGTGTGAGCAGGCGCCATGAGGGAAACACGGATAGTTGGTGATATATCCGGACAATGCACTCGCTCTCGTTCGGGAGGAGGAGTGACCATGAATGGCCAGGTGGGACTGGCCTTCGCCAGCGGGTACCTCATGGGGCGCAACCACAGGATGCGGTTGGCGTTGACCCTCGCTGGTGTGGCGGCAGGAAAGCGGCTCGTGTCGGGGCAGGCCCCGGCGGGGCTGGGGCAGGTGAAGTCCTCCGAGCTCGGCAAGATCACCCATGAAGTCCGCAGCCAGCTGGTGTCCGCGGGACGAACGGCGGCCGTATCGGCGGCCAGCCAGCGTATCGACGCGCTGAGTGACCGGCTGGAGGCCCGAGCCACGTCGCTGCGCGCGGTACCGGGCGCAGACGGCGAGCAGAAGGCGGAGGAAGAGCCGGACGAGAAGGCGAGCCAGAAGGCGGCCCCGGAGAAGGGCAAGGCGGAGCGGGACAAGGCGCAGGGGGAGAAGGCGCAGGGGGACAAGGCGCGGGACGAGGAGGGCGAGGGTCGCACGAAGAAGCCCCGGGCGGAGGCCCGGAAGGCGGCGCGCTCGCGCACAGCCCCGCAGAAGAAGTCGAGTGACCGTCCGGCCGCGGCGAGGAAGAAGACGGCTGCCGGAGGGTCTGCGCGGCGGAGCCGAGGGTGATGGGGCATGGCAGAGGAAACGAACGGCCAGGGTAAGGGCGGGATCGGCACGCTCACCAAGGAGCTGCCCACCGAACGGCTGGTCAAGGACATGCAGGACATCCTCCTCGCGCTGGGGGAGAGGGCTCTGAAGTCGGTGGCCTCCGGCGGGCAGGGCGGCGGACTCGGGCTCAAGTTGCCGGTGAAGCCCGTGGTCAGGGCGGGTCTGCAACGGGTCACTGAGAAGGCCAAGGGCACGGTGAAGGAACAGGTGAAGGAAAAGCTGAAGGACGCCGTTCCCGGCCTCGGAGGTGGCAAGGGCGGCACCAAGAGCAAGGAGCTCAAGGTCACCAACATCGTCGAGCAGATCGATGTGGGCGTCCCCCTCTCCCTCGCCTACGACCAGTGGACCCGGTTCGAGGACTTCCCCGACTTCATGAAGAGGGTCGAGGACGTCGAGCAGGAGACCGACACGGAACTGGAGTGGACGGCGAAGATCTTCTTCTCCAGCCGTAAATGGCACTCCGAGATCATCGAACAGGTGCCCGACAAGCGGATCGTCTGGCGGTCGGAGGCGGAGAAGGGCCATGTGGACGGCGCGGTCACCTTCCATGAGGTGACGCCCGACCTCACCAGGATTCTGCTGGTCCTCCAGTACCACCCGCAGGGTTTCTTCGAGCACACCGGAAACCTCTGGCGGGCCCCGGGCCGCCGGGCGCGGCTCGAGCTGAAGCACTACCGCCGCCACGTCATGTCCGAGGTACTGCTGAGCCCGCACCCGGAAGAGGAGATCGAAGGCTGGCGCGGCACGATCCACGAGGGGGAGGTCGTCAGCGAGGAGGAAGAGGAAGAAGAACCGCGGGCCGAGGGCGAAGAGGAAGAGGAGCCGCGGGCTGAGGACGAGGAAGAGGAAGAGGCACGCGCTGAAGAGGAAGAAGAGGAAGAAGAGGAAGACGAAGAGGACGAAGAGGACGAAGAGCCGGAGGAGGAGTACGAGGACGACGAGGCAGATGCCGAGCACGAAGAGGAGCCCGATGAGAAGGAGAGGCCGAAGCGGCGTGCCCGTCGCTGACGACCTTCCGTCCGAGAAGGGATGACGTGCCGTGACCGTAGCAAGCCAGCAGGGCGGTGGTGCCCTGAGCCGGCCCAACGCCAGCAGTCTCGCCGACGTGGTCGGTGTGATCCTGGACAAGGGCCTGGTGGTCGACGCCTACGTTCGCGTGTCCCTCGTCGGGATCGAACTGCTGACGGTCGACGCCCGAGTCGTCATCGCCAGTGTGGACACGTATCTGCGCTTCGCCGAAGCCGCGAACCGCCTCGACATCGCCCGGTCCGGCACCGAGACCAAGGGGCTGCCCGACCTGATGAACCAGATGCAGGAAGGCGGCGGACGCAGGAAGACCCGCGGCGCTCTGGAAGGCGTCAAGGACACGGTCAGCGACCTGTTGCAGGGCGAGGAAGAGGACGAGTACGAGGAGGAGGCGGCCGAGGAGGAGGAAGAGGCGCCCCGGCGCAGGAAGAAGAGTAGGGAGCGCGACTGATGACGGCCGAGGACGTGACCGCCTGCTACGTGTACGGAGTCGTGCCGGACGACCGTACGGACGACGCGGTGATCGAAGACCTGCGCCCCGTGGGCAACCCGGAGGCCCGGGTGGGATTCGTACGCCACGGCGGTCTCGCCGCCCTGGTGAGCGAGGTGCCCACCGGCAAGGCGATCGGCACCCCCGAGGATCTTCGCTCCCACGCCCAGGTGCTGGACGCCATGGCCGCCGCGGAGTCCCCCGTGCTGCCGTTCCGCTTCGGAACGGTGCTGCGGGACACCGACTCGGTGGTCGAGGAGTTGCTGACCGAGGGCCGTGAGGACTTCTCCCTGGCTCTCGAACGGCTTGAGAACAAGGCGCAGTTCACGCTCAGGGCGCAGTACGTGCAGGACGCGGTGCTGCGCGAGGTGCTGGAGGAGCACGAGGAGGTCCGGCGACTGCGTGAGGAGCTGGCCGACGTTCCGGAACCGGCCGGATACGAGCAGCGGGTCCGGTTGGGAGAGCTGATCGTGAACGCCATCGAGGCCAAGCGGCAGACGGACTTCCAGGAGGTGGAACGGCGGCTGGAACCGTTGGCGCACGCCATGATCTCGGCGGAGCCGGCAGCCGCCGAGGGGCTGGTCACCGCCTCCTTCTTGATGGAGCACGGGCAGCGAGAGGCGTTCGAGGAAGCCGTTGAGGAGCTCGCCGAGCAGTGGCGGGAGCGGGTCGAGCTGCGTCTGCTCGGACCGATGGCCCCGTACGACTTCGTGAGCGACGCGCTGAGCGCCGACAAGGAGGCCGCAGCGACTGCCGGCGAGGGAGGCGGCTAGCCATGGGGCTGTTCACCGGGGTGGTCACCCTGCCCCTGGCCCCTGTCCGGGGCATCATGTGGATCGCCGAGCAGATCGAGAAGCAGGCGATGCGGGAGCTGGCGGACCCCGCGGTGATCCAGCAGCGCCTGGATGAGGTCGCGTCGGCGCGGGAGTCCGGAGAAATCAGCGAGGAGGAGGCGGACCAGCGGGAGAGCGCACTGGTCAGTCGACTGCTCAACGGCGGGCAAACCGCCGGGGGCGTGGAGGTGTGAGGCGTGCCCCGCGAGGAACGGGAGGAGCGCGACCACCGCCGGCAGCGTTCCCGCGCCGAGCGCTCGCCTGAAGTGCGTGAGAAGAAGTCCCGTGAAGGCCGTGAGGGCCGTGAGGAGAGCTCGCGCGAAGACCATGAGGAGCGCTCCCGTGAACCCCGCCGCGCGGAGCACTCCCGCGAACACCGCAAGGACCACCAGAAGCGTGAGGAGCCGCGCCGCCGTCCGGCGCGCAGCCCCAAGGCCGACGCCCGCGAGGTCGCCAGGAGTGCCGCGCACCATGTGCAACTGCTCACCGGTAAGGACCCGGAGGTCGTGACCTCGCTGGAGCGCCGCGAGGACGGCTGGCTCGTCGGTATCGAGGTGGTGGAGACGCACCGGATCCCGGAATCCACCGACATCCTCGCCGAGTACCGCGTCCAGCTCGACGACCAGGGCGACCTCGTCTCATGCCGCCGGTCCCAGCGCTACTCCCGAGGCCGGGCCGAGGAGGGCGAATGAGCCAGAGCTCCGACCGGACTGTCCCGAGCCGCCGCGAGAGCGGCGGGCGCGAGCCCGCCGTCGGCACCGCACCGTCGAGCCTGGCCGACATCCTGGACCGCATTCTCGACAAGGGCATCGTCATCGTCGGTGACATCCAGATCAATCTGCTGGACATCGAACTGCTGACGATCAAGATCCGGCTGCTGGTCGCTTCTGTGGACCGGGCTCGTGAGATGGGCATCGACTGGTGGGAGCACGACCCGAGCCTCTCGTCCAAGGCCAGGGACGCCGTGGACGAGAACGAGCGCCTGCGGCGGCAGATCGCCGAGCTGGAGCGTGACCGCGACGAAGCACGGCGCGGCGAGGAGCTGGAGGAGGAACCGGAGAGCGAGGAGTACGAGGACGAGGAGTTGGGCGAAGAGCCGGAAGAGGAGTTGGCGGAGGAGCCCGAAGAGGAGCCCGAGGAGGAGACGTGACCGAGCAGCTCGTCACCTGGCTGTACGCGGTGGCCTCCGCAGCGACCGCGGGGGGCACCGGTCCGCTGAAGGGCCGCACGGGCGTCGCGGGCGAGCCGGTACGCGTCATCGAGGGCACGGGCGGCACGGGCGAGGTCGAGGGCCTCGCCGCCGTCGTCGGCTCCGTACCGCTGAAGGACTTCGACGACGACGCGATGCACGAGCATCTGCAGGACCTGCGCTGGCTGGAACGGTCGGCCCGGTCCCACCACCAGGTCATCGGTGAGGCGTCCCGCCACGGCCCGGTCATTCCGCTGCGCTTCGGCACCCTCTTCCACGACGACGACGGCGTGCGCGACATGCTCGCGGACCGGGAGACGGATCTCGCCGCGGCGCTGGAGCGGGTGGCGGGGCGGACGGAGTGGGGCGTCAAGGCGTTCGCCGACCCGAAGGCCTTCCTGCCGGACCCGTCCGAGGAGCCCGCCGAGGGCGGCGGCGACAAGCCAGGCACCGCGTATCTCCTGCGTCGGCGCGCCCAGCGGAAGGAGAAGGAGACCGCGCATCTGCGGGTCACCCGGCAGGCCGAGGAGATCCACGCCGCCCTGTCGGAGGTCGCCGTGGAGAGCGCCGAGCACCCACCGCAGGACGCCGGGCTGGCCGCGTACGAGGGCTGGATGATCCTCAACAACTCCTACCTCGTGGCGGACGAGCACACGGCGGACTTCCTGGCACGGGTCTCCGACCTCAAGCGGCGCCTCACCGGGACCAGCCTCGAACTCAGCGGGCCGTGGCCCCCGTATTCCTTCACCGCGCTGCCGGAATCGGAGCACGAGCCGGGGAGCCCGGGGAGCCCGGGGAGCGAGGTGCGGTGACACGGGCGGTCGAGCCGCGGGAGGTGGCTCTGGTCGACCTGCTCGACCGGGTGCTGGCCGGGGGTGTCGTGATCACCGGAGAGATCACCCTGTCCATCGCGGACCTCGACCTGGTGCGCATCTCACTGCGGGCACTGATCGCTTCGGTACGTGTGGAGGGCAGCGAGGATGACGACCGGCCGATCACCTGACGACCGCGATCGCCGCGACGACGGAAGCCACCTCCCGCGGCGGCTGGAGCTGGACAAGGAATCGGCGCGGCGGAGTCTGGCCGGCTTGGTGCTGACCATCGTCGAGCTGCTCCGCCAGCTGATGGAGCGGCAGGCGCTGCGCCGGATCGACCAGGGCGACGTCAGCGACGAGCAGATCGAGGAGGTCGGACGGACGCTGATGGCGCTGGAGGAGAACATGGCCGAACTGCGCGAGCACTTCGGTCTCACCGAGGACGACCTGAACATCGACCTGGGGCCGCTGGGCCCCCTTCTCCCGCGCGATTGAGTCGCCCGCGCCGCGCTGGGCCTGGCGGGTTTTCCTTTCCCCAACCCCGCCCCTTCCCGAAACTGGGGGCTGCGCCCCCAGACCCCCGGATCCGGGTCGTGTCCAGGCTGCGGGTCCGTTGTGGCTGGTCGCGCCCACGCGGCGGAGCCGCATATGTCACAGCCCCGCGCCCCTAAACGGGGCGCGGGGCCTGGCGTCAGTAGCGGCGCGTGATCAGCGCCCTCTTCACTTCCTGGATCGCCTTGGTGACCTCGATACCGCGCGGGCAGGCGTCCGTGCAGTTGAACGTCGTGCGGCAGCGCCACACGCCGTCCTTGTCGTTGAGGATCTCCAGGCGCTGTTCGCCCGCCTCGTCACGGCTGTCGAAGATGAAGCGGTGGGCGTTCACGATCGCGGCCGGACCGAAGTACTGGCCGTCGTTCCAGAACACCGGGCAGGACGACGTGCAGGCGGCGCAGAGGATGCACTTCGTCGTGTCGTCGAAGCGCTCGCGGTCCTCGGCGGTCTGCAGACGCTCGCGCGTCGGCTCGTTGGTGTCCTTCGTGATGAGGAAGGGCATCACGTCGCGGTACGCCTGGAAGAACGGCTCCATGTCCACGACCAGGTCCTTCAGGACCGTGAGGCCCTTTATGGGCTCGACCGTGATGGGCTTCTCAGGGTTGATGTCCTTGATCAGCGTCTTGCAGGCGAGGCGGTTCCTGCCGTTGATCCGCATGGCGTCCGAGCCGCAGATGCCGTGCGCGCAGGAGCGGCGGAACGTCAGGGTTCCGTCCACGTCCCACTTGATCTTGTGCAGAGCGTCGAGGACACGCTCCTTCGGGTCGATCTCCACCGGGAAGTCTTCCCAGCTCGCCTCCGCCGAGATCTCCGGGTTGAACCGGCGGATCCGGAAGACGACCGTGATGTACGGCGAGGGGGCCTCGGCGGGCTTCGCGTCCTCGACCTTGTCCAACGTCGGGGTTGCCATCAGTACTTACGCTCCATCGGCTGGTAGCGGGTCTGGACGACCGGCTTGTAGTCGAGACGGATGGACTCGGTGCCGTCGTCGCCGACCTCGCGGTACGCCATGGTGTGGCGCATGAAGTTGACGTCGTCGCGGTTCGGATAGTCCTCGCGGTAGTGACCGCCGCGCGACTCCTTGCGGGCCAGCGCGGAGACGGCCATGACCTCGGCGAGGTCGAGCAGGTTGCCCAGCTCGACGGCCTCCAGCAGGTCGGTGTTGAACCGCTTGCCCTTGTCCTGGACCGAGACGTTCTTGTAGCGCTCGCGCAGCTCGGCGATCTTCTCGACCGCCGTCTTGATCGTCTGCTCCGTACGGAACACCATGACGTTCGCGTCCATGGTCTCCTGAAGCTCCCTGCGCAGCACGGAGACCGACTCGGTGCCCGTCGAGTCCCGCATCCGCTCGATCTGCTCGACGACCAGCGAGGCCGGGTTCTCGGGCAGCTCGACGTGCGCGGCCTTCTTCGCGGAGTACTCCGCCGCCGCGATACCGGCGCGACGGCCGAAGACGTTGATGTCGAGCAGCGAGTTGGTGCCCAGCCGGTTCGCGCCGTGCACCGACACGCACGCGACCTCGCCGGCCGCGTACAGGCCCGGCACCACCGTCGTGTTGTCCAGCAGCACCTCACCCTCGACGTTCGTCGGGATGCCGCCCATGGCGTAGTGCGCGGTGGGCTGGATCGGGATCGGGTCCGTGTACGGCTCGATACCGAGGTACGTACGGGCGAACTCGGTGATGTCCGGCAGCTTGGCGTCCAGCTGCTCCGGCGGGAGGTGGGTCAGGTCCAGGAAGACGTGGTCGCCCTCCGGCCCACAACCCCGGCCTTCGCGGATCTCGGTGTAAATGGACCGCGATACGACGTCACGCGACGCGAGGTCCTTCATCACCGGCGCGTACTTCTCCATGAAGCGCTCGCCGTCCTTGTTGCGGAGGATGCCGCCCTCACCGCGGGCGCCCTCCGTCAGCAGGATGCCCATGCGCCAGATGCCGGTCGGGTGGAACTGGAAGAACTCCATGTCCTCCAGCGGCAGCCCCCGGCGGTAGACGGCCGCCTGGCCGTCGCCCGTCAGCGTGTGCGCGTTGGACGTCACCTTGAAGAACTTGCCGCAGCCGCCGGACGCGTAGATCACGGCCTTCGCCTGGAAGACGTGGATCTCGCCGGTCGCCAGCTCGTACGCGACCACGCCGGCCGAGTGCTTGACGCCGTCGACCTCGGTGATCAGCTGGTCGAGGACGTAGAACTCGTTGAAGAACTCCACGCCCTCTTTGACGCAGTTCTGGTACAGCGTCTGGAGGATCATGTGGCCGGTGCGGTCGGCCGCGTAGCAGGACCGGCGGACCGGGGCCTCGCCGTGGTTGCGGCTGTGACCGCCGAAGCGGCGCTGGTCGATCGTCCCGTTGGGCGTCCGGTTGAACGGCAGGCCCATCTTCTCCAGGTCGAGGACCGAGTCGATGGCCTCCTTCGCCAGGATCTCGGCGGCGTCCTGGTCGACCAGGTAGTCACCGCCCTTGACCGTGTCGAAGGTGTGCCACTCCCAGTTGTCCTCCTCCACGTTGGCCAGCGCTGCGGCCATACCGCCCTGCGCGGCGCCCGTGTGGGAGCGGGTCGGGTAGAGCTTCGTCAGTACGGCGGTCCGGCTGCGCTTCGTCGCCTCGATGGCGGCGCGCATGCCGGCGCCACCCGCGCCGACGATGACTGTGTCGTACTTGTGGATCTTCATGATTCTCGTGGCCCCGGATCTAGCGGATGTTCGGGTCGAAGGTGAAGATCACCAGCGTGCCCAGCAGGACGGTGAACACCGTGGCGGTGTAGAGCAGGCCCTTGAGCCACAGCCGTGTGTTCGGCCGCTCCGCGTAGTCGTTGATGACCGTACGCAGGCCGTTGGCGCCGTGCAGCATCGCCAGCCACAGCATCAGCAGGTCCCAGGTCTGCCAGAACGGCGAGGCCCAGCGGCCCGCGACGAACGCGAAGCCGATCTTGGAGACGCCGCCGTCGAGGACGAGCTGAATGAGCAGGTGGCCGATGACCAGGACGACCAGGACGATGCCGGACAGACGCATGAAGAGCCATGCGGCCATCTCGAAATTGCCGCGGGTCGACTTCGGCGTCTTCTTGGTGCGCTTGCGCGGGGGATCGATGACCGGCGCCGGGTTGTCGACGCTGTACGACAGCGCGCCCGCGCCCTCGACGGGACCGATGCCGGAGTCGGCGGCCTTCTCAGTGGTGGACATCTGCCTCAGCCTCCGAAGACTTCACGAGCGGCGTGGCCGAGGACCGGGTACAGGGCCCCTGCCATCAGCACGACCCAGATGCCGACGACCGTCCAGAGCATCTGCTTCTGGTAGCGCGGGCCCTTCGACCAGAAGTCGACGGCGATCACACGCAGGCCGTTGAGCGCGTGGAAGAGGATGGCGGCGACGAGGCCGTACTCCAGCAGCGCGACGATCGGCGTCTTGTAGGTGGCTACGACCCTGTCGTAGTCCTCGGGTGAGACACGGACAAGAGCGGTGTCCAGCACGTGTACGAACAGGAAGAAGAAGATGAGGACGCCGGTGACTCGATGAGCCACCCAGGACCACATTCCTTCCCGGCCGCGGTACAGCGTTCCAGCCGGCACGGAAGAACCCTCCGGGAGCGGGGATTGGGGCCGCGCCGGCTTCTGTGTCGGTCGGGCCCGGCCGGGTACGGTCCACCGGCCCTGGCCATCGTAGCGACGACTTGTCGGAACGCTTACAGCGGCCCCTTCGGTGTGATCAAACAGGCAATCAAACAGACGCGTACGGACTATCAGGGGGTCCCGAATCCGAATTGTGCATGGATTCCGGACGTTCTCCCCACTTCTCGACCTCGGAGTACGCCCGTACGAGGCGGGAGATCCGGCCACGTGCGAGGCGCCTGAGTTCCTCGGCCGAGAGGAGACGTTCCTCCTCGCGGTCGTTGGCCAGCCGGGAGCGGATGCCGGCGAGCACCTGGTCGAGGGCCTCCTCTGGAGTGAAGTCGTCCAGGCAGATCACGAAGACATGTCCGAAGCGGCTCTCGTACGCGGCGTGCGCGGCGCTCAGCGCGGTGTGTGCCGCGGAGTACGCGCCGTCGGGGAGCGGGGTGAGCGACTCGCGGGACAGCGCCTCGGCGAGGTCGCCGGGCGCCAGGTCGTACGCCGCCTCGTCGGCCGCGGCGAGCAGCGCGTCCAGGTCCGGGTAGGGGCGGTGGTCGGCGACGCGGCGGGCCCAGCGGGAGCTGCCGCAGCAGGCGAGCAGGGCCTGCTGGGCCTCGTCGGCGGGCACGGCGTTGAACCGCTCCAGGCCTGCGGGAGACGGCGTGGGGCGGGTCTGCTCCGGCAGGGCGACGACCTGGCCGGCGGCCGGGCCGACGTCTTGGCCGACGACGTGGCCGACGGCCGGGCCGGAGATGCGAGAAGGACGGTACGCAGGCAGCGTGGGTTCCTAGACGGTTCGGTGCCGGCCCTTGCGGAGGCAACGCTGATTCGGCAGGTGAGCAAGTGGGACAAGTGCGAGATGTGACGTTCACGCTATCGAGGCTTGACGAAACCTGTCTGACGGATGCCCGAATTTCACCCACGCGGGAGAGTTTCGGCACTGCCCGGTGGACGGGGGCGGTGACGGCGGGGCTTAGGTTCGCCGGGACGGGTTTTGCTGGAATCAGGAACGGCGCGTATGGATGGGTGATCTGTGGTGAACGGGCGTAGGCGCTGGGCTACGACGAGCCGGAGGCCTCTGCTGATCGGGTCGGCGGTGACCGCGGCGGGTGCCGTCGCCGTGACCGTGGCCCTCTGGCCGAACGCCGGGGAGACAGGCACGGCAGCCCCCGAGCGGCCCGCGGACGGGACGTCCGCGACTTCGCCCACACCGACGCCCAGTCGTACGTACCCCCTGTCGAAGGCGCCTCGAACGATCCCGGCCGTGCGCGAGCACACCGCCGCTCGCGGACCCGGCTGGAAGCCTGACGACGGCGGCCGGGTGGTCGTGAACGACAAGGATCTCGCCGACGAGGGGCGGCTGCTCGCCGGGGAGCTGGGGATGACCTACGCCGGGGCGGGCGGCGCGCGCGCCGGGGACGTACAGCTGGCCCTCGCCGGCGGGGGCTCCGGCGCGGAGTCGTACACGATGGCGGTGCGGGACGGGCGGGTGCGGATCAGCGGCCCGGCCGAGGCGGGTGTCTTCTACGGAACGCGCACCCTGAAGCAGACGGTGCGCGCGGACGGCACGGCGCCCGAGGGTGTCGTACGCGACCGGCCCGCGAAGCCGCAGCGCGGGTTCATGCTGGACGTCGCGCGCAAGCACTTCACGGCCGGATGGATCGAGGACCGGATCCGTGAGCTGGGGGATCTCAAGTACAACCAGCTCGGTCTGCACTTCTCCGACGACCAGGGCTTCCGCATCGAGTCGGACTCGCATCCCGAGGTCGTGTCGCAGCAGCACCTGACGAAGGCGGAGGTGCGCCGCATCGTCGACCTCGCCGCGAGCCGCCACATCAGCGTCGTGCCCGAGATCGACTCACCCGGCCACCTCGGCGCGGTGATCGCCGCGCACCCGGACCTCCAGCTGCGCAACGCGAGCGGTGTCCCCACGCGCGGGGCGGTCGACATCTCCAAGCCCGCGGCCGCGGACATCGTGGACGACCTGCTGAACGAGTACGCGGCCCTCTTCCCGGGCCGGTACTGGCATCTCGGCGCCGACGAGTACCAGGCGCTGGTGGTGTCGAACCCCGAGGCGTCGTACCCGCAGCTGGCCGCCGCCGCGCGGGACGCGTACGGGCCCGGTGCCACGGTCGCCGACCTGGCGACGGGCTGGCTCAACAACCGCGCCGATGTGATGCGCCGGCACGACCGCACGATGAGGGCCTGGAACGACGGGTTCTTCCGCGGGGGTGCCGTCCAGGCCGCCGCCGACCTCCAGGTCGCGTACTGGACGGGCAAGGAGATCGGGGCCCGCCAGCCGGTGGAGTACCTCCAGTCGGGTCGCAAGCTGATCAACTACAACGACGAGTACCTCTACTACGTCCTCGGCCAGCCCAACCAGTTCGTCTACCCGACCGGGCAGCGCATCTACGAACAGTGGACCCCTCTCGTCGTCCGCGGCACGACACCGGTGCCCGCGAAGTACGACGGCCAGATCCTCGGCGGCTCCTTCGCCGTCTGGTGCGACCTCGCGGGCTCCCAGACCCAGGACCAGGTGGCGGCCGGGATCCGTATGCCGCTGCGGGCTCTGACCCAGAAGCTGTGGGACCCGCGCGAGCCGGCGCTGTCCTGGCAGCAGTTCCAGGAGCTGGCGGGCGAGCTCGGCTGACCGCGGGCCGGGCGTTCCGTGGCCCGCGGCCGTTCCGGACCGGTCGGCGCCGGTTGACCATTTCGGTGGCGAACTGCCGTACGACTGTGGTGTATTCGGCCGGAGTGGCACCGAGACACCCGGGGGGAACGGAATGGGCTATTGGGGGTATTACGTCGTCGGCAGGAGCGACGTGCCGCTCACGGAGCTGGACGCGCTGTCGCAGGCGAAGGGCATGACGCTGTGCGAGCGGGCGGCCGACGGCTGGCAGGTGTGGGAGTACCCGAGCGAGGACGGCGGCGGTGACGTCGGGAACATGAACCGCCTGGCCGAGGAGACGGGCGCGCCCGCGCTCTTCGGGTACGTCATGGACAGTGACTGTGTGGTCGTCGAGGCGGCCGCGCCGGAGAGCGGGGCGTGGACGACCTGTCTGGCGCGGGACGCGATGGCCGGATACCTCGGCGGGAGCGAGGACGGGCTGACCGTCGACGACTACTTCCTGGAGCCGGGCGACGCCACGGAGCGGGCGGTCGCCTGGGCCGCCGAGTCGGGCCGTACCGTCCCCGAGGAACCGCTGCACGACGTGTTCACCGCGGAGGCGGACCCTTCCGCCGAGATGCTCTTCTTCCGGTTCCTGGACCGGCTCGGCGTGGTGCCCATGTGAAATGCGGCCATTTCGCGCTGTGACATTCCGGCCACGGTGCACGCAGTAAGGGGAAGTGCGGGCTCCGTAACCAGAGGCGCCCCGCCGTAGGGAGGCGTGATGAGCCTGGTGGAACTGATCGCTCAGGCCGACGAACGCGGTCTGGCGGCCAGCGGTCTGGGGTGCCTGGACCGGTGCGTGCCCTTGCTGGGCGGTGACGACGACGAGATCCTGCGGCCGGTGTGGGCGAGCCTCGCGGAGGACGCGGAGGTATCCGAGTGGGGCACATGCGTGGAGCAGGCGCGGATGAAGCTCGGTGCCCCACAGGCTCCGGAGGGCGGGGGGTCCGCCGAGGGGGAGGCCGCCGCGCTCGCACACCGCATGCTGGGCGCCGTGCCCGTGGAGCGTTCCGCCTCGAACCTGCGTGAGTGGGCCGACGCCTGCTCGGTCGCCGCGCTGCAGGTCCACCGGCTGCTCGATGCCACGGACGACGGCGAGTCCTCGGTCACGGTCCGCCGGGAAGGCCGTACACAGGGCATGTCACCCCTCGTCTCCGCCGAACTGCGCCGCCAGATCGCCATATTGGAGGTGTTGTCGGGCCGCGGCTCGGGCACCCTGCGCCAGGCCCTGGTGCTCTCGACGGAGGGGCGGCGGGTGCTGCGCGCGGTGGTTTCGCGGCGGGCCCGTGGGCGGGTCTGAGAACCGGCCCTCTCCCGCTCTTGTGACTGTCCTGCGTGCACCTTGCGAGGCCTGTGCGTCGGTCCCGCACCGGTCCTGCGCACACGCCGTTCTCGCGTGACGAATCGCGTTCGGGTGACGCTCTTTCGAATGTGAGTGCACAGCAGGTAACCAGGCCCCCAGCTGCGGCGAAGCCCCTTCGATGGGCGGCGGACGCGGTCTCGACCATGCGGGAAGGAGCGCGACTGCGGCTCGACTACTCGGCGCCGAGTCTGTGGCGCGTCGACCGGATGATCGAGGGGATACGCCGGGAGGAAACGCCGTACGACGCCGTGGAATCCGTACTGCGTGGCCTCGGCGCGTACGCGGGCGAGGTGATCGCGCGCCAGACGGGCGCCGAGTGGTGGGCGAGCGGCGGCGACCACTGGATCCGTACGCCTGACGGACGGTTGTGGGATCCGATCGACGAGGCCCGCCGCTGCTACGCGGGCGATGGCTCGCTGCGGCTGCTGTGCAGGGACGCCTGCGCTTAGCGAGATCGGTGGTTCGGTCTCTCCCGCCGCGCCGGTCCAGGGGGGAGTCGGAGCGGCGCGGCGGGAGAGTCCCAGGGGGGCGGGCTCATTCAGCCATGGCCGAAAAGTGCCCACGCCCTCTCCAGCGTAGCGGGGTATCCAGGTGTCACACCTACGGCGTGAGCACCTGACCCAGACGGGCCCCCGTCGGCGTACCGAGCTGGGCGATTCCGAAGTACGCCGCCTTGGAGAGCACGACGCCCGAGTCGGCGCTCGGCAGGTACAGCAGCGTGCCGTTGCCCGCGTCCTCGCCCTCGGTGCCCAGGAGCAGATGGGCGAAGCCCCGGCCCGAGAGGTCCGTCAGCGAGACGGCCGAGCCCAGCTTGTCGTCCTTCTCCGTGGATCCGGGGATGCCGGTCGTGTCCTGGGAGTAGGAGAGGGAGCCGCTGCCGGTGAGACCGGACGAGGTGCCCTTGAAGAGCCACACCGCGCCCGCGTTGGACCGGTTGGTGCCGCTGCGTGTGATGTCCTCGTTGGGCGCGCCGGTCAGGACGTCCGCGTAGCCGTCGGCGTTGAAGTCGCCCACGGAGACCGAGGTGCCGAGGGCGTCGCCGGACTCGGCCGCGCCCTCCACGCCGGTGGTGCCCTGGTGGATCGTCGTCATGCCGGTGGTCGTGAAGCCCGTGGACGTGCCCGGAACCATCGTGACCTGGCCGCCCGCCTCGGCACCCGACTCCGACGTGTACGGCTGGCCGATGACGATGTCGTCGTAACCGTTGCCGTTCACGTCGCCCGCCGCGATGGAGCGGCCGCCCTTCACGGACAGCGTGGACACCTTCGACAGGCCCAGCGCCTTGGAGCCCTTGAACCAGGTGACCTTGCCGACACCGGACTGGTCGCGGTAGTTGAGAGCCACGTCCGCGTAGCCGTCCCGGTTGAAGTCACCGGTCGCGGCGTCCGCGTACGCGAGGGAGCCGGAGGCGGTGGTGAGATCGCCCGCGACCTCGTGGCCGTCGTCGAAGCGGGCCGCCCAATTGCCTCCGGTGCCGGTGGCCGCGGTGAAGACGTCCGCCTTGCCGTCGGCGTTGAAGTCGCCGACCGCGACCGTCGCGCCGAACTTCGCGCTGTTCATGTTGTAGTCGTCGCCGAGCGCCATGGTGTCCGCGCCGGTGTCGAACTTCGGGCCGTACAGGATGGTCACCGCGCCCCGGTCCACATGGGAGGCGTCGTCCTCGCCGGGGGCGCCGATCGCGAGGTCCGCGTAGCCGTCGCCGTTGATGTCGCCCCAGGCCGTGGCCGCGCCCCAGCTGTCGCCCTTCTCGGAGATGCCGGGGACGCCGGCGCTGGACTGCGTGAGCTTCAGCTTGCTCGCGGAGACCGGGCCGTTCAGGCCGCCCGGCACGATGACGACGTTGCCGACGCTGCTCGACGCCTGGGGCACACCGGCGGCGAAGTCGTTGATGCCGTCACGGTTGAAGTCGGCCGTCGGGATCGCGGCGTTCTTGCCGGCGCCGGCGGCGAACCGGCGGATCTCCCCCAGCTTCGCGTACAGGTTCTTGCCGGGGCACGCGGTGGCGAAGCCGTCGCGGTGACCGGAGATCGTGTTCAGCGTGGCTTGCTGGCCCGACTTCCAGACGCCCGTGTCGGCGGCGGCGGTCAGCGTGACCTGGCCGCTCGGGTCGCCCCCGTACTGGCCCAGCTTCCACGCGGCGACCCGCGCCACGGACTCCAGGGCGGCGCGCGTCGGCTTGCCCGCGGGCTTCGCCGGGGTGGTGGAGGTGGCGGCGGCACCCTCGAAGTCACCGAGGACGGCGATACCCGTCGAGTCGCCGTTGAAGCCGTAGGTGTGGGCGCCGCGCACCGGCAGGTCGATGCCGCCGGCACGGCCCTCGAAGATCCGGCCGCACTTGTCGACCAGGAAGTTGTAGCCGAGGTCGTTCCACTTCTCGACCTGGATGTGGTACGCCATGATGCCGCGCACCAGCGACGGGGACTCCGCGCAGCTGTAGTCGTTCGTGCCGACCGTGTGGTGCACGAAGACCGCGCTGACCTTCTCGATGTACTCCGGCGGATCGTCCACCGTCGACTCGTCGGCGCCCCACGCGGCACGGGAGATGATGGGCGGCTGCGTCACGGTGGACGGCGGCGGGCTGGGAACCGGGTCCGGTTCCGGCGAGGCGGACTCCGCCGCGCTCCCGGTGGGGGACGGGCTGAGCGTGTCGCCGGCCGGGGGCTCCGTGGTCTCGGAGCCCGACGGGGAGGGGGACGCTGCCACGTCTTCGCCCGGCGAGGGGGACGCCGCGTCCTCGCTCGGCGAGGGGGAGCCGGTCGGGTCCTCGGCGACGAAGGCGGCGTTCTCCATGCCCGTACCGCTGGCGGTGCCACTGCCGGTGCCGGTCGCGAGGCCCTTGTTCTTCGCCTCGGCCGAGGTCACGCCCGGGTCGACGAGGTTGAGTTCGAGCCCCTTGGGCAGACCGGCACTCGCGGAACCGTCGGCGGCGACGACACGCGCCTCCACGCCGTTGCTCGGCCCCACCCACAGCGGATCGGACGCGCCGCGCGCCTCCTTCGCGTCCGGCTCGGCCTTGTCGACCGGGTGCGCTTCGAGGTCCAGGCTCTGCCAGCCGCTCCACTTCCCGGTCTCGCTGCTGCGCGTCCGCACCTGCGCCGTGCCGTCGAGCGGTGTGGCCGACCCGGTCCACGAGACGCCGAGCAGCGAGAACGCGTCGGTGCCGGTCCGGGCCACCTCCCGCCTGCCCGTACCGTCGCTCTTCATCGCGAGGTCGTGCACCTTCACCGGCCGCTTGCCGCGCGCGACGTCCGCGGCCGGACCCGAACTCGGGTCCGCCATGGCATACGTCACCGCCCCCGCCCCGCCGAGTACCACCGCGCCTATGGTCAGCCACGCTCTCCGCTTCAGACTCAGCGGCTTGTACGCATGGGTCGTCCGGCGACTCAAATTCCCCACCCCTAGGAAAGCCTCATAAAAAACCCACCCGTTTCAGGGGTGGCCCCTTATTCAGCGCACATCTCGGGCTAAACATCACTAGCGAGAGATGTGGGGTACATCACTTCTGAACCTTCTGTTCACCCGGTGGACGACCGAAGTCCCCTCAGCTACCTGCGGCTTGTCCGCCCGGTCACTGGTGCGCGCCGCACTCGGTGTGATGTTTGTGGCCGTTGTTTCGCTTGGTGTGGTGGGCCGGTTCTGGATGTGCGGACCGGGTGTGATCACACACAAGGGGGCGAAGTGAGGGAAAGGGCAGCGGAGCGGACCGATCTGCTGATGAGACGTCAGGCGGCGGAGTTCGTACGAGGCGCCACGGCGCGCAGGCGGCTGCCGTTGGACTACTCCGTCGACAGCCTGCGCGTGGTCGACTTCATCATCGACGGGCTGCGCAAGAGCGGCCGGGGGCGCGCGGAAGTGGGGCAGGTGCTGTTCGGGCTGGGGGTCTACACCGGTGAGGTTCTGGTGCGGAGAGCCGGCGCTGCCTGGCTTGAATTCGACGACGCCCAGCGGGAGTTGTTCGGCCAGCCCGTGGGCGTACGGATGCCGGACGGGCGGGTGTGGAATCCGCTGGGGAAGGTGGTGAAACGATTCGAGTCGGGGGAGCGGGAGTCCCTCAGGACCTTCTATCTCCAACTGCACGGGCGGGCACGGCCGCGAGTGGCCCTGCAGGACGCTCTGCCAGGTGCGGCTGACCAGGTGTGACAAATCCACGATGGTCGGCGCTGATGACCATGGGGGCGCGCGGCCACGGTGATCTGTGGTGGGTGGCGCGAAATCAGTACGAACTCGGTGCGAACGAGGACAGTGTTGGGCCAGGCAGGGCAACCCCGCCGCGGACAGGCGGCTGACGGGGAACTGGGGGTGGCCGTCGCCCGGGCGCAGGAGGGGGACGAGGCTGCCTTCGCGGTCGCGTACCGGCTCGTGCAGCCCGGACTCCTCGGCTATCTGCGCGGGCTGGTCGGCGACGAGGCCGAGGACGTGGCATCGGACGCGTGGCTGGAGATCGCCCGGGACCTGGGGCGGTTCCGCGGGGACGGGGCGGGGTTTCGCGGCTGGACCGCGACCATCGCCCGCAACCGTGCGCTCGACTACCTGCGACGGCAGAAGGTCCGGCCCCGGGCATCGGTGCTGGAGCAGGACGTCCTGGAACTCCCGGGCGCGTACAACACGCATGACCAGGCCGTGGATTCCATCTCCACGGAGTACGCCCTCGGCCTGATCGCCCAGTTGCCGCGCGACCAGGCCGAGGCCGTGCTGCTGCGTGTCGTGGTCGGTCTGGACGGCCCCGCGACCGCACGTGTTCTGGGCAAACGCCCCGGTGCGGTACGTACCGCCGCGTACCGGGGCCTGAAGCGCCTGGCCCGACAGCTCGGTGCCGAAGGTGTGACGGAAGAGGGCCCCAGGACGCTGGGGGAGTCGGGATGAACAGCGAGCGATGCTTGGGCAAGGATGGATTCGGACATGGGTGAACGACACGGCGACGGCGGCTCCTTCGACCGCCGGGCCGCGCGGCCCGTGAACGGCTGGTCGAAGTCCGACGGCGCCTCGGCGGCCGGTCGGCGGGACGCCTCCGCCCTCGAATCCTTCCTCGCCGCCGCCATGTGCGCCGACGCCCTCGACCCGGACGCCGAGAACCAGGCCATGGTCGCCTTCCGCGCGGCGCGGGCCGCGGGGACGCACGAGGCGCAGACGCGGCGGCGGGACGACTGGCGGCCGCATGCCGAACGGTGGGGCGGGCGTTCGCTGCGGGCGACGCTGGTCGGGCTGCTGGCGAGTGTGGCCCTCGGCGGGGTCGCCATCGCCGCGATCGGCACGGCCGGCACCTCGGGTGACGGCGGTGACGGGCCACGGCCGTCGAGCACCGCTCCGGACCGGTCCGCGAACGACTCCGGCGCCACCGGCGCACCCGGTTCCACCGCACCCGGCTCCTCCGCGCCCGGTCGGCACGACGGCGTCACCGGTCGCCCTTCCGACCGCCCCTCGTCCGCCAAGGACGTGGAGGCCCACTGTCGCGCGTACGACGCGGCCGGGAAGAACGGCGAGGCCCTCGACGCGACCGCCTGGAAGCGCCTGGTGGAGGCCGCGGGCGGCGAGAAGAAGGTCGAGAAGTTCTGCGCCGGCCATACCGGTCAGTCGGCCACCGGTCAGTCGGCCACCAGTCAGCCGAGCACCGGGCAGCCGGCCACCGGTCAGCCGACCGAGAACCCGGGCGGCACGGACAGTCGTACGGAGAACGAGGCTCCGGCCCCCACCGTCGAACCCGACAACTCGCCCAAACCGCCGAAGGCCCCCGGTAAAGAAGCCCTCAAGGACGCGGCTCCCTGAACCGGTGCGGACATGCCCGGTGTCTCAGCCGGATGCGTGAAGTGGGATCCATGAAGACCGGATGTGCCGGATGTGCGGCATCCGGATGCGTGAGGTCCGCATGTGTGAAGACGGGGGCTGGGGCGTGTACGCCGTGTGCCGTGTCGACCGGCGTGGGAGAGCCCCACGAGGGCGGCCGAGGCAACGGCCGGGGCCGCCACCCCCCACAGGAGAGGCCCCGGCCGTCGCGCGGCACGGGCCGCGCGGCGGCCCGTACTCTCTACAGCGCCGAGGATGCGTTTTCTGTCACACCCCACCCCCCACGGAGTTGGCTGCACGTTGTACGGACATGGACGCAACCCTGTTTCAAGCCGTAACGTGCCTTTCGCGCCGGATAAGGGGCAGGTCCGCAACCATCGATTGAGCGACCACGATGGCGAGCAACCACGTCCGCGAGAGCGGCGCAGGTTCAGGCACAGAGGGAGTGCGGTGCTGGGGGACGACGCGGAGCTGACCGCCGCGGTGCTTGCCGCACAGGACGGAGACGAGACCGCGTTCCGGACTGTGTACCGAGCCGTGCAACCACGGCTCCTGGGATACGTACGGACGCTGGTCGGCGACCCGGACGCCGAGGACGTCACGTCCGAGGCCTGGCTGCAGATAGCACGCGACCTCGAGCGGTTCAGCGGAGACGCCGACCGCTTCCGCGGCTGGGCCGCCCGTATCGCCCGCAACCGCGCCCTCGACCACATACGGATGCGCGGCCGCCGTCCCGCGATCGGCGGCGACGAGACCGAACTCACCAGCAGGCCCGCCGAGTCCGACACCGCCGGTGAGGCCATGGAGTCCCTCGCCACCGGCGACACGCTCTCCCTCATCGCCCAACTCCCGCAGGACCAGGCGGAGGCCGTCGTGTTGCGCGTGGTCGTCGGTCTCGACGCGAAGACCGCGGCCGAGACGCTGGGCAAGCGCCCGGGAGCCGTCCGCACGGCGGCGCACCGCGGTCTGAAGCGGCTCGCCGAGCTGCTCGACGCGGATCCGGAATCCACCGGCGCCCTGGGCGCCGTCCCCTCACAAAGAGAACCGCGCACCCGTGCGGTGTCGTCCGCAGGTGTGACGCATATGCGTTCGCGGACGCAGAAGGATGTGTGATGGCCGACGAGCAGTACAAGTGGTTGGACCGCGCCACCGCGGAACGACTGCTGCGCGGAGAGCCACTTGAATTCGCCGACGCCGACACCCGTGACCAGGCCGGCCAACTCGCCGAGACGCTGGGCGCCTTGGGTGCACTGGCCGCCGAACCCCCGCTGACCAGCGCGGAACTCCCGGGCGAGGCCAATGCGTTGGCCGCCTTCCGCAAGGCGCGCGCCGACAGGGACGGCGAGCGGGAGGACCTCGGTCACCACGACCGTACGCACTCGGCCACGTCCTCCGACGGCGGCCTCGTCCGTCTCGGGCGCCCGGTGGCGGGCCGTCGCGGTCCGTCCCGTTGGGGCCGCCCGGTGCGTTTCGGGCTCGCCGCCGCACTGACCGCCGGGATGATCGGCGGGGTGGCGGTGGCCGCCACAACCGGAGTGCTGTCGATCGGCGACGACGATCCGGAACCCGCCGCCTCGGTGTCCGCGGGCATCACCCCGATGATCTCACCGTCCGCCGATCCGACGTGGGGCCCCGACTCGGCGCGGCCCGACGGCGGCACCGGCGGCCGGCCCGGCGACGGCCGCTCCAAGGACTCACGGGGTTCGCAGGATGGGGGCGAGGCGCGCGACAGGGCGCCCGGCAACCGGAGCGCGGCACCGGGGACCGGCTCGGACGACGCCCGCTACGGCTCGCGCTCCCCGGAGTGGTGGAACGGGGTGGCCTCGGCCTGCCGCGACATCCGCGACGGCAAGGACCTGGACTCCGGCCGCCGGCGCGCGCTGGAGGACGCGGCGCACGGCGCGGGGCGCGTACGGCAGTACTGCGCGGGCGTGCTGAAGCAGTCCGAGGGTCGCGCCGGCTCAGGGGCCAAGAAGAACGGCAATGGCAATGGCAATGGCAACGGCAACAACGCCAACCATGGCAACGGCAACGGCAACGGCAACGGCAACGGCAACAAAGACAAGGGCAGCAAGGGCAGCAAGGGCAGCAAGGGCAACGACGACGAGGGCGGCAACGGCCACATATCCTCGGGCGCCGGCACCGGCGACGCCCGCGCCCGCGTGCTCCCGACGTCCGGGCCCCCCGCCTCCGTCTTCACCCCCGCCCCTCCCGACGCGTCGTCGGCCCCGGACGTCACCGCGCAGCCGCTGACCCCGCCCAGGTCACCCTCCCGACCTGCGGTTTCTCCCTGCGGCGAAGGCCCTTCCAGCAGGGTGTGACATTTTCAGCCGTCCTCACGCAGTACTAGGTGAGCCGACTGGTCATCGGCTGTCGCACGAGCCGGGGTTCCCCCCGTACCCATGGCTCAGTGCACATCGGCGCGGGCGGGACACGTTCCCCCGGTCCCGCCCGCGCCCACTACCTCTCTCCCTCACCGGGGGACGGCGACCGCCTCACCAGTGGACGACGACCTTGTCGCCGCTTCTCACCTGCGCGAACAGCGCCGCGATCTTCCCCTCGTCCCGCACGTTCACACAGCCGTGCGAGGCGCCGTAGTAGCCGGTGGCCGCGAAGTCCGACGAGTAGTGGACCGCCTGGCCGCCGCTGAAGAACATCGCGTACGGCATCGGGGAGTCGTAGATCGTCGACACGTGGTGGCGCGACTTGAAAGAGACGTTGAACACGCCTTCCCGGGTGGGCGTGGACTGCGAGCCGAAGCGCACGTCCATCGTCGAGACGGTCCTGCCGTCGATCATCCAGCGCAGTGTGCGGCTGGTCTTGCTGATGCACAGCACACGGCCCGTCATACAGCGCGGGTCCGGCTTCGCGGCCGGCTGGCCGCCCGCCGCGTACAGCTCCCACTTGCCCGGCTCGCGCGTCATGCTCAGCAGCCGCTGCCACGTCACGGAGTCCGTCGTCCCGGTCTTCGGCAGCCCCCGCTTGCCCTGGAAGCCCTTGACCGCGCTGACCGTCGCCGCGTCGTACGTCCCCGTCGGACCCTCGAAGAGCCAGGCGATCTGACGCAGCCGGGCCTGTAGCTCTCGTACGTCCCTGCCCTGGTCGCCGCGCGACCAGAGGACCACGGGAGCCGGCGGCTCGGCGGGTTGCGAGGACGGCGAGGACTTCAAGGGCTCCGAGGACTTCGCGGGCGTCGAGGGTGTTGAAGGTGTCGAGGGCTTGGCGTCGTCCGGGGGCCGGGCCGGGGCCGGCGAGATGCTGATCGGGGCCGCCCGATCGGCGGACGAGCCGACCGTCTGCACGGTGCAGCCGCTCACCGCGGCGAGCACCGCGACGGCGGCCGTGACTGATCTCCACATGACTGGAGTACGCATGCGAACCCCCCGTTGCTCACCGAACCGCGATGCGTCTTCGTGCCCCTTTGAGATGTTTCCCTTGAGATGTTTCCCGGGGGTGCCTGGTTGCGAACCAGGGGGCATGGTTGTGAGCGGGGTCTCGTTCGGGCTGTGAGCAAGCTCCCAGGCTGGGCCTTCCACACGCCGCACGGCCGCCGCTACAGTCCGTGGCGAGGTCGTCTGTACTGGCGAGTATGCGAGCAACGCGGAGGCACAACCATGGCGCGCGAGTCGGAGTCCGGACTTCCCATCGAGCCGGTGTACGGTCCGGAGGCCCTGGCGGGCTGGGACGCGGCGGAAAAGCTGGGGGAGCCGGGTTCGTACCCCTACACGCGCGGTGTGTATCCGTCCATGTACACGGGCCGGCCGTGGACGATGCGCCAGTACGCGGGTTTCGGTACGGCGGTGGAGTCGAACGCCCGCTACAAGCAGCTGATCGCCAACGGCACGATGGGTCTGTCGGTCGCCTTCGACCTGCCCACCCAGATGGGCCACGACTCGGACGCGCCGATCGCGTCGGGTGAGGTCGGCAAGGTGGGCGTGGCCATCGACTCGATCGACGACATGCGGGTGCTGTTCGGCGGGATCCCGCTGGACAAGGTGTCGACATCGATGACGATCAACGCGCCCGCCGCGCTGCTCCTGCTGCTGTACCAACTGGTGGCGGAGGAGCAGGGAGTCGCCGCCGACCAGCTGACGGGCACCATCCAGAACGACGTGCTCAAGGAGTACATCGCACGCGGCACGTACATCTTCCCGCCCAAGCCCTCCCTCCGCCTGATCGCGGACATCTTCCAGTACTGCAAGGCCGAGATCCCGAAGTGGAACACCATCTCGATCTCCGGCTATCACATGGCCGAGGCGGGCGCCTCGCCCGCGCAGGAGATCGCGTTCACGCTGGCGGACGGCATCGAGTACGTGCGCACGGCGATCGCGGCCGGGATGGACGTCGACGACTTCGCGCCGCGGCTGTCCTTCTTCTTCGTGTCCCGGACGACGATCCTCGAAGAGGTCGCCAAGTTCCGTGCCGCGCGCAGGATCTGGGCCCGGGTGATGAAGGAGGAGTTCGGCGCGAAGAACCCGAAGTCGTGGATGCTGCGCTTCCACACGCAGACGGCGGGTGTACAGCTGACGGCCCAGCAGCCGGAGGTGAACCTGGTCCGGGTGGCGGTTCAGGGCCTGGCGGCGGTGCTGGGCGGTACGCAGTCCCTGCACACCAATTCCTTCGACGAGGCGATCGCGCTGCCCACGGACAAGAGCGCCCGCCTCGCCCTGCGTACGCAGCAGGTACTGGCGTACGAGACGGACGTGACCGCCACCGTGGACCCCTTCGCGGGCTCGTACGTCGTCGAAAAGATGACCGACGACGTGGAGGCCGCGGCGGTCGAGCTGATGACCAAGGTCGAGGACCTGGGCGGCGCGGTCAACGCCATCGAGCACGGCTTCCAGAAGAACGAGATCGAGCGCAGCGCCTACCGGATCGCGCAGGAGACGGACGCCGGCGAGCGGGTGGTCGTGGGCGTCAACCGCTACCAGCTCGACGAGGAGGAGCCGTACGAGCCCCTCCGGGTGGACCCGGCGATCGAGGCCCAGCAGGCCGAACGCCTCGCCAAGCTCCGCGCCGAGCGCGACCAGGGCGCCGTGGACTCGGCCCTGGCCGCGCTGAAGAAGGCGGCGGGGGGCGAGGACAACGTCCTCTTCCCGATGAAGGACGCGCTGAGGGCTCGCGCGACGGTGGGCGAGGTGTGCAACGCGTTGCGGGAGGTTTGGGGGACTTACGTGCCGAGCGATGTTTTCTGAGTGTGTCGCTCCGGATACGCTGGGTGAACATGGCGTGTCTGGAGAGGGGTTGTGGTCGTGGCGCGTACCCGGCGGACGACGGTACTGGAGGCCGAGACCTGGCTCACTCGTGAACTGGAGGGTTATCGCGGTGAGGTCCTCTACGGGAGACTCACCGCGACGCCGTGGCCTGACGGTCCGCATCAGCTGATCCTGACGCAGGTCTTCCGCGAGTTCTGCAAGGCCGAGGGCCGGAGCGGGCTCAAGTGCCTGCAGGGCATCGGTCTGTGGCTACCCACGGGCCCCGACGACTTCGCGGTTCCTGACCTCTCGATCGTCGACGCGGACTTCCTGGGCACGCACGTTCAGCACAACTGCCACGCGCCCCGTGCCTTCCGCCTGGTGCTGGAGGTGACAGCCTGCAACTGGTCCGACGACCTCGGCCTGAAAGCCGACTGCTATGCCCAGGCCCGCATCCCCGTCTACCTCATCGCCGACCGCGAACACGACGAGGTACTGCTCCACCAGGACCCGGTCGACGGCAGGTACCCGGCGCCCCAGCGCTACAAGCGGGGCCAGACCGTCCCGATCCCGGAGTCCGTCGGCGTAACCCTCGATCTCTCCGTGGACGCCCTCCTCGACGGCGACGGCTGACCGTCCGATCACCGGCGGGCGCCGAACCGAGCCCAGTAGTCGGACAGTCCCGCCGCGCTCTCGCCGGCCCAGCCCACGTATCCATCGGGCCGGACCAGGAACACCCCCGTGCCGTACGCCTCGTACTCCGGTACGTGAACGGTGTGCACCAAGTCCCCTTCCAGCGGCGGCAGTTCAGCCTCCGTTTCGCCCACCGCGAGCAGCGTCCAGTGCGGCCCCCGGAACGCGTCGAAGAGGCGTACGCCGCCCCGCGTGCCGTCCGGGGCGCGGTCGCCCGCGTGCAGGGCGTCCTGGGGGAGGCCGGTGCGGGTCTCCACCGCCAGTGAGCAGCCCCGGTAACCCACACCCAGCTGTTGCGTGGCCTCGCCGCGTCGGACCTCGCCCCGGTGGACCCGGGTCGACAGGCCCAGCATCTCGGCGGCGACGGGATGCCGCTCCTCCTCGTACGAGTCGAGGAGGGCGTCCGGCGCACCGCCCCGCAAAACGGCCCCGAGCTTCCAGCCCAGGTTGTAGGCGTCCTGGACGCTCGTGTTGAGCCCCTGTCCGCCGGCCGGTGAGTGGACGTGCGCGGCGTCGCCCGCGAGGAACACCCGGTCCTTGCGGAAGCGGTCCGCCAGCGCGGCGCGCGGCCGGAAGTCCGAGACCCAGCGGACCTCGGTCACGGCGTCGGGCGCGAGATGCGTCCGGGTGGCGACAAGTTTGCGGATGCCGTCCAGGGAGAGGTCCGGCGCGGCTGCCGGGTCCTCGAAGTCGCCCACCAACTGGAAGTCCTCGACGCCCGGGAGCGGCCAGATCGCCAGAAAGCCCTCGCCGTCGGAGGGCGGGAAGACGTGCAGGTTGTCGCGGTCGAGTCCGCTGATGCGGACGTCCGCCACCAGGGTGGGGTTCGGGTCCACCGTCTCGCCGGTCATGCCGATGCCGAGCAGTCGGCGCACGGTGGAGCGTCCGCCGTCGGCGGCCACCGCGTACCGGGCCCGGACGGGCGCGCCGTTCGCGAAGGCCGCCGTCACCCCGTCCGTGTCCTGGGTGAGCCCGGTCAGCTCGCGTCCGAACACGACGTCTCCGCCGAGCTCCCGCAGGCGCGCGAGGAGGATCTCCTGGGTGCGCCACTGCGGGACCATCCACATCCCGGCGTACGGAGCCGCCTCGGTGGGGGCGACCTCGTCGAACATCCGGTGCTCGCCCTGGCGCTCGCCGTTCTGCCAGATCATGCCGACGGGATAGCTGCCGCCCGCCGCCCGCACAGATTCGAGCACGCCGAGGTCGTCGAAGACCTCCATGGTGCGCGGCTGGATGCCCTTGCCGCGCGAGCCCGGGAAGAGCGCGTCGGCCCGCTCCACGACCAGGGACCGAACTCCGCGCCGGGCCAGGTCGATGGCGAGTGTGAGCCCGGTGGGTCCGCCGCCCACGATGAGCACCTCGGTCACCCCGGTCACTTCGGTGTCCACGGTTTCCTTAACGTTGTTAAGTTCCATGCGGTCCAGGATGCCCTTAACGGCGTTAAGCTGTCAACGGAACACCGAAAGACGGAGCAGGCGACGCCGGATAGGCTGCCGACGTGGCTGTAGGGAAGATCGACCGGACGCGCGTGGCCGACACCGCGCTGCGACTGCTGAACGAGGTGGGCCTCGAAGGCCTCACCCTGCGGGCCATCGCCAAGGAGCTGGACGTCAAGGCCCCTGCCCTGTACTGGCACTTCAAGGACAAACAGGCGCTGCTCGACGAGATGGCCACGGAGATGCTCCGGCGCATGGCGGCCGAGCTGACACACCCGCCGGAGGACTGGCGGGAGTCACTCGCCGTGTCCATGCGCGGCCTGCGCGAGCATCTGCTGCGCTACCGCGACGGCGCCAAGGTCTTCAGCGGTACGCACTTCACGGACACGTCGTACGCGGCTCCCATGGAGGCGCAGATGCGCGTGCTCACGGAGGCGGGCTTCACTCCGGCCGAGGCCGCCCGCGCCCGGCTCACCGCGTACAGCTACACCATCGGCTACGTCATCGAGGAGCAGGTCATGGGGCCCGACCCGGTCCGCGGAGCCGAGGGCTACGACCTGGCGGCCCGCGCCGAGCGGCTCGCCGAGTACCCGCTGGCGGTGGCGGCGGGCTGGGAGGTCTTCCAGGACCACGACCGCGGTTTCGAGGAAGGCCTCGCGACGATCATCGCGGGAATCGACGTGACGATGCGGGGGAAGCACGCATGACGGACGACCGGCACAGCACGGACAACGACGGCGACGGCGACGGCGGCCGCGCCAACGGCAACGGCAACGGTGGCGGTGGCAACGACGGCGGCGAGGGCCTGACCGACTTCGTCACCGACCCCGCCGCCCGCGCCGAACTCGCCCGCCGCATGGAGGAACTCGCCGACCTCATCAACGAGGCCGACGAGGCGCTCGGCGACATCCTCGACAGTGTTCAGCGGGTGGTGGCGGCGGAGAGCCGTCACCGGGACACGCCCTGACCGGTCAGCGTCGTCCGGACAGCTCCGAGCGCAGCCGTGGCGTGAGCGAACCCTCCACATAGCGGTTCAGCAGCCACGCCAGCAGCAGCATCGTCGCGATCGTCAGCAGGAAGGTCGCGTACGACGGGATGTTCAGGCCCTGGTGGTAGGCCTTGATCGCCACCCAGCCGAGGTGCTCGTGGATCAGGTAGAAGGGGTACGTCAGGGCGCCCGCGACGGTCAGCCAGCGCCAGTTGACGCGGTGCAGCAGGCCCAGGGCGATCGCGGCGACCGCGGCGAAGCCCAGGGTGACGACCAGGATGATGCCCGCCGAGGTGCGGTACGAGAAGAAGTCCGGGTCGGGCGCGTGCCACAACCCGGCCACCGCGTAGTGCTGACCGAGCAGCCAGCTGACCCCGACGATGCCCCAGGCGTACGCGTCACGCCGGTCGCGGTGGACGAGGTAGAGGCCGATGCCGCCGATGAAGAACGGCGCGTACTCGGGCATCAGGACGAGGTCGAGGAGCGGCTCGTTCGCCGCCTGGGCGATCGCGGAGGCCAGGGTCCAGCCCGCGCAGAACAGGATGATGCCCTGGCGGTTCGCGCCCGGCAGGACGACGCACACGGCGAACAGGGCGTAGAAGCGGACCTCCGCCCACAGTGTCCAGCAGACCCCCAGCACTCGGTCCACGCCCAGGGGTTGCTGCATCATCGTCAGGTTCAGCAGCGCGTCGCTCGGCGAGACGGCCTCGTACGCCACCACCGGAAGGGCGAAGACCGCCGTCACGACGATCACCGCCGCCCAGTAGGACGGCAGCAGCCGCGAGGCGCGCGAGGCGAAGAACGACCGTAGGGGACGTCCCCAGCCGCTCATGCAGATCACGAAGCCGCTGATCACGAAGAAGATGTGTACGCCCAGACAGCCGTACGCGAACCACGAGTGCAGCGTGGGGAATTGGAGCTTCGCGGAAGACCCCCACGCCTCGGCGACTTCGCCGTCCCGGCCGCCGTAGTGATACGCGGCGACCATCAACGCGGCGATGAGCCGCAGACCGTCGAGGGCACGTAGCCGAGTTGCGCGTGTCCGGACGATGATGCGGCTCTGGGAGCTGCTGGTGGTGCCTGTGCTGCTGGTGTCGCTTTTGGTGCTTGCAACGCTGGTGGTGCTGGTGGAGCTGGTGGTGCCCGCCTCCGGAGAGGGCGTCGGGGCGGGCTGTGAGTCCACCCAGCTCATCCGAGAGTGGCCCTCTTGAGGGATCGGGCGCGGCGGGCCACGCGGCGGACGGTGGCGTTGCGCGGGATGAAGGCGAGCTGCTGCGGTACCGCGCCGGGCAGGGCCAGCGAGGTGAGGCGTCGGCGTTTGAAGTAGCGCCAGGTGTGGCTGTTCAGACGCCGCGTCAGGTACCGCTCGGCAGCCGGTCGCAGCTCCGGGTAGATCTTGGACTGCATCGCGTAGCCCACGCCCCGCAGGAGCTCGGTCAGTTCGTCCGTGCTCAGGCCCTGTCGCTGTTCGGTGACCGCCGTGCGGTCCGTCAGCTCGGGCAGCAGCGCGTCGACGATCGTCACGGGTACCCGGTTGCTGTTCTCGTACGGCGTGAGGCGCTCGAGGAGCGTCTCCGTGCCGATCCGGGCGACCGGCAGGCCGTACAGCGCGGAGGCGGTGAGCAGGGCGGTGGAGAAGCAGCCGGCCACCAGCGCGGGCCGCATCCGCTGGTAGAGCACCTCGGCGAGGACCGGTGTGTCGAGCACCGTGAGGTCGGCGCCGATCTTCTCGGCCTCCTGCTCCAGGGCGCGCGACCAGCGGGCCGGGGCGCTGGGATGCGGTTTGAACACCACGCGCTGGTGGCCCAGCAGGACGGCGCCCTTCAGCATCCGTACATGCAGGTTCTCCTCCTCCTCGGCGGTGAGGATGCCGAGGGCGGAGAGGTACTGGCCGAGCAGCAGCGCCGGTTCGTCGATGTCGGGCAACTCGCTCCCGGTGTCCACGAGTTCGGCGAGCACCTTGGTGAACGCGTCCGTCGGAACCAGCTCGGGCTCGACGCCGAACTCGGTGAGCAGCAGCGGCTTGAGGCCCGGCACCAGGTCGAGATGGAGCAGACGGTCGATGCGGGTGCCGACCAGCGGGTCGATCTTGCTGCGGGTGGGGCCGTAGCTCATCAGACCGTCCGCGTAGACGGTGACGGGCGCGCCCGTGAAGATCTGCGCGACGCCGAGCGCCGGGTTGACCTGGATCGACTCGACGACCAGCTCGACGTCGTCGTCACCGAGGTCCCAGGCGAGCCGCAGATGCCGCTCCCAGAGCGGGACGTCGTTCAGGCGCGGGGACCAACCGCCGGGGTGGAAGGGCGAGATGGTCTCGTTCCACGAGATCACGTCGTCGAACCGGGCGCGCAGCCGTTCGAAGCCGGGCATCTCGTCGATGCCCGGCGAAGTCTCGGGCGTCGCGGCGTTGTTGGAGACCAGCAGGATGCGCCGGTCTGCGGGGCGGAAGCAGTCGGAGTCGACGGCGGCCGCGAGTGTCGCCGTGCCGTACAGCGTCGACGCCATGAAGATCTGGGTGGTCACGCGGCCACCCCCGCCGGGGCGGGACGGCGGCGCAGCCGCCGCAGCCGCGTCGCGCGCTCCACGTCCATGGAGTCGAGGGCGTCGTCGAGGACGTCCTGCGGCATGCGCCGCAATGCGACGGCACTCATCGACTTCAGTTTCCGTGCCACGGGAGGCTCGAACCTTTCGATGGAACCCAGGTGATGGGAAATAATCGCGCAGTAAGTCCGTACGGCCTTCGGGAGTAGTTTATCGGCCTCCCGGTCCTCGGCCGTTTCCCGTATGACCTGGTCAAAGGCGCGCAGGAAATCCAGCTGCCGTACGTCCCCGATCTGCGTCAGCGAGGACGAGACTCCGCGGCGGTAGAACACGCCGAGCAGTCCCGCGACGGCGAACGACTCCGCCTCGCGGTGCAGCCGCCAGATCCACGGCCGGTCCTCGGCCGTGCGCAGCCCGTCGGTGAAGTGCAGCAGGCCCCGGTCGGCCAGCCGGCGGTGGTAGATGCCCGCCCAGGCGTACGCGTAGTCGACGGAAGTGGAGCGGTCGGCGGGCAGTATCGCCTCGCGCGGGTTCAGTACGACACCCCGCCGGCCGTGCGGCACCCGGTGGACGGAACGGGCCCGGGCGGTGCACTGGACATGGTCCGTACGGACGAAGTCGCACCCCAGGTTCTCGATGAACGCGAGGAGCTGCTCGTAGTAGCCGGGCGCGAGCCAGTCGTCGCCGTCGAGGAACGTGAGGTACTCGCCACGCGCCGCGTCGAGGCCGGTGTTTCGGGCGGTCGCCAGACCTCCGTTCTCCTCGTGTCTGACGTGGACGGCACCTGGGAGCTCACGCTCCGCGCGCGCGAGAATGTCCGGGGTCTCGTCGCGCGAGCAGTCGTCGACGAGAATGAATTCGAAGTCCTCGCGCGCGTTCGCACGCAGGCTCCTCAGGGTGTCGGGCGCATATTGCTGCACGTTGTAGAACGGCACGATGACGGAGAGCTTGACCACCCGAGTGACGTTAGGCGGCGGCCCGGCATTCGTCTTGACTCACGGTGAGATGCCAGGTGAACGACGCGTGGCGGAATGGTGAACCCAGCTTTTTTGCGCGCCGATCCGGGGCCGATTCGCCATTCGTCGATGCGCTGTTAACCCTTTGTTGCATTCTGGTTGGGCGGATCATCGGAATGCCTTCCTAGCGTCTTGTACGTGCCAGCAAGTACCTCGAACTCCCTGCGAGTCGCCGTTCTCGCGGATTCCGATACCCGGTGGAAATGGGGCGCGCTCACCGCGAACCGTATCGCGCCGAGCGAATCGGACATCCGCCTCGACGGCCGTCTCCTGCGCGGCCGTGCCACTCCCACGGCCCGCCAGCTCGACGAGGTCGGCGTCCGCGCGGACTCCCTCCGCGAAGTCACCGCCGCCGAGTTCCTGCGGACCATGCGGGAAGAGACGTACGACGTCGTCGTGCTCGCCCTCGTCGGCGGCGCCGTCCAGGCGATGCTGCACGGACTCGCGTACGCCTGGCAGGGGCGCGAGCACCGGCCCGTGGTCGTCACCGGCTATGTCGGCGTCGTCTACGAGAAGCTCGCCGACGGGCTGCTGCTGCGGCACGGCGCCGATCTGGTCCTCGCCAACTCCCGCCAGGACGCGGAGCGTTTCACCGCCGTGTACGAGGGAGTGGGCGCCGACGCCTCGTCCGTGACGGAGGTCGCGCTGCCCTTCCTCGGCGGTGCCTCCTACGAGCGGCACGACCCGTACACGGTCGTCTTCGCCGCACAGCCCTCCGTGCCCGAGAGCCGCAAGGACCGTACGTACCTGCTGGAGCGGCTCGTTCAGCACGCGCGGCTGCACCCGGACCGCGAGGTCCTGCTGAAGCTGCGCTCCAAGCCGGGCGAACACACCACGCACATCGAGGAGCAGCCCTACCAGAAGCTGGTGCAGCGGCTGGACCCGCCCGCCAACTTCCGCCTCGTGTACGGGCACATGGGCGAGGTCCTCGACCGCACCGACCTGCTGGTCACGGTCAGCTCCACGGCCGCCCTGGAGTCCCTGCACCGGCGCATCCCCACGGTCGTCCTGACCGACCTGGGAGTGCGCGAGGCCCTCGGCAACCACCACTTCGTCGGCTCCGGATGCCTCGCGTCCTGGGACCAGCTCGACGCCGGACACCGGCCGACGCCCGACGAGGAGTGGGTGGCCCGGCAGGGTGTCGCCGCTGGGGGCACCTCCGGGACGAAGTCCGGGGGAGGGGCGTACGAGACGGCCTTCGACGCGGCCCGCGAGCGCATCGCCGAGCTGCTCGCCAAGGGTGAACTCCCGCCCCTGGCCCCCTACTACACGCCCACCACCGCGCCCGGCTATCTGCCCGGCGTCCTCGCCCGCCACCACCTCGGCCCGGACGGCAGCCCGCTGCCCGGCGCGCCGGACGCCGACCGGGAGCCCGGTCCGGTGCGGCAGATCGTGCGCCGGGCGGCGCGCGGCGCCTACCGGCACGGCGTGCAGCGCGTGGCGCCCGTCATCCGGCGGATGGGCGAGCTGTGAGCGCCCCGATCCCCTCCCAAGGAGTACAGCGAATGTCCCATTCGGAAGCGGGCCAGGCGACGTCGGTACGTCGCGTGCTCGCGGTGATCCCCGCCCGGGGCGGCTCCAAGGGCGTCCCCGCCAAGAACCTCGCGCCCGTCGGCGGCGTACCGCTGGTGGCCCGTGCCGTGCGCGAGTGCCGCGCGGCCCGCCTCGTCACGGACGTCCTCGTCTCCACGGACGACACCGCGATCGCGGCCGTCGCCCGTGAGGCGGGCGCCGAGGTCGTCCTGCGCCCCGCCGCCATCGCCGGCGACACGGCCACCTCCGAGGCCGCCGTCCTGCACGCCATGGACGCCCACGAGGCCCTGCACGGCGCCTCCGTCGACGCGGTCCTGCTCGTGCAGTGCACCAGCCCGTTCATCGTCCGCGAGGACATCGACGGGGTCGCCTCCGCGGTCGTGGAGCAGGGCGCGGACACGGCGCTCACCGTCGCCCCCTTCCACGGGTTCATCTGGCGTGACGCGGACGACGACCCGGCGGTCGTCGACACGCAGCACACGGCGGCCGTGGGCGGCGGCACGGCCGTGGCCCACTCCACGGCCACGGACGGCGGCTACGGCGTCAACCACGACAAGTCCTTCCGCCCCCGCCGCCAGGACCGCCCCCAGGACCTGCTGGAGACCGGTGCCGCGTACGCCATGAACGCGGCCGGCCTGCGGGAGCACAAGCACCGGTTCTTCGGGCGTACGGAGCTCGTACGGACCGACCCCGCACGGGTGTTGGAGATCGACGACCCGCACGACCTGGCCCGGGCACGGGCGTTGGCGCCGCTCTTCGACGCCGACCGGCCCGGTTCCCTCCCGACCGCCGACGACATCGACGCGGTCGTCCTCGACTTCGACGGCACCCAGACCGACGACAGGGTGCTGATCGACTCCGACGGACGGGAGTTCGTCTCCGTGCACCGCGGGGACGGACTCGGCATCGCGGCCCTCCGCAAGAGCGGCCTGACGATGCTGGTCCTGTCCACGGAACAGAACCCGGTCGTCGCCGCACGGGCCCGGAAGCTGCGCATCCCGGTCCTCCACGGCATCGACCGGAAAGACCTCGCACTGAAGCAGTGGTGCGAGGAGCAGGGCATCGCGCCTGAGCGCGTGCTCTACGTCGGCAACGACGTCAACGACCTCCCGTGCTTCGGCCTTGTCGGCTGGCCCGTGGCGGTCGCGAGCGCCCACGACGTCGTGCGCGGCGCCGCACGCGCGGTCACCACCGTCCCCGGTGGCGACGGCGCGATCCGAGAGATCGCCAGCTGGATCCTCGGCCCTTCTCTCGACTCCCTCGACAAGTAAGGAAAGTTCCTGTCATGACCGCTGTGACCTCCATCTCCCGTCTGCGCACGTTCGGTTCGAAGACCGCGGGCCCCGGCCAGCCGGTCTACGTCACCGGTGAGATCGGCATCAACCACAACGGCGATCTTGAGAACGCCTTCAAGCTGATCGACGCGGCGGCCGAGGCCGGCTGCGACGCCGTGAAGTTCCAGAAGCGCACCCCCGAGATCTGCACCCCGCGCGACCAGTGGGACATCGAGCGCGACACCCCCTGGGGCCGTATGACCTACATCGACTACCGCCACCGCGTGGAGTTCGGTGAGGACGAGTACCGCCAGATCGACGCGTACTGCAAGGAGCGGGACATCGCCTGGTTCGCGTCCCCGTGGGACACCGAGGCCGTCGCCTTCCTGGAGAAGTTCGACGTTCCCGCCCACAAGGTCGCGTCCGCCTCCCTCACGGACGACGAGCTGCTGCGCGCCCTGCGCGCGACGGGCCGCACGATCATCCTCTCCACCGGCATGTCGACCCCGAAGCAGATCCGCCACGCCGTGGAGGTCCTGGGCTCGGACAACATCCTTCTCTGCCACGCCACTTCGACGTACCCGGCGAAGGCCGAGGAGCTGAACCTCCGCGTGATCAACACGCTGCAGGCCGAGTTCCCGAACGTCCCGATCGGCTACTCCGGCCACGAGACGGGCCTGCAGACCACCCTCGCCGCGGTCGCGCTCGGCGCCACCTTCGTCGAGCGTCACATCACCCTCGACCGCGCCATGTGGGGCTCCGACCAGGCCGCCTCGGTCGAGCCGCAGGGCCTGACCCGCCTGGTCCGCGACATCCGCACCATCGAGGCCTCCCTCGGCGACGGCGTCAAGAAGGTGTACGACTCCGAGCTCGGCCCGATGAAGAAGCTGCGCCGCGTCCAGGGCGTCGTCGCCGAGGCCGAGATCGCCGCGGCCGCGGGCGAGCCCGTCGCGGTCTGACCCCGGCCCTCACCCCGTCCGTACTCACGGATCCCCAGTCCGTACTCACGGAAGCGACGGTTGAACGTCGATGAGTCCCCGCGCCGGATCCACCGGCTCCCGCACGGCCTCCACGAAGACGCCTGTCTCACGGACGCTCGCCTTCGTGGAGAGCCCGGTCCAGCTCCTCAATGTCCTGGAGTGGGCCCATGCGAACGCGCTCCAGGATCCCGGCGCGGGGCTCACCCTCGTCGTCCTCTCTCCCAACGACCCGATGACCCGCGGTCAGCTGCGCCGTATGGCCGAGCTGGCCCGCGGCGAAGGGTACGAGGTCCGCTGGGAGGAGGCGCGCGGCGGACCGGCGGCGCCCTTCCAGACGATCGGCGGCCTGGCTCCGCTGCTGCGGCGGGCGAAGCGGATCGTCATGGGCGACCCGTTCTCCCGCTACGTACAGCTCCTCCTGACCATCACCCGCGCCCGCGACCTCGTCGTCGTGGACGACGGCACCGCGACGATGGAGTTCGTCTCCCAACTCGCCCGCGGTGAGCGCCTGGTGCGCTGGCACCGGCGCGGCGGTCGCCCCGGCGCGCGTGACCTGGTGTTCGCGCCGGTCTCCGCCTCGGCGCGCCGCCGTCTCACGCCCCGCTCCGGGCGCCGCGTGGAGGTCTTCTCCTCCATGCCGATCACCGAGACGCCCGAGGGCGTCCACATCACCGTCAACGACTTCGCCTGGACCCGCGCCCGCTTCGGCCCGCCGCGCCTCACCAAGGGCGCGGACCTGGTGGGCACGTCCCTGGTGGAGACGGGAGTCGTGGACAGCGACCGCTACCTGGAAGCCGTGAAGGGGCTCACCAAGACCTACGGCGCGACCCGCTACTTCGCCCACCGCCGCGAGAGCACCGACAAACTCCGCCGGCTGGCCGTCGAGACCGGCCTGGAGATCGTCCGCCCCGAGCTCCCCCTCGAACTGATCGCCCGCCGCGGCCCCATCGGCCGTACGATCCTGAGCTTCCCCTCCACCGTCGTCCACACCCTCCCGCTGGCGCTCGTCGGCACCGAGGTCCGGGTCGCCGTCTGCGACATCGACCCGGCCTGGCTCACGGAGACAGCCTCCCCGCGCGCCCAGGGCTTCCTGTCGGGCGTAACGGGAACGGCCCGCGACGTACACCGCCTGTCGGCGGTCCCCACGCTTCCCGCCCTTCCGGTGGTCCCGGCGACCTGAGCTGAAATCAAAGGCCACCTGCCCCCACTGCCCCACTGTTTCCACTGCTTCCACTCACGATCTGGGTATTGTTCCGCGCGGGCAGACCGGGCGGGGCCCCGGTCGCGGAGGGGGAGTTGTGGCCACACACGGTGAGCGGGCCCGGATCGTCGCCACGGGGGGCGGGCATCGCGTCACGCCCGCCGAGCTGTTCTTCGACCTGGTCTTCGTGTACGCCATCACGCAGGTCACCGCGCTGATGGCGGCTGACCCGACGGCGCTGCGGCTGCTCGGCGGGGCGGTCGTTCTTGCCCTGCTGTGGTGGTGCTGGTGTGCCTACGCCTGGCTGGGCAACGTGGTGCGGGCCGACTTCGGGACGATGTTCAGCGTGCTGGTCGCGGTGATGGCGGTAGTCCTGGTCGCGTCGCTGACCGTGCCGCACGTCTACGCCGACGAGGCCGGGGGCCTGCCCGTACCCCTGGTGTTCGTGCTCTGCTACGGCGCAGTACGGATCCTCCACCTCGTCATCTACTGGATCTCCGACCCCGAGGACCAGGCCCTGCACGCCACCCTGCGCCGGACCGCGCTGTTCTCCGTGGCACCGCCGTTCGCACTGCTCGTGGTCGGCAGCGCCTTCACCGGCCTCACGCAGGTACTGATCTGGCTCGGCGCCGTGCTGATCGACTACCTCGGGATCTACGTCACCGGCTCCTCCGGCTGGCGCGTGGCCTCGCCCGGACATTTCGCCGAACGGCACGGCCTGATCGTCATCATCGCCCTCGGCGAGTCGATCGTCGCGATCGGCGTCGGGGTGTCCGGCTTCGACGTGAGCGCGCCCGTGCTGGCCGCGGCCGCCGTGGGCCTGCTCGTCGTGGCCGGGCTGTGGCAGCTGTACTTCCGCCGGATCAGCGAGGCCGCCGAGCACCGGCTGGCAGGGCTGGACGGCGACGACCGCACGCGCCTGGCCCGCGACGTCTACACGTTCCTCCACCTGCCGCTCGTCGCCGGGGTCGTCCTCAGCGCGCTGGGCATGAAGAAGGTCCTCCAGCAGGTCGCCGACACCGAGCACTACGACCTCTCCGAGCCCCTGCACGGCGTGGTGGCCTGGGCGCTGTCGGGAGGCGTGGGCGTGTTCCTCGTAGCGGCCGCGCTGATCCTGCTGCGTGTCACGGGGCGCCGTTCCGTGGTCCTCCTCGTCGGCGGGGTCCTGTGCCTGTGCGCGGGCGCGCTGACCGTTCTTGTCCCCGCGCTGCTCGCGCTCGCCCTGCTCGCGGGGGTGGTAGCGGTAATCCTGGTGCTGCACGGCCGTACGACGGGCGACGGCGGCGAAGGGCAGGGCAGCGCGGAGTGGGCGTCCGGGGCGGGGTGACCCGGCCGGGTCGGCGAAACGGGGCCCAATGGGTGCGGGCTGGGGTTGCCGGGGCTACTCGGGTTTGCGGGCCAGCAGGAATGCGCGCGGCAGCTTCTCGGTCTCGTTGGGCTCGCGGACGGCCTGGGCGTGCATGACCAGCCCGGCCTTGCCGAGGAGTTCGGCCACGGTGTCCGGTCGCCGCCAGTAGCAGTCCAACGCGATGGTGTGGCCGAACCGCTCCGCCAGGTGCAGATGCTCGTCGCCGGCCTGGAAGGCGAGCAGTACGTGGCCGCCTGGGGTCAGTACGCGGTGGAGCTCGGCGAAGACGTCCGGGAGCTGCTCGTCGGGAACGTGGATGGTCGAGTACAGGGCGGTGATCCCGCCGAGTACGCCGTCCGGGAGGTCGATGGACGTCATCGAGCCCACGTGGAAACGGAGTTCGGGGTACGTCTGCCGGGCCAACGCGACCATGTTCGGCGACAGGTCGATCCCGAACACCGGGAGGTTCAGGCCGTGCAGATACGCCGCCACGTCCCCCAGCCCACATCCCATGTCGGCCACGGGCCCGGCGCCCGCGTCCCGCACGAGTTCGGCGAACGCGTTGATCAGCGCCTGGTCCAGCGCCTTCCCTGCCAGCTCGTCGCGGTAGCGGTCCGCGTAGTCGGCGGCGATCGCGTCGTAGGACGCCCGGGTGGTGCGTACGAAGTGCGGTTCGGTCACGCACGGGGACGATACTGCGGTGCTCTCTCGCGAGGGGCGGTTCGCGAGTTGTTGGCCTGAGGGTTGGCTGCAGTGGGTGCGTGGTTGTTGGTTGCCGTGGGGGCCGCCCGCTTCTCGGCCAGGGTCGTGCTTCCACGGCCCGAGTAAAGGGCGCTGCGCTGCGCTCCGCGTCGGCTGCGCCGATGGCCCTGCGGGCCACCCTTGACTCGGCCCGCTCCAGCACGGGTCAGAAGCGAGCGGGCGGCCCAGGGGGAAGGGGTCCCCGGGCACACATGCGCTCGGGTGGGCGGGGCCATGACCCGGAGGAGACGGACGCGAACGCGCCTCACCAGCACGCCGGGCCGGCTCAGCGACTGACGGCCGGTGGGTGGTGCGCCGGTGGGCTGGGGGAAACAGCTCCTTGGCGGAACACACCGGCGCCGGGTGGCGTCCGCTGGTCGGGGCCGCCGCCCAGGTGGCCATCGCTCACGTGCCTCGGAGGCGACGGGCGCGGGCGCGTCTCGCCTGCACGCCGGGTGGGCTTGGCGACCTCCGGCTTGTGGGCGGGGCGCAACTGGTTTGCCCGGCATGCTGGGGGAGCTTGGCGGGTCTGCGTCCGGTGGGTGGGGCGGGGGATGTGTCCCTGGCGGGGTGTTCCGGATTCGAGTACACATCGGCGCGAAGTGTTCACGCCCGCGGAGCTACCTGCCTTGCCTGCCTGTGGTGGAGCCGAGGCGGACGCGGAGGCGGGCGCGGCGGTTGGCCAAGTGTGTGCTGCGTCCCACGGGATGCGCCTGTGTCCTGGGGTTCTGCCACGGCAACCACGGCAACCACGGCAACCACGGCCCCCACGGCCACTGCGCACCCCTGGCCCACGGCTCGGTCACTCAGTCAACGGGGCGGCCGCTGAGGGTTTCAGTCCCCCAGCCATCCCTCAACCACCCACCAGGCCCTAGCAGTCCCAGTGGGTGAACAGAACCGGCCGGTGTTCCGTATGCGTGGTATGCGTAGAGAGCCCCTTCCCGGCAACCCGGGAAGGGAATCGGCGTCGGGAGTCCTCCAGAGATTTTCCGGCACCGATTCCGGCAGGCCGATTCAAGATCCAGTCGACCGGAAAGCCGGGCGAGTTTACCCATCCCAGTCGATATCTATGCGTTACACGGCTAGATTTTCTCACCCTGACGGGCTGAAATTTTGTTGTTCATGGGTCGGAGAGCCGTCGCGTCGTCCTACCCTTCAGAGGGTGAACCAATTGATGTCCAGAGAGTCCGAGGCCGATACGACCGGGCAAGCCGTGCTCCCCGGCACGCTCCCGGAGGGCCTGCGCGCCGAACTCGTGGCGTTCCGCCGCGACCTGCACATGCACCCGGAGCTGGGCAACCAGGAGTTCCGCACCACCGCGGCGATCAAGGCGCGCCTGGAGCGTGCCGGGCTCCAGCCCCATGTGCTCGCCGTCGGTACCGGCCTCATCTGTGACATCGGCGAGCCGGACCCGGCCCGCCCCATGCTCGCCCTGCGCGCCGACATCGACGCGCTGCCGATCCCGGACACCAAGGTCGACTGCGCCTACCGGTCGACCGTGCCCGACCGCGCGCACGCCTGTGGCCACGACGTCCACACGGCCGTGGTGCTGGGCGCCGGGCTCGTCCTGGCCGACCTGCACCGGCAAGGACGGCTCAAGCGGGCCGTTCGGCTGATCTTCCAGCCCGCCGAGGAAGTGCTGCCCGGCGGTGCGTCGGACGCCATCGAGTCCGGAGCGCTGGAAGGCGTCGGGCGGATCGTCGGCGTGCACTGTGATCCGAAGGTCGACGCGGGGCGCATCGGGCTGCGGCACGGCCCCATCACCTCCGCCTGCGACCGGCTGGAGGTCGCGCTGAACGGGCCGGGCGGTCACACCGCGCGCCCCCACCTCACCACCGACCTGGTCACCGCCGTCGCCCGCGTCGTCACCGACGTACCGGCCCTGGTCGCCCGCCGTGTCGACGCCCGCTCCGGGCTCGCGGTGACCTGGGGCCGTATCGAGTCCGGGCACGCCTGCAACGTCATCCCGCAGCACGCCGAGCTCTCCGGGACCGTACGCTGCCTCGACCTCGCCTCCTGGCGGGCCGCGCCCGACCTCGTGCACGCCGCGATCGACGAGATCGCCAACCTCCACCGGGCCAAGTCGGAGATCAACTACGTCCGCGGGGTTCCGCCGGTCGTCAACGACCCGGAGACGACGGACCTGTTGCGCGACGCGATGGCCATTCGCCGCGGCGTGCACTCCGTCGAGGACACCGAACAGAGCCTGGGCGGCGAGGACTTCTCCTGGTACCTGGAGCAGGTCCCCGGCGCCATGGCCCGCCTCGGGGTGCGTACGCCCGGTGAGTGGGCCGTCCGGGATCTGCACCAGGGCGACTTCGACGCGGACGAGTCGGCGATCACCGTGGGAGTCGAACTCTTCACCGCGGCCGCCTTGTTGGACGCCGATCGTTAGGGCCTGTCCGGCGGACCAGGGTCGGACAGACCCTGGTTCCGCCGCAACACCGGTCGAACGCCCGCCGCCACCGGGGTGCCCCTTCGGTGCCCCTTCGTCCGCTCACGTCACTCGGACGTAACCGGCGGCGGGCAAACGTAACCAGCCGTCGGCACGAATCGATAACGGCCGCGATGAACCCCGTTCCCCTCGTCGTCTACGCGCGTTACTGTGCGCCGCAGTCAGCGTCGGCGCTCACGGCGCTTTGGGGAATGTAAGGGGTACTCTCATGCGTCGGATTTCTCGGATCTCTCGGAAGACGAGACTTTCCCAAGCGGCCGTCGCCGTCGCGGTCGTCGTCGTCGCTGCCGCCGGGTGCGGCGAGACCAGCAGCGAGTCGTCGCAGAGTGAAGGTGACTCGAAGAGCGGCTACTCGGGCAAGGGCATAGGCCTCGCCTACGACATCGGCGGCCGGGGCGACCAGTCCTTCAACGACGCGGCCTTCGCCGGCTACGAGAAGGCAAGGAAAGAGTTCAAGATCGGCGGCAACGACATCGAGCCGGGCGACTCCGAGTCCAGCGCCGACAAGGTGCAGCGCCTGGAGCAGATGGCCAAGGCCGGCTACAACCCCGTGATCGGCGTCGGCTACATCTACGCCCCGGCGGTCAAGGAAGTCGCCGCCAAGTTCCCGAAGGTCACCTTCGGCATCATCGACGACGGCACCGTCAAGGCCGACAACGTGGCCGACATGCTGTTCGCCGAGGAGCAGGCCTCGTACCTCGCGGGTGTGGCCGCCGCCAAGGCCACCAAGGTCAACCACGTCGGCTTCATCGGCGGTGTGGACATCCCCCTCATCCACAAGTTCGAGGCGGGCTTCGTCCAGGGGGTGCAGTCGATCAACCCGAAGATCAAGATCGAGAAGCGCTACCTCACCGAGAAGCCCGAGGAGGGCGGGTTCGCCAGCCCGAGCATGGGCAAGGAGGCCACAAGCGGCCAGATCGAGGACGGCGCCGACGTGATCTACCACGCCGCGGGCCTGTCCGGGCAGGGCGTCATCCAGGAGGCCGCGGCCAACAAGGTCTGGGCGATCGGTGTCGACTCCGACCAGTACCAGCAGAAGGCCCTCGCCAAGTCCAAGGACTACATCCTGGGCTCCGCGCTCAAGGACGTCGGCGGCGCCGTCTACAACCTCACCAAGTCGGTCGTCGAGGGCAAGCCGCTCTCCGGCGAACAGCGCGGCGACCTGAAGTCCGGCGGCGTGGGCTTCGCCGACTCCAACCCGAAGTACAAGGCGATGACCGAAGTCGTGGCGGCCGTGGACAAGGCCAAGGAGGACATCGTCAGCGGCAAGGTGACGGTCGACACAGAGTGACCACTCGCCATCCAGCCGTCTGATGACGCCTCAGTAGAGAGCTTCGCAGGTCGTACGCCCCTTGCCGGTCGCAAGGGGCGTACGACGTTCCGTAGTCTTCGGGTCCTCTGCGGCCACAGCTCGATAACGGACGGGACAGAAGGGTTTTTCTGGCTGGTCTACGCGCGTTACGCTGCGCCGGAACCAGCGTCTGTACAGGCGCTTGCACTAAGGAGTTTCCTTCCATGCGCCGGGTGTCCCGAATCGCGGTTGCGGGCGTTGCTACCGCTACCCTCGCCGTTTCCGTCGCCGCCTGTGGCGGCACGTCCAGCGAATCCGCCGGCAGCGGCGACGGCAAGAGCAAGGGCCTCGCCCTTGCGTACGACGTCGGTGGCAAGGGCGACCAGTCCTTCAACGACGCCGCGACCGCCGGTATGGAGAAGGCGGCCGCGGAGTTCAAGTACGGCTCCAAGGCCGTCGAGCCCACCGACGGCGAATCGGACGCCGACAAGGCGCAGCGTCTGGAGACGCTGGCCAAGGCGGGCTACAACCCGGTCATAGGCGTCGGCTACGCGTACGCCCCGGCGGTCAAGGAGGTCGCCGACAAGTTCCCGAAGGTCACCTTCGGCATCGTCGACGACGAGCAGGTGAGCAAGAAGAACGTCGCCGACCTCGTCTTCCACGAGGAGCAGGCCTCCTACCTGGCGGGCGTCACCGCGGCCCTGAGCACCAAGTCCAAGACCGTCGGCTTCATCGGCGGCGTGGACAACCCGCTCATCCACAAGTTCGAGGCGGGCTTCAAGCAGGGTGTCGCGGCCACGAACCCGAAGGTCAAGGTCCTCTCGCAGTACCTGACCGAGAAGGCCGAGGACGGCGGCTTCGCCAGCCCCGACAAGGGCAAGACCGCCGCCCAGGGGCAGATCGAGGACGGCGCCGACGTGGTGTACCACGCCGCGGGCCTGTCCGGTCAGGGCGTGATCGAGGCCTCGGCCGCCGCGAAGGTGTGGGCCATCGGCGTCGACTCCGACCAGTACCAGCAGAAGCCCCTCGCGGCGTACAAGAAGTACATCCTCACCTCGGCCATGAAGGACGTCGCCGGCGCGGTCTACGACCTCGCCAAGTCGGTCCAGGACGGCAAGCCCGAGACCGGTGTCGTGCGCGCATCCCTCAAGACCGGTGGTGTGAGCCTCGCCGACTCCAACCCCGTGTTCAAGAACAACACCAAGCTGCAGGAGGCCCTGAAGAAGGCCTCCGAGGGCATCAACGACGGCACGATCAAGGTCAAGACCACGCCGTAAGGATGGTCAATCCGACGCTGTAATGGCAGCGTTACGGTCGCGAAAACGGGGTGTGGGGGGATGGCCTTCCCGCGCCCCGTTCGCGCGGCGGATGAGCCGGCCCGTATCCGAGAAGTCGGGATACATGCACAACGCTCGACTCCGCAGAAGTAGTTGAAGCAGGGGCGCTACGCGTAGACCGGCCCCTTTCCCAAGGAGAGTGCGCCATCGACGCGTCCAGCAGCCCTCCGCTCGCCGCACAGTCGACCGTCGCGGTCGAACTGGCGGGGATCACCAAGCGATTCCCCGGTGTCGTCGCCAACCACGACATCCATCTGTCCGTCCACAAGGGCACCGTGCACGCCCTCGTCGGTGAGAACGGCGCCGGCAAGTCGACCCTGATGAAGATCCTCTACGGCATGCAGAAGCCGGACGAGGGCACCATCGCCGTCGACGGCGAGCAGGTGAGCTTCTCCAGTCCCGCCGACGCCATCGCGCGCGGTATCGGCATGGTCCACCAGCACTTCATGCTGGCCGACAATCTCACCGTCCTCGAGAACGTCGTCCTGGGCAGCGAGAAGCTCCACGGCATCGGCGGCGGCGCCCGGCGGAAGATCAAGGAGATCTCCGAGCGCTACGGCCTCGGGGTCCGCCCGGACGCCCTGGTCGAGAACCTCGGTGTCGCCGACCGCCAGCGCGTGGAGATCCTCAAGGTCCTCTACCGCGGCGCCCGCATCCTGATCCTGGACGAGCCCACCGCCGTCCTCGTGCCGCAGGAGGTCGACGCGCTCTTCGGCAACCTCCGCGAGCTCAAGGCCGAGGGCCTGTCCGTCATCTTCATCTCCCACAAGCTGGGCGAGGTCCTGTCGGTCGCCGACGACATCACCGTCATACGCCGCGGCACCACGGTCGGTACGGCCGTCCCGTCCGAAACCACTCCGCGCCAGCTCGCCGAGCTGATGGTGGGCAGCGAGCTGCCGACGCCCGAGACCAGCGAGTCCATGGTCACCGACCGCCCGATCATCCAGGTCGATCAACTGCGCCTGGAGGCCGAGGGCGGCCGAGCGGTCCTGGACGACATCTCCTTCACCATCCACGAGGGAGAGGTCCTGGGCATCGCCGGTGTCGAGGGCAACGGGCAGACCGAGCTGATCGACGCGCTCATCGGCCTCAAGTCCGCCGACTCCGGAGTGATCCGGCTGGCCGGCGACGACATCACCGGCTGGCCCACCCGCCGGCGCCGCGAGGACGGCATCGGCTACATCCCCGAGGACCGCCACCGCCACGGCCTGCTCCTCGAAGCACCGCTGTGGGAGAACCGGATCCTCGGCCATGTCACCGAGAAGCCCAACAGCAAGGGCTTCTGGCTGGACATCAAGGGCGCCCAGGACGACACCCGCCGGATCGTCGAGCAGTACGACGTCCGCACCCCCGGCATCGACGTCACCGCCGCCTCACTCTCCGGCGGCAACCAGCAGAAGCTGATCGTCGGCCGCGAGATGACCCACAAGCCGCGCTTCCTGATAGCCGCCCACCCCACCCGCGGTGTGGACGTCGGCGCGCAGGCCGCGATCTGGGACCACATCCGCGAGGCGCGCCGCGAGGGCCTCGCCGTGCTGCTGATCTCCGCCGATCTGGACGAGCTGATCGGCCTGTCCGACACCCTCCGCGTGATCTACAACGGCAGGCTGGTCGCGGACGCCGACCCCGCCACCATCACCCCGGAGGAACTCGGCTCGGCCATGACCGGAGCCGCCTCCGGTCATCTGGAGCACGTAGAGGACGACGAGCACGCAGAGGACGACGACCCCGCCGCCCCGGAGGACGAGGCCCGATGAAGAAGTTCGACAAGGAGCGGGTGCTCCTCGCGGTGGCAGGCCCTGTCATCGCGCTCGTCGCGGCCGTGGTGCTCACCTCGGTCGTGCTGATCGCCTCGGGCAAGAACCCGATCGAGCCGTACCTCCTGATGCTCGAGCAGGCCGGGTTCTCCGACGTCCAGGTCCTGATCATCAACCAGGCCGGCATGTACTACCTGGCCGCGCTCGCGGTGGCCGTCGGCTTCCGGATGAACCTCTTCAACATCGGCGTCGACGGCCAGTACCGCCTCGCCGCGATGATGACCGCGGTGGTCGGCGCGCACGTGGGTCTGCCCGCCGTGCTGCAGATCCCGTTCCTGATGCTGGTCGCCATGCTCACCGGTGCCTTCTGGGCCGGCATCGCCGGTCTCCTCAAGGTCACCCGCGGGGTGAGCGAGGTCGTCGCGACGATCATGCTCAACGCGATCGCCACCAGCCTCATCGGCTACCTCACGCTCACCGAGGTCTGGGGCGTGCCGCTCGGCAACAACCAGACCACCGGAGTGATGAAGGAGTCCGGCTGGTTCCCCGCCATCAGCATGGGCAAGGCGGGCGACATCTACGGCTTCACCATCGTCGCCGTGCTCGCGGGCGTCCTGTACTGGCTGATCCTCAACCGCACCCGCTTCGGCTTCGACCTGCGCGCCACCGGCGCCTCCGAGTCCGCCGCCGCGGCCTCCGGCGTGGACGCGGGGCGCATGGTCCTCACCGCCATGCTGATCTCCGGCGGGGTCGCCGGTCTCGCCGGCATGCCGATCCTGCTCGGCGACGCCCACACCTACAGCCTGTCCTTCCCGGCGGGCCTCGGTTTCACCGGCATCACCATCGCGCTGCTCGGCCGCAACAACCCGGTCGGCATCGCCTTCGCGGCGCTCCTCATCGCTTTCCTCGACAAGGCCTCGCCCGCCCTCGACTACGCGCTCCCGGTGGCATACGACAAGGAGATCGCGGTGATCATGCAGGGTCTCATCGTGATCGCGGTAGTTGTCTCCTACGAGGCCGTACGCGTCTGGGGTCTGCGGCGCCAGCAGCGGCGGGTCGGCGAGGAGCTGGCCGCGGCCATTGCTGCCGACCACGACAACTCCACGAAGAAGGAGGTGGCTGCCCGATGAGTACCGCAACCGTCGCCAAGCCGCAGGCGCCGAAGCCCGCCCAGGGCCGCCGCCGTATCACGCTCCCGGTCCTCCTGCTGCTCGTCGCGGGCCTGCTGGTGCTGGTCTCCGTCGTCCGCCTCATCACCGACGCGAACGGCATCACCTCCACCGGTCAGATGTCCACCGCCCTGCGCCTCGCCGTGCCGATCGGCCTCGCCGGCCTCGGCGGCCTGTGGGCCGAGCGTTCCGGTGTCGTCAACATCGGGCTCGAGGGCATGATGATCCTCGGCACCTGGTTCGGCGCCTGGGCCGGCTTCCAGTGGGGTCCGTGGGTCGGTGTCGCGTTCGGCATCATCGGCGGCGCCCTCGGCGGCCTGCTGCACGCGATCGTGACCGTCACCTTCAACGTCAACCACATCGTCTCCGGTGTGGCCATCAACATCCTCGCGCTCGGCGTCACCCGCTATCTGTCGACCTTCGCCTTCGAGGGGCAGGACGGCGGTACGTCCAAGCAGTCGCCGCCCGTCGAATCGCTCGGCTCCTTCGACGTCCCCGGCCTGTCCTCCTGGCTGGAGACCCTCAACGGGAAGCACTGGTTCCTGGTCTCCGACGTCGCCGGGCTCCTCGGCGGTCTGATCACCGGCCTCTCCCCGCTGACCGTGATCGCCGTCGCGCTGGTCCCGCTGACCTGGTGGGTGCTGTGGCGCACCGCCTTCGGCCTGCGCCTGCGTTCCTGCGGCGAGAACCCGGTCGCCGCCGAGTCCCTGGGCGTCAACGTCTACAAGTACAAGTACCTGGCCGTGATCATCTCCGGTGGCTTCGCCGGCCTCGGCGGCGCCTTCCTGTCGCTCGTCGCCGCGAACATCTACCTGGAGGGCCAGACCGGCGGCCGCGGCTACATCGGTCTCGCCGCGATGATCTTCGGCAACTGGATGCCGGGCGGACTCGCCGTCGGCGCGGGCCTGTTCGGCTACACCGACAGCCTCAAGCTGCGCGGCGGCGGCACCAACGTCCACGCGCTGTTGCTGCTCCTGGCGATACTGCTGGTGATCGGCGCGATCTACCTGCTGTGGAAGAAGAAGTACATCCAGTCGGCGATCACCGCCGTCGTCTCGGTGCTCTTCTTCGTCTGGTACACCTCGACCAACGAGGTCCCCAACCAGGTCGTCACCGCGACCCCGTACGTCGTCACGCTGCTGGTCCTCGCGCTCTCCGCGCAGCGCCTGCGCATGCCGAAGGCGGACGGCCAGCCCTATCGGAGGGGGCAGGGCGGATGACCTCGTCCGAGGCCGGTTCCCCGACCGTCGACTGGGAGGCCCTGCGCGCCGCGGCTCGCGAGGCCATGTCCCGCGCGTACGCCCCGTACTCGGGCTTCCCGGTCGGCGCCGCGGCCCTGGTCGACGACGGCCGGCTGGTCTCGGGCTGCAACGTCGAGAACGCCTCGTACGGCCTCGGCCTGTGCGCGGAGTGCGGACTGGTCTCGGCGCTCCAGCTCAGCGGGGGCGGGCGGCTGACGCACTTCACGTGCGTCGACGGCGAGGGGGAGATCCTGATGCCGTGCGGACGCTGCCGTCAGCTGCTCTTCGAGTTCGGCGGTCCCGAGCTGATCCTGGAGACCCCGGCCGGGTTCGTGCCGCTCTCCGAGATGCTGCCGCAGCCCTTCGGGCCGGGGCATCTCCCCAAGTAACGCACCGGCGGCCCCTCCCGCTCACCGGGAGGGGCCGCTGCTCTTTCGGAAGGAAAGCCTTGTCCATGGACGCCATCTCCGTCATCCGCACCAAGCGGGACCGCGGTGAGCTCGGCGACGAGCAGATCGACTGGGTCATCGACGCGTACACCCGGGGCGAGGTCGCCGACGAGCAGATGTCCGCGCTCGCGATGGCGATCCTCCTCAACGGCATGAACCGCCGCGAGATCGCCCGCTGGACCGCCGCGATGATCGCCTCCGGTGAGCGCATGGACTTCTCGTCCCTGTCCCGGCCGACCGCCGACAAGCACTCCACGGGCGGTGTCGGCGACAAGATCACGCTGCCGCTCGCGCCGCTGGTCGCCGCGTGCGGCGCCGCCGTGCCGCAGCTGTCCGGGCGCGGCCTCGGCCACACCGGCGGCACCCTCGACAAGCTGGAGTCGATCCCCGGCTGGCGCGCGCTGCTGTCGAACGAGGAGATGCTGTCCGTACTGGACGGCGTCGGCGCGGTGATCTGCGCGGCCGGTGACGGTCTGGCGCCGGCGGACAAGAAGCTGTACGCGCTCCGCGACGTCACCGGCACCGTGGAGGCGATCCCGCTGATCGCCTCGTCGATCATGTCGAAGAAGATCGCCGAGGGCACGGGTTCGCTGGTCCTGGACGTGAAGGTGGGCTCGGGTGCCTTCATGAAGACGATCGAGGACGCGCGTGAACTGGCGTCCACGATGGTCGGATTGGGCACGGACCACGGCGTGAAAACCGTCGCCCTGCTGACGGACATGTCCACCCCGCTCGGTCTCACGGCGGGCAACGCCCTCGAGGTCCGCGAGTCGGTGGAAGTGCTGGCGGGCGGGGGGCCACAGGACGTGGTCGAGCTGACGCTGGCCCTGGCCCGCGAGATGCTCGACGCGGCGGGCGTGCGGGACGTCGATCCCGCGAAGGCGCTGGCGGACGGTTCGGCCATGGACGTGTGGCGCCGCATGATCGCGGCCCAGGGCGGCGACCCGGACGCCCCGCTGCCGGCCTCCCGCGAGCAGCACGTGATCAAGGCCCCCTCCTCGGGCGTACTGACCCGCCTCGACGCGTACGACATCGGCATCGCCGCCTGGCGCCTGGGCGCCGGCCGCGCCCGGAAGGAGGACCCGGTGCAGGCCGCCGCGGGCATCGAGATGCACGCCAAGCCGGGCGCCACGGTGACGGAGGGCCAGCCCCTGCTGACCCTCCACACGGACACCCCCGAGCGCTTCGCCTACGCGCTGGAGGCGGTCGAGGGCTCGTACGACATCGAGCCGGCGGGCACGGCCTTCACGGCGGCACCGGTGGTGCGGGAACGTATCGCCTGAACTGCTGCTTTCCCTTTCGGGTGAACGGGATCGGTGGACCGGCGCCGGTCCCGTTCGGCATGCTCGGCGGGTACCCAGCGATGAGTTCCGCGTCCACGCGCGGTCTACCGTTCGTGGACGCCATGACACCCCCCGTAATCGTGCTGTCCGGCCCTGTCGCCCGTGATGAGGTGCCGCGGCTGAGCGAAGACGTGCGCACGAGACTCGAGGCCACCGGTGCGGGTGTCGTCGTATGCGATGTCGCCGGTCTCGGTCCGCCGGGTCTGACCACCGTCGACGTACTGGCCAGACTCCAGCTCGCCGCCCGCCGCGCCGGAGGCCGGATACGCCTGCGCGACCCCGACCCGGCGCTACGGGCGCTGCTCGGCCTCGTCGGGCTCGGCTTCGAGGTGGAGGGGCAGCCCGAAGAGCGGGAACCAGCGCTTCGTGTCGAGGAAGCAGTGGAACCCGGCGATCCGGCCGCCTGATATCTCCAGGACCTGCACGGCCCACGCCGTGTGACCGCCCTGCTCCGGATCCGGCTTGTACTGCGCGAAGCCCGGCAGACCGTTGACCTCGACCGGCACCAGGTGTGAGTTCGCACAGGGCGCGCCGAGCGTCGTCATGAAGCCCGTGATGTCCTCGGGGCCGCTCAGCCACAGGTCGAACGGCGGCATCGTCATCACGGCGTCCTCGTGCAGCAGGGCCGTCAGCGCCGTCATGTCGTAGCCCTCGAACGCGGCCACGTAGCGCTCCAGGAGCTTCTGCTGCTCCGCGTCGAGCGGATCGGAGACGGCGGCCTCCGCGGCGGCGCCGTCCCTCTCGGCGAGGGTCGCGCGGGCCCGCTGGAGCGCGCTGTTGACCGAGGCGACCGTCGTGCCGAGCAGCTCGGCGACCTCGCTCGCCTTCCAGGCCAGGACCTCGCGCAGGATCAGCACGGCTCTCTGCTTGGGCGGCAGTTGCTGCAGGGTGGCCATGAAGGCGAGGCGCACCGACTCCTTCGCCACCGCGGCCTCGGCCGGGTCGCTGACCGTCGGCAGGACGCGCGCGTCCGGCATCGGCTCCAGCCAGGTGTTGTCCGGGCGCGGGGTCAGGGCCGCCTGCGCCAGGGGCGTCGAGTCGGTCAGGTCCATCGGGCGGGCCCGTTTGTTGCCTGCCGTCAGCATGTCCAGGCATACGTTCGTCGCGATCCGGTACAGCCACGAGCGCATCGAGGAGCGGCCCTCGAACTTGTCGTAGCTGCGCCAGGCGCGCACGAGGGTGTCCTGCACCGCGTCCTCGGCCTCGAAGGACGAGCCGAGCATCCGGTAGCAGTACCCCGTCAGCTCAACGCGGTGCTTCTCCAACCGGACGTCGAGGTCCTCCGTCGTCGTACCGTCGCTCATGGCCCACCCACCCCTGTGGCTGCTTCCGTCGCACGCGCCTTTGCGCGCCAGCACTTCGGAAGCTACCGCAGCCCACTGACAATGGCGCCCGGAGTAAGCGAAGGTCCAGGTCAGGGTTTGTTCGCCCCCGCCGCCCCTACCCGTTCCCATCCCCTGGGGCTCCGCCCCAGACCCCGCTCCTCAAACGCCGGAGGGGCTGATCTTCAGCCCGTCCGGCGTTTGAGGACGAGGCCGTTCAGGCCGATACGGGGGTCTGGGGGCGGAGCCCCCAGGTACGGGATGGGACGGGTAGGGGCGGCGGGGGCGAAACCCCGTTCGTCAGCGCGCCGCTGCCAGGTCCCGGCGTGCCTCGACCCGCGCCGCGTGCGAACCGACCACCGTGATCGCCACGACTCCGAGTACCGCCAGCAGACCCAGCCCCACCGTCCCGGCCCAGCCGCCCGCGTGGAACGCCACCGCGCCGAGGGTGCTTCCGGCGCTGGAGCCGACGTAGTACGCGGACTGGTAGATCGCGGAAGCCTGGGCGCGGCCCTGCTTGGCGGTGTGGCTGACCGAGGACGAGGCGACCGAGTGGCCCGCGAAGAAGCCCGCGGTGATCAGGACCAGGCCGAGCAGGACCAGCGGCAGCGAGTCCGCCAGCGACAGCAGCAGACCCGTCGTCGTCGTGCCGCCCGCCAGGTAGAGGGAGCCCCGGCGCCCCAGCCGGCCCACCAGCTTGCCCGCGGTCGAGGCGGAGACCGTACCGACCAGGTAGACCAGGAAGATCGAGCCGATGATGCCCTGGCCGAGGGAGAACGGGGCGTCGGTCAGCCGGTAGCCGATCACCGTGTAGACCGCACCGAAGACCGTCATGAACAGCGCGCCGATCGCGTACAGCCGGCGCAGCAGCGGGTTCGACAGGTGCCCCTTGACCGTGCGGGCCAGCACCCGCGGCCGCAGCGAGCCCGGCTTGAAGTGCTTGGGTGCCGGGAGCAGCAGCCGGAAGGCCACCGCGCACGCCACAGCGACGACCCCGATCGTGCCGAGGGCGACTCGCCAGCCCCACTCCTGCGCGACCCAGCCGGTGATGACCCGGCCGCTCATGCCGCCGACGCTGTTGCCCGCGACGAACAGGCCGATCGCCGTGAACAGCGCCTTCGGCCGTACTTCCTCCGCGAGATACGCCGTCGCCGAGGCCGGCAGCCCGGCCAGGGCCGCACCCTGCACGGCCCGCAGCGCGATCAGCGCGCCGACCGACGGAGCGAAGGGAACCAGCAGCCCGACGGTCACCGCGATCGCCAGGGACGCCGTCATCAACGTACGCCGTCCGAACCGCTCCGACAGCGCGCTCAGCGGGAGGACGAACAGCGCCAGCGCACCGGTCGCCGCCGACACCGTCCAGCTCGCCGCGCTCGCCGTCGCCCCGAAGTCGCTGGAGATCAGCGGGAGGAGAGCCTGGGTGGAGTAGAGGAGCGCGAAGGTCGCCACACCCGCGAGGAAGAGGGCGAAGCTCATCCGGCGGTAGCCGGGCCCGCCCGGGGCCATCCGGGAGTCGGTGGCGGAAAGCGCGGTGGGGGAAAGAGTCGAGGCGGCGCCCACGGTGGTGGACGCCTCGGTACTGGCGTAAGGCATGCTTCGAACCTAAAGACCGGCCGCTCATCCGTCCAATGCATGGAATCGCCATAATCGTTCCCATGATGCATCAGCAGAGGTCAGAGCCTCACCTGTCACCATCCAGTGACACAGAAGACATCGTTGCGCTACTCGCCCCACGCCTCGCGTACTTCGCCGGGGTGGCACGCACCGAGCACGTCACGCGGGCCGCGCAGGAGATGCAGGTCCCGCAGTCGACCCTGTCCCGGGCCATGGTCCGCCTCGAACAGGACCTGGGCGTCGACCTGTTCGCCCGCCGGGGCCGTACCGTCTCGCTCACGCCCGCCGGGCGTACGTTCCTCGCCTCCGTGGAGCGGGCCCTCGCCGAGATCGAGCGGGCCGCCGACGCGGTACGGGCCGACGCGGACGCCACCTCCGGCAAGGTCGCCTTCGGCTTTCTGCACACCATGGGCTCGGAGACCGTGCCCGGCCTCATCCGCGCCTTCCGGGCCGATCATCCGCGGGTCCGCTTCAGCCTCGTACAGAACTACGGCGAGGCGATGATCGAGCGGATGCGCGCGGGCGAGCTGGACCTCTGCCTCACCTCGCCCGTGCCGGACGCCCCCGACCTCGTGGCCCGCCGCCTCGACGAGCAGAAGCTGCGCCTGGTCGTGCCCGCCGACCACAGCCTCGCCGCACGCAAGCGCGTCCGCCTCGCGGAGGCCGCCGACGAGACGTTCGTGACCCTCGAACCCGGTTACGGCCTGCGCCGCATCACCGACGACCTCTGCCAGCAGGCCGGCTTCCGCCCGCGTGTCGCCTTCGAGGGCGAGGAGGCCGAGACGCTGCGAGGTCTCGTGGCCGCCGGTCTCGGAGTCGCCCTCCTGCCGCCACCAGCCGTACCCCGCCCGGGAGTTGTCGAACTGACGGTCACCGCCCCGCGCGCGGCCCGCGAGATCGGCGTCGCCTGGCTGGACGGCCACCCGGACACACCGCCCGTGGCGGCCTTCAAGAAGTTCCTGCTGTCGAGAAGGGGCCACTTGCTGCCGGACTAGGTGGCGCCCCTTCAGGGGCGCGGGGCTGTGACAACATGCGGCTCCGCCGCGGGGCGCGACCAGCCCACCACAACCCGCGGACCGCACATCACCCAAGCCCCTAACGGTGCAGGGACTTCCCAAAGCCGGAGGCGAGCGGCATCCGCAACCCCAACGGCGGCGGAGCCGCCAACGCGTCCTCGACAGGCCGGGAGAACGCCCGCCCGAACAGCGTCCCCAGCACGAAGTCCTCCGCGAGCGCGTGGACTTCTCCCCGGTGCTGAGACAGCCCGTGCCCGTCGGAGTGGACCTCGAAGCGGCAGATGCCGGGATTGGCCTTCTTCGCTCGCGCCGCGAACCGGAAGGACAGCTCCGGGTCGGTGCGCGCGTCCATCGTGCCGTGCACGATCATGATCCGCCGCCCGGCGAGCTGCTTCACCGGCTCGGGCGATGCCGCGGCGTCGTCCTCGGGCAGCCAGGGGGACTGCGCCAGCACGGAGCCGACGGCCGTGTGCCCGGCCGCGTGCAGCGCCGCCCGCCCGCCCATGTCCACTCCGGCGAGGCACACGGGGACGTCTCCGTAGCGGCGTACGACCTCGTCGCAGGCCCAGGAGGCGTCGTGCGCCAGGTGAGCGTCGCTGCCGTTCCAGCCGCGGAACCTGTAGTGCACCACGTGCGCGACCAGGCCTTCCGTACGTCCCGCGCGCGTGAGGTGTCGTCCCAGCGCGCGCACGGAGGCGGTCGCCAGCATCGGTGAGGGTCTGCGTGCGGAGGTCTCCTCGCCGCCCGGCAGCAGCAGCACCACGCCGCTCACCGCTGTCGGCTCCGGACCAAGTGCCCGCCCCAGCCGGGGCCTGCGAACCGGCGTCGCTTGCTGTGCCATGACAGAACAGTGTCAGAAGCGAGGATGTACGCCACCCTTCGGCCGGGTCACCGTTGGGTATCGACGGATCACCGCAGGAGGAGTTCTACGCGCGTAGGCGTTATGGTGCGAAGATGACGAGCCAGCACCAGCACACTCCCGGTGCGGACCAGATCCGCCGGGCCCCCAAGGTCCTGCTGCACGACCACCTCGACGGGGGCCTGCGCCCGGGCACCATCGTCGACCTCGCGCGCGAGACCGGGTATCAGAACCTGCCCGAGACCGACCCCGACAAGCTCGGCGTCTGGTTCCGCGAGGCCGCCGACTCCGGCTCCCTGGAACGGTATCTGGAGACCTTCGCGCACACCTGCGCCGTCATGCAGACCCGTGAGGCGCTGGTGCGGGTCGCCGCCGAGTGCGCCGAGGACCTCGCCGAGGACGGAGTCGTCTACGCCGAGGTGCGGTACGCGCCCGAGCAGCACCTGGAAGCCGGGCTGACCCTCGAAGAGGTCGTCGAGGCCGTCAACGAGGGCTTCCGGGAAGGCGAGCGGCGCGCCCGCGAGAGCGGCCACCGGATCCGCGTCGGCGCGCTCCTGACCGCCATGCGGCACGCGGCACGCGCTCTGGAGATCGCCGAGCTGGCCAACCGCTACCGCGACGTGGGGGTCGTCGGCTTCGACATCGCGGGCGCCGAGGCCGGCTTCCCGCCCACCCGTCACCTCGATGCCTTCGAGTACATGAAGCGGGAGAACAACCACTTCACGATCCACGCCGGAGAAGCCTTCGGGCTCCCCTCCATCTGGCAGGCCCTCCAGTGGTGCGGCGCCGACCGGCTCGGCCACGGCGTGCGCATCATCGACGACATCCAGGTCGGCGGCGACGGCTCCGTGAAGCTCGGCCGCCTCGCCTCGTACGTGCGCGACAAGCGCATCCCGCTGGAGCTGTGCCCCAGCTCCAACCTCCAGACGGGCGCCGCCGACTCGTACGGCGAGCACCCCATCGGGCTGCTGCGCCGGTTGCACTTCAGGGCGACCGTGAACACCGACAACCGGCTGATGTCCGGCACCAGCATGAGCCGTGAATTCGAGCACCTGGTCGACGCATTCGGCTATTCGCTCGACGACATGCAGTGGTTCACAGTCAATGCGATGAAATCAGCATTCATTCCTTTCGATGAACGACTCGCGATGATCAATGACGTGATCAAGCCCGGTTATGCGGAACTGAAGTCCGAATGGCTGTTCCAGCAGACCGCTTCCACCAGCGGTTCTGCGGTAGAAGAGCGCTGATCGTGCCATACGGAAAGCGGCCGGGTGCGGGGTCACTCGGCCGCTTTTCGATGTTTGCGGGGCGTGCGGGCACGTGATTACGGTTTTGGACCGCTGAAAACCACGTCACCGCACGCAAGGACGAAGATGAAGCAGTCTGCTGCCAAGACCCTCGGTGTCGCCGCTCTCGGTGCCGCCTTCGCCGCCGTCGGCGCCGGCGCCGCCAACGCGGCCCCGGCGGGTCCGGACGCCCCGGCCCTGGACACCGTCACCCAGACGCTGCAGAACAGCCCCGTGGACGGCGCCGCGACGCTGCCCGCCGGTTCTCCCGAAGTGCTCGCCCAGGGCCAGGACGCGCTCG
>NZ_VBZC01000021.1:0-150318 GCF_005786655.1 Streptomyces montanus
GCTCAAAGGCTTCCGCGGCATCGCCACCAGATACGACAAGACCGCCACCTCCTACGAAGCGGCGGTCACCCTCGCGTCATTCCTGCTCTGGGCAAAATCCGTTTGAAGACAGACCCTAGTACCCCGGTACTAGCCGGCGTCGCCGTATTCCCGCCCACAGTGCCGTAGCGCCAGTCGATACCGCTTCTAGATTGAAACCCGGGCCTGGTCAGGCCCGTCCACGCAAAGACCTCTTTCCTGGCGGGAACAAATCCGTGGCCACCATCCTGCACCGACTCTCCGCCTCGCCTTTGCCCTGTTCGAGGGCGAGAAGTCGCGCCACGCCCTCGACGCCCAGCAGGCCGCCCATCCCACGGCCCCCTTCTCCCCGGCTTCGGCCCCGGCTCCGGCGGCGCGGGCGCTGGCCAGGCCAGGACGACCGCAGAACCCGAGCCGTTGTCAGCCGTACGATCGCGGAAGAGCGGTCGGCCCCGGTCGGCGTTCTTCCCGAGTCGCCGCTCGTCTGTCCATTCCCCCGGGACCGGCGAGCGGATCGCCTGCACCGCGAAGGGCACAGACCTTGACACCCACGCCCCCACAGGATTCCCGGCCCGGTCGAACCGTCCCCAGCCGACCCGAGCTGCCCGAGGCACTGACGAACGACGCTGAGCAACGGGTGATTGTGTCGATCATCGCTCGGCTGTCTTCCTGGCGGTGGGCGGACCGGACCCACCCCCGGGTCCGGAGGTGGGGCGTACCGCTGTTCTGCGCCATCCTGGGACTGCCGTCCATACTCAACCCCGCCGGCGAATCCGGGGTCGCCGAAGAGCTGGTCCTCACCGTCGCCATAGCCGTCCCGCTGCTGTGGCGGGAGCGCAGGCCCATGCTGGTCTTCGCGCTCATCACTGCCACCGCCGTGCTGACGGCCTCCACAGGGTCCCTCCACGGCGCCAACGCCAGTGCTGACGTCGCCCGCATCGTGGCCCTGTTCAACGTCGGTCGCTTCGGCACCCCCCGCCAGCTGCTCATCGCCGTCACCATCTCCCTGATGCAGCTGGTCGCCTGGGCCGCCGGGCTGTGGGGTGACGGCCAGCCGGAGTACGCCACACGCCCGGAAATCCTCGTGCTGCTGGGGATGGTGACGGTGACGGCCATCGCCGGCCTCGGCCTCGCCAACCGCCTGGTGAACGTCGTCATCACCGCCCTGCAGAAGGAGAAGGACCAGCAGGCCCGCCTCGCCGTCGCCCAGGAACGCGCCCGCGTCTCCAAGGAGATGCACGACATCCTCGGCCACACCCTGGCCGTCATGGTTGGCCTCGCCGACGGCGCCGCGGGCCTGACCGAGACAAAGCCCCAGCGCGGTGCCGAGACCCTGCGGATCATCGCCGACAGCGGCCGTGGCGCCCTCGCCGAATTGCGCCGCCTGCTCGCCGTCATCGGCGACGACAACGACCGGCCGCCGGATGCCCCGCTCGCCCCGCAGCCCGGCCTGGCCGACCTCGATCCGCTGATCGAACGCGTCCGTGCCGCCGGACCGAGCCTCACCCTCAGCACAGACGGCGACCTCACCGCGCTGGCCCCCGGTCTCCAGCTCGCCGTCTACCGCATTGTCCAGGAAGCCCTCACCAACACCCTCAAGTACGCCGCCGCCGACACCTCCATCAGCGTCCGGGTAGCCGTCCGCTCCGAGACGGTCCACGTCGATGTCGAGGACACCGGCCCCCTCCACGCACCCCGCTCCCGCAGACGGAGCGCAGGAAGCGGCCGCGGTCTGGTCGGCATGCGCGAGCGCGCGGCCATCTATCAGGGCCAGGTCACCGCCGGCCCCAACCAAGAAGGCGGCTGGAGCGTCCACGCCCGCCTCCTGACCACCCCGCCCTCCCCCACTCTCGGCTCCGCTCGAGCGGGGGGACCCCCATCCACGACCACAACGGAGAACCCCCGCGCATGACCACCGTGCTTATCGTCGACGACCAGGCCCTGCAACGCCTCGGCTTCAGCATGCTCCTGGAACAGCACCCCGACCTCACCCTCATCGGTGAGGCCACCCACGGTGCCGAAGCCGTCCGCAAGGCCGCCGAGCTCAAGCCCGACGTCGTCCTCATGGACGTCCGCATGCCGGGCATGGACGGCATCGAGGCCACCAGGCGCATCATCGAGTCCGGCGGACGCTCCCGCATCCTGGTCCTGACCACCTTCGACCTCGACGAATACGCCTACGACGCCCTGCGCGCCGGAGCGTCCGGGTTCCTGCTCAAAGACGCCCTGCCCGACGAACTGGTCTCCGGCATCCGCGCGGTGGCCGCCGGAGACGCCGTCATCTCGCCCGGTCTCACCCGCAAGCTCATCGACGCCTTCGGCAGCCGAATGCCGGGCCACACGCCCGAACAGCAACGGCAGCTGGCCCGCCTCACCAACCGCGAACGCGAAGTACTCACCGCCATCGCGACCGGCTGGAGCAACACCGAGATCGCCGAACGCCTCTGCCTTGCCGAGTCCACCGTCAAGTCGCACGTGGGCAGTATCCTCACCAAGATCGGGGTCCGGGACCGGGTCCAGGCCGTGATCTTCGCCTACGACACCGGCCTCGTCAGACCCGCCTGAACATGGCCGGAGGACGTCGTACCAGGCTCGGACGCCGGTTCCTGGGCTTCAGATAGCGGGCGGCGCTTCCTTCGACACAACAGCGCGCCCCCGATCGCCATCAGAGCGACCAGGGCGAAGGCGGGGCCGCCCAGCGTCAGGACGCGCTGGAGAGAGGTCGCGGCGGCGTATCCGACACCTGCTTCCGCTGTGGCCCACACACAGGCGGCGATGACGCTGTAGGGAGCGATGCGCCGGTAGGGCAGGCGTGTGGCGCCCGCGAAGTGCGGGGCGACAGTGCGCACCACCGGCAGGAAACGGGCCAGGAAGACCGCTCGGCCGCCGTGGCGCGTCATCAGCGTCTCGGCCTGATGCCATGCGGCACCCGGTATCCGACGGCCTATGCGGCCTCCGCGCAGCTGATCACCGAGGAGTCTGCCGGTGCGATGGGCGAGGAAGTCACCCGCCACCACGGCTCCGGCCGCGGCAGCGATCACGAGGGGAAGGCTGATGTGGCCGGTGCGGGCCAGCGCGCCAGCGGTCAGGAGCAGGGTGAGCGTGGGGATGAAAGCGCCGACGAGAAGGATCGACTCAGCCAGGACAGCGGCGGCCACCACCGCGTACGCCGAGGCCGGGGAGATGTGGCCGAGGATGTCGGAGAGCGCGTTCACCGCCGCGCCTCGACGGACTGCGGCTCGGAGTGCTCCGCGGAGACGAGGGGTCGTTGCAGGTGCCAGACGTAGGCGGGGGGAACGTTGGCCCACACCGTCCAGCGGCCGGTGGCATAGGTGCGCTGATAGGTGGCCATGATCTCGTCCACGGCGGCGTGGCGGCGGGCTTCGGCTCGTGATGCCGTCAGGGCACGGGCCTTGCGCGTGCCGAGGTAGGCGAAGTAGGTCAGCGTGCCGCCGGGGTGGAGCAGTTCCATGTAGCGGGCCATGATGCGCTCGACCTGCACGGGCGTGAAGTTGGTCAGCGGCAGCCCCGAGACGATGACGTCGTAGCGCTGGTCGGTGTCGAGCTGCTCGACGTAGGTCTGGTTCACGTTCACCTGCGCGGGCGCCAGGTGGGGATGCGTGGTGACGAGGTGGCGCAGTCGCGAGGCGAAGCGCGGGTTGGCCTCGACAATGTCCAGGCGGCTGGCTCGGGGCAGTTCGGGAATCAGGGTGCGGGTGACCGTGCCGGTCCCGGCACCGGCTTCCAGGACCGCCAGCGGGCGGGGCGCCTGAGCCCGTACGGGATCGGTCAGAGCGCGGGCCAGGGCCTTGCCGCTGGGGGCTATGGCACCCGTGGTGCGCAGATCACGGGCTGCCTCGATCAGGAACATCCAGCCTTCGGCTTTGCGCTGCGCCAGGACACGGTCGTGGGAGGTGGTCCAGTCGTTCATGGAATTGACGCTAGAAAGCCGCGTCCGGCATCGGACCCGTGGTTCTGCGACGGTGTCCCCCTACGAAAGTAGGGGACGGACATCGCCGATCGTCAGACTGAACGGCGCACAGGTCTGCCTAGGATGGCCCAGGTGAGCAGCAGAGAAGGCCGCAGGTGGGCGGCCTACGGGCGTGGGGCACTCGTGACGTTGTGCGTACTGGCCGCCGCACTGAACGCCGTCTCGATCGAAGGGGGCCGCCTGGTCCCCGTCATCGGTGCAGCGCTGGTGTGCGGAGTGGCCCTGCTCGTGCCCCGGCTGCGATGGCCCCTCGCGCCGCTGTTGGTCACCGTGGCCACGGCATGGTGGGGATGGCCACTGCTGCCCATGCTGTCAGTCGCCCTGTTCGACCTGGCTGTGGACCGCCGGGCGCGGGTGGCGGCGGGCTGTGCTGTCGCCGCGCTGAGCGCCAACCTGCTCAGCTACCGGGCCACCTCCCTGTGGACGGCGCAGTCCTACGCGTCCACGCTGCTCCTTCCGGTGCTGGCCGTGCTCGTCGGGCTGTGGCTGGGTGGCCGGCGCCGCCTGGTCCAGGCACTGGCAGCCGACGTCGAGCACCTGCGCATCGAGGCGAAGCTGCGCGAGGAAGCGGCCCGCATCGCGGAACGGTCCCGTATCGCCGCCGAGATGCACGACGTCCTGGCCCACCGCCTGAGCCTGATCGCGCTGCACACCGGCGTGCTGGCCACCAAGAACGACATGCTGCCCGCACCGGTCGCGGAACGACTCGGTCTGCTGCGCACGGCGTCCGTCGAAGCCCTCACCGATCTGCGCGACGTTCTCGGTGTGCTGCGCGACCCCGACACCACGCCGACCAGCGCCGCCCTTACGCCGATGATGAGGGAAGTAGGGGAACTGGCCGACGAGGCCCGCGCCGCCGGCCAGCACATCGAGCTGACCACCGACGGCCTTCCCGAGCAGGCTCCCACCACCCACCGTCTGGCCGTGTACCGCATCGTCCAGGAAGCACTGACCAATGCCCGCAAGCACGCCGACGGCGCTCCGGTGACCGTACGCATCGACTACGGACCGCCCGCCACACTCGTCGAGGTCACCAACCCCCCTGGCATTCCCCGCACGGACACCGTCGGCAGCGGGTACGGACTCGTCGGCCTGCGCGAACGCGTCACCGCCCTCGGCGGGCACCTGAACTCCGGACCGGTCGGCGCGGGCGCCTGGCGACTGGCCGCACGCATCCCCCACCCCGCCGGCATCGAACAGAACGGCACCCGCACATGATCCGCACCATGATCGTCGACGACGACGCCCTGGTCCGCCTCGGCCTGGCCGACCTCCTGGACGGCGACCCCGGCATCGAGGTCGTCGCCCAGGCCCCCGACGGCCTGAAGGCCATCGAACAGGCCACCGCCCACCGCATCGACGTCGCCCTCGTCGACGTACGCATGCCCCGCATGGACGGCATCACTGCCACCGCCCGCCTGCGAGCCCTTCCCCACCCGCCGAAGGTGATCACCCTGACCACCTTCGACCTCGACGAATACGTCTACAACGCCCTCGCCGCCGGAGCCGACGGCTTCCTCCTCAAGGACACCGACCCGGCCGAAATACTGCGCGCCGTCCACCTGGTGGCCGTCGGGTCGGCCATGCTCCACCCCACCGCGGCCCGCCGCCTCATCGACCGCTACCACGCCACCAACCAGCCCCAGGCCATCGCGGCCCGGGCCGGGTTGGAGCGACTCACCCCGCGCGAACGCGACGTGCTCGCCCTGCTGGCCCGGGGCGACACCAACGCCGACATCGCCGTTCACCTGGCGATGCGCGAGAGCACCATCAAGGCGCACGTTAGCCGCATCCTGACCGCGCTGGAGGTCACCAACCGCGTCCAAGCCGCCCTCGTGGCCCGCGACGTCGGCTTCACCTCCTCATGACTGCCTTGCCGGGCCGATGCCGTCGAGCCGATCCCTGGCGGAAGCCTTATTACAACCTTGAATGTCTTCGCCCTGTGCTCACACTCGGCGTCTGAGAAGCTGTTGTCTTTCTGGGCTTGAGGGCTGCGCTTCCGCTGGTCGGGCGTGGGGTTGGAGGTTCGGTGGGAGCAACGGCCTGTCGTGCTGTCGCTGCCCGGGAGGTCGTGGATGCCGTCGGTGGTTGGGCTGTTGGAACAGCGTGAGCTGGGTGCTCGCCGTCGCGTGGACGAGCTGTGTGAGGAGGCCGACCGCGTCCAGGCCGAGTTGGCCGCGCCGAGCTGGAATTGCAGGAGTGGGTTATCGCCCGCAGGCGGGTCGATACGGTGCTGGCTCCGGGCGGTGGCGACACCGCGGGCACGGAGATCACCTCGGATGTGCGGGATGCCGACGGTCGGTCGGCGCCCCGGGATGCGGTGAAGCCGAAGTCGCAGGTGCCCATGTGGCGGCAGGGGCTGGCCTGGTCGGTGCTGTCGTTGGACTACCAGCGCATCCTGCAGGTCTTGACGGACCGGGCCCGGCTCGGTCAGGGGCCGAACTCCTGCGGTATCTCCCGCCACTGCCCGCCCGTCTTGAACCGCCAGATCACGCCCTCGAACTGTTGGCGCAGCCGCTCGGGGTACGGGCCATACTCGCCAATCGGCAGGTGCGGCCCAATGAACTCCCACTCTTCGTTCGTCAGTTGTACTCGCGTCACGCAAGATGATCTACCGGATCAGACCTCGGAGCGAGGGCAAAATCCTGCAAATTGATCACGACTCGATACGTGCCAGGTAGGCGCGGCCGCAAGTATTGGTCGGAATGATGTGCGCCAAATCGCCCACCCGTTCGAGCTGGCGTTCACGCATGCAAATTTTGATGCGCTCCTGGCTCGCAGCGTCGACCGCGAGCCGCACCTTCGACTCGCGGCCTAACGACCAGATTTTCCGGCCGCGTGTACTAGGATCCGCCGCTAGCATCACTCGATCAACCGTTGCTCACGCAATCGATAGGAGGCCCGATGATCGGCGTGCTCGTGACTTTCACGCAGACCGACAAGTTCGATCGTTCAACTCTCGCAAAGATTGCCGGCGAACTCCGCGGACCGTTCGAAGGCATGGCCGGCCTTCGCTTCAAGAGCTTCATGCTCGACGAAGACGGCGTTCAGGCAAGGAACTTCTACATGTGGGATGACGACGAGAAAGGCCGCTCCTTCTTCACGGAGGAGCTCGTCGACAAGGTGACGGGGATTTATGGCGTCCCGCCGAAAATCGAATACCTCGATATCGTGGGGTTCGTCGACAACTCTGGCACCTGATTCTCAAGGAGGCTGTCGCACAAACCAGGCTGTCCAGGGCCGTTTTGGACCATCTGGGCATGCCACAGAACTTCCTCACATGCGATCGAGACCCAACCGCTGCTGCAGCCCTGCAGCCCCCTGACCTGCGCGACTGGCTGCCCGAGGACCACCTCGCCTGGTTCGTGATCGAGGCGATCGAGCAGCTCCACCTCGAGCCCTTCTACGGCGCCTATCGCTCCGACGGGCACGGCCGGGCTGCCCACGAGCCGAAGACGATGCTCCCCCTGCTCGCTACTCCTACTGCGTCGGCGAGCGAAGCTCGCACGGGATCGAGCGCCGCTGCCGCGAGAACGTCGCCTTCAGGGTGATCTGCGCAAACCAGGCCCCCGACGACGCGTGATCGCCCGCTTCCGGGTCCGCCACCAGGAGGCCCTCGCTGACCTCTTCGGCCAGGTGCTCGGCCTCTGCGCCGAGGCCGGCCTGGTCGAGGTGGCGGTGCTCGCCGTCGACGGCTCGAAGTTCGAGGCCTCGGCCTCCAACCACAGAGTGATGCGCGAGGGCGCCGCTTCGGCGGCGCCCCGAAGCCATACACACCGCCGGCGAGACCCGAGGGCAAGATCAACCTGACCGACCCCGACTCGAAAAGACCTCACCCGGACCGAATGGTGATCGCGACTCGATGCACGCCCTAGTGGTGCGGCGTTCGAAATCGCGCGCCAGGCGGCCGTTGCGCTTCAGGTGGGCGAAGAGGCGCTCAATTGCGGAGGGCAGGATCAGGAGGGGACGATCTGCCACTGCTGCCGCGTCTGTGACGCGTACGGCTGCTGCTCGATGTTGGCTCCGTCGGCGGTGCTGCCCTCGTCGACGCCGAGGGACAGCCCGCTGTAGCGGTTGATGAGGAAGTAGTGTCCGTCACCGGTGGGCGTGACGGCCCAGTGCTGCTGGGGGGCGTCGGCGTCTGACCAGATGCCGACGTTGCCGCCGTCTGCGCGGGAGAGACCGGCGACCTCCAGAAGCTTGCCGCTGCCCACACCCTTGATCTTGTAGTAGCCGTCGCCGGTGCTGGTGAAGGTCCACTTCTGGTTCGCCTGGTTGAGCCATGGCCACTGATCGACGTTGGTGCCGTTGGCGGTGCGCCCGCCCTCCACGTCGGCGACCTTGCCGCTGTGCCGGGCGACCAGCCGGTAGACGGTGCCGTCACCGGGGAGTGTGGGGGATACCAACGCAGGCTTGGCCGTCCGGCCTCCGATCCTGACGCCGCCGATGTTGGCGTAACCGCCGGTGGCCGCATTGACCTGGATCCGAACGAAGCCCACGTTCCTGGCTGGCCACTCGACCAGCTTGAGGGTGCGGTCCCCGGCCCAGGTGCCCGCGGCGACTTGCGTGAAGGTGACGCCGTCGGTGCTGGTGTGGATGGTGTACGAGGCGATGTCGCCGTCGGTGGAGTTGGTGCGGCTCCACTGCTTGGGCAGGTACTCCAGGGTGGAGACGTTGCTCCACACCCCGCCCAGGTCGATGGTGATCGACTGTGGCAGCGGCAGGCTCCAAGTCGACCAGCAGGTTTCGAAGCGAACGTCGCTGAGTCCGTCAATGGCGTTGAGCGGTCCCTCGCCAGTGTGGAAGGCGGTCGCATACGCGTTGACCGGTGTGACCGGGTACTCGGCGCGCAGTGGTTGGGTGGGCAGCGGCGGCCGGGAGGTGTTCGGGCTCCAGGCGGCACCCACTTCGGCGAGCCGGTTGACGATGTTGGTGTCCAGCAGGCCGTTGCGGTTGGGCGGGCAGTTGAGGATGAACGAGGTGTACTTCGGCTCCAGGTCGGTCAGGTGCGACAGGATGTCCGCCTTGCTCATGAGGCTCTCGGTCGGGGTGGAGGGGTGCCAGAACCAGCCGTTGCTGATGGTCTGCCCTTGCATTCCGGCGTAGGTGTTGCCCGCCGGCGCCGTGACGCCCAGCGGCTCCTCGAAGAAGATCGCGTCGCTGAGGAAGGGCACGGACAGTCCGCCGATGTCGATCATGACGCAGTCCGGCTGCAGCTGCTTCACCAGCGAACGGATCCTCTGGTAGGAGACGGCCTGCTGGCCCATCTGCCATGCGTAACCATCGGTCATGAACATGTCTATAGTGCCGTAGTTGGTCAGCAACTCGGTGATCTGACCGAGCATGAAGGTCATGTCGCCGGGCTGGATGGCATCGGTGATTTCGAGCCCGGTCACCTTGTGCCGGCTCTCCCATGCCTCGACGCCGAAGGTGCGGTCCCAGATGGAGTAGTAGAACCCGACCTTCAGCCCCCTCGACCGGAAGGCGTCGCAGTACGCCCGCACCACGTCCTGCTTGTAGGAGCTGTTCGCGACGTTCTGGGTGCCGTAGGCGCTCGGCCACAGCGCGAAACCGTCATGGTGCTTGGTGGTCAGGATGCCGTACCGCATCTTCGCGGCGACCGCCGCGTGGGCCCACTGTGCGCAGTTGACGCTCGGGGGAGCGAAGAGGGTGGGGCTCTGGTTGGGTTCGGCCCACTCCTGGTTCGTGAACGTGCCCAGGCTGAAGTGGTTGAACATGCCGAACCGCATGTCGACCACCTTGCTCAGGTTGGTCTGTGTGTCCGCGGCGGCCGCGTGCGATAGAAAGCCGGAGAAGCCGGGGACGATCGGCAGGGCGGTCGCGGCAGTTGCCGCACCCGCCGCGCCGAGAAACGTACGGCGAGTCATTCTTCGTGAGGACATGGCTCACTCCTGTGTGTTGGTGGCTTTGTTTGCGGTGGCGACGTACAGATGGCATGCGAGGCCGGTCTGGGTGTCGGGGCGTGCGGGCGGGGGCATCTGCCGCCCGCCGGAGAACGGATTGGCCAGGGGCTGCGAGACGGTGCTCCGCTGGAACTCTGGTGGGGCGGCGCCACGCGGAAGGTGTCCGCCCAGGGTTGGCGACCTGGCTGTCGTTGGGGACGTAGTCGGCGTTGAGCGGTGACGTGCGGGTCAACGGTGCCGGCTGCTAGTTCCATCGCGGGTTGCGGTACCGCTCGGGGGCTGAAAGCTGTCCTGCCAGGTGCGGTCGCCGCCGACGCCGGCGGTGTCGCCGAACCAGGAGACGTTGGTGACGGGACGAGCGCTCCTTCGGCGGGTGATCGGCTCCGACAAGGTCTTCTCCTGGCTGTTGGCAGGACAGCAACAGTGCTTCCCTCGGCACCAGGGCCGCACGGAGTGACTTCACCCTCGGACGGCACGACACACAGGAGGCCACACATCGCAGGTGTTCGCCGAAGTACATCGGACGTATTAAGCGTCAACAACGCAGGCTCTGTCTAGAGGTTCGACGGGATCCCCAGTACAGAGCTGATATTTCCCCCAGCCTGGGCAGCAAGCCTCCGGGAGCATGGACTGCAATCAGCTGATAGGTCGGGTGAATGAGTGGCTTGGCACCCTGCGAGCGCGCAACCACCCTGCCGCAGGTTCGCGAGGATTCGCTTCAGACATCAGCCAGCGCCACATCCTGGCGCAGCCCAGGGGTCGTTGCCGTAGCCGGGCGGGCCGCAGGCGCCGCGGAGCATGCGGATGACCGGACGTGTAGCCGTAGGGGAGCTTGTGGCCGATTTCGGTCTGCGACGAGAGCGGGGTGCCGAACCCGGCCCCGGTGAGCACGGCCGCGGTCGTTGTGACGGCGGCGGCGTGTTCGTCATAGCCGTCGCTGGCGACCGGCTCCCTGCCGGGGTTGTACTCGAGGCTGCGGGCGCACCGACAAACCCCAAGATCGGTACGACAACAGCTACTGACGTCCTGGACCTATGCCCGCCATGGTGTGGCAGTGCGATTGTGGGTGTGTCGAGTGCGTAGCCGGGCCGCGTCCTGGCCCGGCGGGAGGCCGTAGGCGCTGCGGTACTCGCGGTTGAACTGGGTGGCGCTCACGTATCCGACCGCCTGAGCGATCTGGGCCACCGTGGCGTGGCCGGCGAGTAGGCGCCGCCGTGCCTCCTGCATCCGCAGGTGTTTCTGGTACTTGAGGGGGCTCATGCCGGTGGCCGCTTTGAAGTGCCGGTGCAGGCTGGCGGGGCTCATGTGTGCCGCGGCGGCGATCGCGTCGATGCTGAGCGGCTCGGTGTAGTGCGCGCATATCCATCGGGCCACTTTGCGCACCCGGGTCGTAGCCGAGTCTGCCAGCGTCCACTGGCGCAGGACGGGGCCGAGGGAGCTGCGCAGCAGCCGGTAGAGGATCTCGCTCTCGATCCGGGTGGCGAGGGGGCGGATGTCGTCGGGGGTGTCGAGGAGCTGGACCCAGCGGGTGACCGCGTCGACGAGTTCCGGTGTCATCGGCGCGTGGAGCTGCCCACCGGCGGTCAACGGGGCGGTCTGACCGCTCTCGTCCAGCTCGACGAGCAGTTCGGTGAGCGCCTGGTCGTCGGGTTGCATGACGGCGGCCCGGTAGGGCACCTGCTCCAGCTCGATGGTGACGGGCAGGTCGATCGTGGTGAGGTGCATCTCGCCGGGTTGCGCCACCTGTTTGAGTTCTCCCGCGGTCGTGCGTTTCACGCCGCTGGCGACGAAGCAGATCATCGGTTCGTACAGCACGTCGATGGGCTCGATGGGCTCTTCGACCGCCGCCAGGAAGAGCCGGGGCACAGCGGTGTCCGAACCCAGTCCCACGCAGTGCCGGCCGATTGCCGCAGCGAGTCGGTCGAGCACGACGCCTCCTTCCCTGAGAGGATCAGGCAATTCTATGCGACCGATGCCCCATGACCTGCGGGTGCCGTGTCCCTAGCGTTGGGGGCATGGCACAGCACACCACGAACCTGCCCCTGCGCGCCCTCGGCGGCCAGGGCCTCGAGGCCGGGACGATCGGTCTGGGCACGATGGGTATGACCATGGCCTACGGGGCTTCGGACGATCAGAGCAGCATCGCCACCATCACCCGGGCCCACGAACTCGGGGTCACCCTCTTCGACACGGCAGAGCTGTACGGCTTGGGCACCGGCAGCAACGAGCAGCTCCTCGGGCGCGCCGTGAAGAGCTTCCGCGACGACATTCTGATCGCGACCAAGTTCGGTTTCGACCTCTCCGATCCGGCCAGGATCGGAGCTGCCCTGGACAGCCGCCCCGAGCACATCCGCGAGGTCACCGAGAACAGCTTGCGCCACCTGGGTACCGACCACATCGACGTGCTGTACCAGCACCGCGTCGACCCGGACGTCCCCATCGAGGACGTGGCGGGTACGGTCGGCGAGCTGATCGCCAAAGGCAAGGTCCGCTACTTCGGCCTGAGCGAGGCCGGCCCCGAAACCATCCGCCGCGCCCACGCCGTCCACCCGGTCTCCGCGCTCCAGACCGAGTACTCGGTGTTCGAGCGAGCAGTGGAGGCCGACGTCCTGCCGGTCGTCCGGGAACTGGGCATCGGCTTCGTGCCCTATTCTCCGCTGGGCCGCGGCTTCCTCACCGGCGCCGTCAAGCCGGCCGACGACTACTCCGCCTACGACATGCGCGGCAAGGACGACCGCTGGCAGCCCGGCAACTATGAGAAGAACCTTGCCGCGGTCCGCGAGCTCACCACGCTGGCGGAGAGCAAAGGCATCTCGGTCACCCAGCTGGCGCTGGCCTGGCTGCTCGCACAGGGCGACGACATCGTGCCCATCCCGGGCACCCGCAGCCCGCGGCGTCTGGAAGAGAACGTGGCCGCCGCGCAGGTCACGCTCACGTCCGAGGACCTCGCCCGCATCCAGGAGATCCTGCCGCACGGATCGGCCGGCTCCCGCTACCCGGCGGGGGTGATGCCGGCCTGGCAGTAATCGGCGACAGGGGCTCGCACCAGTCGACCGCGAGGCCCGCCCGGACCAGAGGCTCCCGTTCTCCACCGAGCATGGGGGTCAGGAACCAACCAGGGCACTGATCAGCTTGCGGGCCGCCGCCCTTGTCAACCGTTTCGCGACCATGGTGGTCCGCTGCCGTAAGGGCACGGTGGACGAGCCCTGGCTTTTCGAGTTACCCGTACTCCGGAAAACATGATCGCTGGTGGGTCGTGCCAACGAAGAGTCGTCAACACAGCAGGCAAGTGCTGAGACACGGCGTGCGCGACGAACCTCCAGCACCACTCACAAAGCAAGGCGCAAACATGTCATTTTCTTGGGCCTCCGAGGTGATCGAATTCTTCGGCGCACCGGGAGAATTCCCCTCTGTCCACAGGCCCGTCGGGGATGTCGCGACACGTCGCAGCACGATGGAACCCGTTCACGCCATGATCGACGCTGCGCAGCCCAGACCGGACGATGTGGTGGTCAAGGACTTCGAGACCACAGCGGGTGACGGTGCCAAGTTGCTGCTGCGGTGGTATGTCAAGGAAGGCGCGCAGCCCGGGGCCGCCGTGCTCTTCCTTCACGGCGGCGGCATGATACTCAGCAGCGTCTCGCTCTACGACGGAACCGTGTCCCGTTATGTGTCGTCCAGCGGTGTCCCGTTCCTGTCGGTGGAATACCGCCTCGCCCCCGAGTACCCCCACCCCACCCCCGTCGAAGACGCTTACGCCGGATTGACCTGGCTGACGGAACACGCCGGGGAACTCGGTGTCGACCCGGCACGCATCGCGGTCATGGGGGACAGTGGCGGCGGCGGGATGGCGGCCGGCCTGGCCTTGCTGGCACGTGACCGGAGTGGCCCGGCGATCGCCAAGCAGATCCTGCTCTACCCCATGCTGGATGACCGCACCACAACTCCTGACCCAGCACTCGCTGGACTGGCCACCTGGAGCTACGAGGACAACGCGACCGCATGGCAGGCACTGCTCGGCCCCGCGTGCGGCGGCCCCGACGTGTCACCCTATGCGGCGCCGGCACGGTTGAAGGATGCCACGGGCATGCCTCCGCTCTACATGGAGGCCCTCGAACTCGACATCCTCCGGGACGAGGACATCGACTACGCGCGGCGGACCGCAGCAGCGGGAGTCAGCACCGAACTCCACGTCCACCCCTCCATCCCGCACGCCTTCGAAGCCATCGCCTTCGACACCGCCGTCGCGCGGCGCATGAAGGCCGACCGCGTTCGCGTTCTCAAGGGACTATGACCAGTGAGCACATAGAGAGCGGACCAGAAGTGAAGGCACCGGTGCGCGCCGAACATGAAAGCGGTGCCCACACGCCCGCGGAGCACGGTGTGTAGGCGTGTGGGCACCGAATATGCAGCTTCCTACTTGCTGGAAGCGGCGTCCTACTCCGCACCCGCGGTCTTCACGGCGGCTGACTCCACCGGGGCGGGGACCTCTATCGGGGGTCTACGGGGGATGAGGCTCGCGAAGGCGAAAGAGAGGACACCGGCGCCGACGCCCAGGGCCAGCACGGCCCGCAGGCCGTTCTCCGTCGGGATGTGCACGCTGTGGAAGTCGGTGGTCATGTGGGCCAGGATCAGGCCGGCGACGGCGCTGGAAACGGTCGTGCCGATGGAACGCATGAGCGCGTTGAGGCCGTTGGCGGCGGCGGTCTCGGACACAGGCACGGCTTCCATGATCAGCGCGGGCAACGCGCCGTAGGCGAAGCCCACTCCGGTCGCCACGATGCAGGAGGCGACCAGGACCTGCCAGACCCCGGACATCATCACCATGGTGATTATGTAGCCCGCTGCCACGATCGCGGACCCGATCATGAGGGTCACCTTCGGCCCCTTGCTCTTGGTGATGCGCGCTCCGTACGGAGAGACCGCCATCATCGTCAGACCCTGCGGAGCCATGACCAGGCCGGTGGCGATCAGGGACTTGCCCAGACCGTAGCCGGTGGCCTCAGGCATCTGGAGCAGTTGCGGCAGCGCCATGTTCATCGAGAACAGGGCGAGGCCCAGCGCCAGCGCGGCGAGGTTGGTGAGCAGTACCTGCGGTCGTGCGGTGGTGCGCAGGTCCACCAAGGGCTTCGGAGTGCGCAGTTGGAACCAGCCCCACAGCGGCAGCACGATCACGGCCACGGCGAACAGGGAGAGGACCGTGCCGCTTCCCCATCCCCAGTCCTGGCCCTTGGAGACCGCGAGCAGCAGGCAGACCAGGCCCAGTGCCATGCCGGCCGCCCCCGTCAGATCGAAGCGCCCGCCCGTACGTTCACTCGACTCGGGCACCAGCAGGACGACGAGTCCGGCGGAGAAGGCGCTGAGGACCGCGGAGACCCAGAACAGTACGTGCCAGTCGAAGTTGTCGACTATGACCGCGGAGACGGGCAGGCCCAGGGCGGCGCCGACGCCGAGGGAGCCGAACATCGACGCCGTCGCCGCGGGCAGTTTCTCGGCGGGCAGTACCTCACGCATGATGCTCACGCCCAGCGGGACCACGCCCGCCGCCAGGCCTTGCAATGCCCGGCCGACGACCATCGGAGCGAGGGAGTCGCTCAGCGCGCAGATCACCAAGCCCACCAGCATCAGGCAGATGCCGAGCAGGAGCATGCGCCGCTTGCCGTACATGTCGCCGAGCCGGCCCGCCACGGGGGTGGAGACTGCGCCGCACAGCAGCGTGGCCGTGACGGCCCAGGCGGTGTCCGAAGCCTTGGCGTCCAGCAGTTGGGGCAGGAGGGGAACGATCGGGATCACCAGGGTCTGCGTCAACGCGCCAACGATTCCGGTGAGGGTGAGGGCCGCCACCATGGCGCCCAGCCGCGGTGGCAGGGAATTCTGTGCCTGGGCGACCGGCGGGTGCGTTCTGGACATGGGTGGGCCTCCGTGTGTCTGGTGCTGGGCTGAGAGCGGCCGCGGCGGGCTGGGGTGACGTCGGAACGGTCGGGAAGTTGGAGGAGCAGGTGGGGGCCCTCCTTCGGGCCGTGGCCCGTGTGCGTCGGCCTGGAGCGCGTTGGTCGCCAGTGCGTCGTGCCAGGGGGTGTGGGTGGCGATGGCCTGGCGCCACGGGCGGATGGTCCTGGGCGGCACGCCGACGGCGAGGACTCCGGTCACCGTCTCGCCGGTGCGGTACGCGGCCACGAACCGGCGCTCGGTCACGTCGCTTTCCACGACGGCCACTTGCTCGTCGCCGCGCAGATATCCGTACGCCTGGATCCTCATGTCGTACTGGTCGAACCAGAAGTAGGGCACCGGCGCGAACTGCTTGCGGGCCTCGGGGCGGAGCAGGCTGCGGGCCGCGGCGATGGCCGTGGCGCTCTTCGCCTGAACGCTCGGCTTCACACACTGCCGTTACCGGCGAAGCATGCGACCGCGGGGACGGGTCCTGGACTCCGGCCCGAACTTCAGCCGATCGATGCCGCCTTCACGTGGCGGTCCTTGCTTCTTATGTGGTGCGACTTCGTGTCACACCACTGAGCAAGGCAGTTGTAGTCTTTGCGCGCCCCTGCGGACCATGAACCGCGGTCGGCTGAGGGCGTGTGCCTCCTCCCCAAGGCCACCTCACCCGGATGTGTTCGTTTCGACGATCGCGGTCGCTGCGTTCTTCCGTCGTCGGTTGCGGCGCCTGAGGAAGAGGGGGACACCCACGGCGAGGGCGCCGAGGAGGGCATACGGGACATAACCCATGATGTCGACCACCTGGTGCCAGTTCTCGCCGAGCAGGTATCCGGAGCCCAGCAGCATGCCGTTCCATATCAGGCTGCCAATCGCGGTGAGGACCACGAACTTCGGCAGCGCCATCCGCTCGACTCCGGCCGGTATGGAGATGAGGGGACGGACGACGGGCAGCATCCGGCCGAACAACACTGCCTTGGTGCTGTGCCGGGCGAACCATGCCTCGGCGCGGTCGACGCTTTCCGGCTTGATGCCCGGGAGCTTCACCAGCAGCGCTCGCGCGCGGTCACGGCCGAGCCGGGCGCCGAGCGTGTACTGGACGAGACTGCCCACGACCACTCCCGCGGCGGCGCAGACGATGGCGACGCCGATGTTGATGGCGCCCTGGCTGGCGGTGTACCCGATCAGCGGCAGCAGCACGTCGATGGGGAGGGCCCCGAAAAGCACGCTGTCCAGGACGGTGAGCAACGCGATCCCCAGCCCGCCGAGTGCGTCGATCACATCGATGGCCCACCCGGCCAGGCCCCCTGTCGGTTCGCCGGTGGTCTGGGCGAGGTACAGCATCATGTGTTTCCTCCGGGAGATTTCGGCAGCAATGTGCGTTGATGGACGGTGAGTGTGCTGGAAGCAGGGGTGTGTGAGGGTGCTGGAACGAGAGCCGCTGCTCCGTGGCCCCTGCTCGGCGTCAGTGGCGGGCTTTCCCGCGGCCGTGCCCGCCGGCGCGGGTGCTTCCGCGGAGTTGGCGTCCGACCGCCGGCGGGGGATGAAGGGCGCGCAGGCCAGGGAGACGACGGCGGTATCCGCCGATCGCCAGGACGTGCGCAGGCCGTTCCGGGGCGGCAGCGTAACGCCGTCGAAGTCGATGGTGTGGTGGGCGAGGATCACGCCTGCCACGGCGCTGGAGAGGGAGGTGCCGATGGACCGCATGAGGGTGTTGAGACCGACCGTGGCGGCGGTCCCGGACACGGGCACGGCTGGAGCCTGTGGGAACGGCGATACAGAAAAGGGGAGCTTGTGGCGGTCACAGGGCTGGGCGCGCCTTACGGGGCTCCTCAGCCCTGCGTCGCGTACACGCGTGTCGCCTACGGCCGATTCGGCACGGCGTCGTGCCAGGCGGCGCGGACGGCGATGACCTGCCGCCATTGCCGGACGACCTTGGCCGGCATGCCGACCGCGAGGGCTGCGGTGATCCGGTCGCCGGAGCGGTACGCGGCAAGGAAGCGGTCCTCGGCCAAGTCCCCTTCCACGACGGCGACTTCGTCATGGCCGCGCAAGTAGCCGTACGCCTGGATCTTCATGTCGTACTGGTCGGACCAGAAGTACGGCACCGGCGTGAACGGTGTGCGTGCCCCGGGAGCGGCGAGCAGGTTGCGGGCGGCGGCCATGCCCTGCTCGGCCGCGTTGGTGCGGTGCTCGATCCGCATCGAGGTGCCGAACAGAGGGTTGTACCAGCGGGCGACGTCCCCGGCCGCGTACACTCCCCCAGCCTTCGGCCGGGGGGACCCCCAGGCGGCCTGGCAGTACTCGTCGCAGACCACGCCGTCGTCGACCGCAAGACCGCTGCCGGCCAGCCAGCCGGTGTTCGGCAGTGAGCCGATCGCGATCAGGATCTCGTCGCCCTCAACGACCTCGCCGTCCGCCAGCCGCACCCCGTCCTCGGTCACCTCCGTGACGGTGACCCCGCACCGCAGCTTCACGCCTCGCTCCCGGTGAGCCCGTGCCAGCGCCTGCCCCACCTCAAGGCCCACCGCACGCGCCAGCGGTACCGGCGCCGGCTCCAACAGGGTCACTTGAGCGCCCAGCTTCGACGCCACCGCCGCTGCCTCCGCCCCCAGGAATCCGGCCCCGACCACTACCAGCCGCCGTCCCGGTCCTATCCGGTCCCGCAGGGCGAGCGCGTCGTCGAGGGTGCGCAGGACGTGGGCGACACCGTCACCGGGAAGGCGCCGTGGCCATACGCCGGTCGCGATGAGCAGCCGGTCGTACGGCACCGTCGAGCCGTCCGCCAGCCGCACCAGACGTCCGGCGGGGTCGAGGCCGGCCGCGGCGACGCCGAGCCGCAGGTCGAGGTCGAGGGCGGCGAGGTCCTCCGGAGTCCGCAGGGCCGCCCTGTCGGCGCCCCACTGACCGGACAGGACCTGTTTGGACAGTGGCGGCCGGTCGTAGGGCGGGTGGGGTTCGTCGCCGACCAGGGTCAGCGTGCCGTCGTAGCCCTCCCGGCGCAGTGTCTCGGCCGCCGCCAGACCGGCGGCCGAGGCACCGACGACCACGATCCGCTTCACCGCTCTGCCAGACGGATCGCCGCGGCCGGGCAGACGGCCACGGCCTCCCGTACGCCGTCGAGGAGTTCGGCGACGGGGTGCTCCTCCAGCACCACGGCGACGCCGTCCTCGTCCCGTTGGTCGAACACGTCGGGGGCGGCCATCACACACTGCCCGGCCGCGACGCATTTCGGTTCGTCCAGCTCCACACGCATGGTTCTTGTCCTCGGTTCTTCAGGGGGACTTCAGGCTTCAAAAAGTGGTTCTTCAGGAGTGGCGGCCTACCAGGCGACTGGCAGCTCGTGCACGCCGTAGACCACCATGTCGTGACGGAAACTCAGCTCTTCCAGGGGTACGGCCAGACGCAGGTCCGGCAGCCTGCGCAGCAGCGCGGGCAGGGCCTCCTGCAGTTCCACGCGGGCGAGGGACTGGCCGAGACACTGGTGAACGCCGTATCCGAAGGCCACGTGTCCGCGGGCGTCGCGGTCGAGGTCCAGGACGTCGGCCATGTCGAAGACGCTGTTGTCCCGGTTGGCGGAGGGCACACCGAAGACCAGCATCTCGCCCTCCCGTACGGGGTGACCGCCGATGACGATGTCCTCGGTCGCCACGCGCACCAGCATGTCCTGGGCGATCGACAGGTACCGCAGCAGTTCCTCGACGGCGGCGGCGACCACCTTCGGATCGTCGGTGTCCCGGATCCGATCGGCCTGCCGGGGGTTCTCCAGCAGGGCCAGCGTCCCCAGCGCGATCATGTTGGCCGTGGTCTCATGCCCGGCGTGCAGGATCACCATGCTGCTCATGGCCACGTCGCGATGAGTGAGCTCTCCGGCGACCACCCGCTCAGCGATCAGCCGGCTGATGAGGTCGTCCCCCGGCTCGCGCTCCTTGCGCTTCACCAGATCCAGGAGGTAGCCGAACAGTTCGCCGCTCGCCGCCTTCCTCTCCTCCTGTGAGGTTCCCTTGCGCATCAGCGTGGCGCTGCGCGTCTGGAAGAAGGCGTGGTCGTCGTAGGGCACCCCGAGCAGCAACGAGATCACCAGGGACGGAATCGGCAGAGCGTACGTGCGCACCAGGTCCACCGGCGGTCCTGCGGCGATCGTCTCCTCCAGGAACCGGTCGACCAGCGACCGGACATGCGGCCGCATCGCCTCGACCCGCTTGACGGTGAACTCGCCGGTGAGGGTGCGCCGGATGCGGGAGTGCTCGGGGTCGTCCATCCGCGGGAACGCCTGCGGCTGGCCGTGCTGCTGGGTTTCCATCAGCTGCGGGAAGCGATGTCCGTCGGCACTGAGCCGCGGATCGCCCAGTACCTGCTTGACATCGTCGTACCGGGGGACCGCCCAGGCGATGCGGCCATTGCTCAACCGCACCCGGGGCAGCCCGTCGGCGCGCCGCCAACCGGCCTGCACAGGGGGCGGGTCGAAGGGGCAGCGGGGGGAACGCGTGCCAGGGTAGTCGGGAAGGCTGGTGCCGTCGTTCGGCTGGGTCTGGTCGGTCGCCGTACTCATGGTTACTCCTTGGGGGGAGGGGTGGAAGAGCAGTGATCCGCCGGAGCAGGGCGTGCAAGGCACCTGCTCATGGGTGGTGTGTGGTGCTCCGCAGCAGGTGGGCCATCTCCACGCCAGGGTCCGTGGAGATGAAGGAGTCGTTCTCGTCCCGGATCCGGTCGAGGTGGTCACGTACGTCCTCGGCCGTCAGTGCCGGGTTGTGGTAGCCCCGCGTCCGTGCGACGAAGAACCGCGCGACCTGTCCGGCACCTGCGGTGTAGACCTCTCCGGACACCGGGCAGTCCTCGTGGGCCAGGAAGGCCACCACGGGCGAGACCAGCGCCGGGGCGAGACTGCGGGTGAGGGTGTTCATCATCTACAGGGCCGCCGGATCGACGGGCGGCCGTTCGCGCCGCCGATCCCCGCGTCCGCCAGGGATCCCGCGAGCATGCGGGTGGCGGCGACCGGGGCGACGGCGTTGACCCTGATGCCGTGTGCGGCTCCCTCCACGGCGAGGACCCGAGTGAAGCCGAGGAGTCCCGCCTTGGCCGCGCCATAGCCGCTCTTCCGGGCGGAGCCCAGCAGACCCGCCGCGGAGGTGGTGTTGACGACGCGGCCGTAGCCCTGTTCCCGCATGACGGACCACGCCGGGACGGTCACGTGGAAGGCGCCTTTGAGGTGCACGTCGATGACCGGGTCGAGCTGGTCCGGGGTCATCTCGTGGAAGGGCTTGTCGCGCAGGATGCCGGCGTTGTTGACGACGATGTCGATCCGGTCGTAGGCATCGAGCGCGGTGCGCACGACGTCCCGTCCGCCTTCGGGGGTCGCCACGCTGTGGCTGTCCGCCACCGCCTGCCCGCCGCGCTCGCGGATCGCCTCTACGACGGCCGCGGCAGGAGCGTCGTCCACTCCCTCGCCTGCCATGGAACCGCCGATGTCGTTGACCACGACACGTGCTCCGCGGTACGCCAGGAGCAGGGCGTGCTCCCTGCCCAGGCCGCCGCCGGCTCCGGTGACGATCGCGACCCTGCCGTCGAATCGCAGGTCCGTCATGCCGGGGCCCAGGCCATCGAGCGTGCAGGTTGGGTGCGGGCAGCCGAGAGGGAGGGGTCGGGGTTCGGTGGGGACATGCTCGGTCTCCTGTGGGGGGAATGGGGTGACCTTGCCCCTCGTGCGGCAGGGCGTCCGGGTCGTGTCACCAGGCGATCGGCAGCGCGTGGACGCCGTAGATGCTCATGTCGTTGCGGAACCTGATCTCCTCCGGTGGCACCGCGAGCCGCAGGCCGGGCAGCCGGCGCAGGAGCACGGGCAGGGCGATCTCGAGTTCGGCACGGGCCAGGACCTGTCCGAGGCACTGGTGCACGCCGTGTCCGAAGGCCACGTGTCCGCGGGCGTCGCGCTCGACGTCGAGGCGGTCGGGGTCGCTGACGAAGCCGGGATCCCAGTTGGCTGCCGAGAGGTTCATGACCAGGAGGTCACCGGCGCGGACGAGCTGGCCACCGATCTCGATGTCCTCCTTGGCCACTCGGGTGACCAGGCTGTGCACGATCGTGAGGTGGCGCAGGAGCTCCTCCACCGCGGCCGAGACCACCTTCGGGTCGTCCGCGTCGCGGATCCGCGCGAGCGCGTCCGGGTTCTCCAGCAGCGTGAGGGTGCCCAGCGCGATCATGTTCGCGGATGTCTCGTGCCCGGCGTTGAGGAGGATAAAGCCGTTCACCGCCAAGGTCTCTCGGCTCAGCTGCCCCTCATGGAGGTGCTCGCGCACGACACGGCTGATCAGGGCGTCGTCCGGTTCGCGTTCCTTCTTCCCGATGAGGTCGAGCAGGTAGCCGAGAATCGACCCTCTGGCCTTCTGCCTCTCCTCCTCCGTGGCGGTGCGGCTCATCAGGACGGCGGTGATGTCCTGGAAGTAGGCGTGGTCGTCGTAGGGCACCCCCAACAGCATCGAGATCACCAGGGAGGGAATGGGCAGCGCGTACGCCTGGACCAGATCCGCGGGGCTGCCGGAGGCCACCATGGTGTCGATGAACTCGTTCGCCATCTCCTCGATCCGCGGGCGCATGGCCTGAACCCGCTTGACCGTGAAGTCCTTGGTCAGCATGCGGCGCAGCCGGGCGTGTTCGGGGTCGTCCATCCGGGGAAACATCTGGGTGCCGGGGCCCATGCTGATCTGCTGCATCGGGACCTCTGCGCTGATCCGCGGATCCGTCATCGCGGCCGTCACGTCCTCGTACCGGCTCACGGCCCAAGCGGCGCGGCCCCTGAAGTTCACCCGGCGCAGACCACCCGTCTCACGCCACTCCCGGTACTCGGGGGCGGGGGCCAAAGGGCAGCGTGCGTCGCGGTCAGCGGGGAACTCGGGAAGACCGATGACGTCATCGGTGTCGGTCGTGGTGGACATGGAACCTCCTGGAGCGTCGTGGGGGAAGGCGCCGAGGTACTGGTGAGCGAGCCGTCGTGACCACTCGAAGAACGCAGGGGCACCACGCGCGTCGTGGACCGCGCACAGCGCTCCGCGTTCGCCACTCACCGGATCATTCGCGAGCCGACATGCAGCGGCAACTGGCAGCTGACTGCCAGTTCCATGGTGCCCCTGACGCAAGTGGCAGTCAACTGCCTGTTGCTACTCTTTCCTCGTGGCCACCAATTCCGAGCGACTCCTGCGGACCGACGCAGCCCGCAACGCCGAGCGGATCCTGCGCTCCGCCCGCGAGGTCTTCGCCGAGAGCGGCCCCGACGCGCAACTGGACGAGATCGCCCAACACGCCGGGGTCGGTATCAGAACGCTCTTCCGGCGTTTTCCCAACAAGGCCGTCCTCGCCAAGGCCGCCTTGGAGCAGGGCATCTCCGAGTGCATCGCTCCCGTCATCGAACAGGCACTCCTCGATGACGACCCGCTACTGGCACTCAACTCCGTGATCGACGCCGCCATGTCGCTGGCCGCCCGCGAGCACAACACCCTGGCCGCCGCGAGAAACGCCGGCGCCGTCATCTCGGACGCCATCGGCCCGTACTACGCGTCACTGACCCTTCTCACCCGTCGCGCCCAGGAGGCCGGACGCATCCGCGCCGACCTCGTACCGGACGACATGCCCAGAATCATGGCCATGCTCTTCAGCCTGCTGTGGACCATGGACCCGGCCAGCGACGGCTGGCGCCGCTACCTCTCCCTCATCCTTGATGGCCTGTCACCGGCGGCGGCGACCCCGCTTCCCGAGTCCGTTCCGCTGCGGCCATCACCACGACCTGGAAACTGGCCGATCTGACGCGAGGGTGCGGTGGCCGGGGTGGGGCACGTAGTTCCAGGCGTCGCCGTACTCGTCCTCGGTGAACGTGACGCCGGAGCGGCCGCCCAGCATGGCGTCGAAGAGGGCGTCGGCGCTTGGGTGTCCGGCCCGGCGCATGGCGGCGGGGTACTCCTTGGCGATGCGCTGGGCGAGTGCCCACAGCACGGCGGCGGAGTGGGCGCCGCCGGGGAGGGTGGGGCCGAGGGTTTCGTACGCAGGTACGGGGCCATGGCGAAGGTGGACTTGTCGAGGGCGGCCAGGGCGGCGAAGGCGAGCTTGTAGGGGGTGCGGCCCAGGCGGGCCGCGGCCGGGGAGGACAGCCGGAGGCCTACTGCCACCGGGCGATACTCGATGCGATCCGCTACCTGGTCGACAACGGCATCGAGCGGCGGGCGATGCCCGCCGACTTCCCGCCGTGGGACCGGGTATACGCGTTCTTCCGCCGCTGGCGCGACCATCGCATGGTCAAGGAGTTCCCCGACCGGCTGCGCGCCGAAGTCCGCGGGGAGTTGGGCCGCGACGCGGAGCCGAGTGCGGGTGTGATCGACTCGCAGTCCGTCAAGACGGACGCCGTCGTCGGCTCCGACAGCCGCGGCTTCGACGGCGGCAAGCTGATCAACGGGCGCAAGCGGCACGTCGTGGTCGACACGCTCGGCCTGCTGCTGGGCGTGGTGGTCACCGCCGCGGACACCGGCGACCGCGCCGCCGCCCAGGTCCTGCTCGAGCAGGTGGCCGACGCGCACCACCGCTTGGCCCTGGTCTGGGCCGACGGCGGCTACACCGGTAGTTCAGCATATGAAGCCTTAGATGATCTCTTGGCCCAGCTTGTAGCGGTGGAGGTGCTGATGCCGAGAAGGCGGTTGACCACTGCGGCTGGGACTTCGGCAGTCAAGTCGCGGATTGCCGCCGAGCGGCTCGGCAAGGACCGGACGCCCGGCCGTTTGAGTCGAGCAGCGAGAGTGATGTAGCTGAGGTGCTGGCCCGGACGGATTCCAGGGAAGAGCCACGGAGCGTCGAGCTGGCCGATGTGGCCATCGCGGCGGCGGTCGGCCGCGATCTGCTGGACCAGACCGCCGACGCAACGTCGTCGAACGCTGCGTCAACCAGCTCAAAGGGTTCCGCGGTCTCGCGACTCGATACGACAAGACCGCCGCCTCCTACGAAGCAGCGGCCTCTCTCGCCTCGTGCCTGCTCTGGGCAAGATCCGTTTGAAGACGGACCCTAGGTGAGCGGCAACCTCAGTTCGAACAAGGCACCTCCGCCGGGGGCATCGGTGACTGTCAATGTGCCTCCGTGGCGTACGGCGATGTCCTTGGCGATGGCGAGGCCCAGGCCGGCGCCGCCGTCATCTCGGGCTCGGGATTCGTCGAGCCGGACGAAGCGTTCGAAGATACGGTCGCGGTCGGCGAGGGGGACGCCCGAGCCGTCGTCGGCGACCTGGAGGACCGCCTGGTCGGCGTCCGTGCGCAGGGTCACGGCGACGCGGTCGCGGGCGTGGCGGCGGGCGTTGTCGAGGAGGTTGCCGAGGACGCGGCAGATCTGGTTGCGGGAGCCGCGCACCTCCACGGACGTGACGCTGTCGAGGGTCACTCCGTCCCGGGAGGACACCTCCTCCGCCACGACCTTCGCCAGGTCGAAGCGCGCGTCCGGCGGGGGCCGCTCCCCCGCGTCCAGGCGGGCGAGCAGCAGCAGGTCGGCGGCGAGGCTCTGCAGTCGTATGGTGTCCTCGACGGCCCCGTCCAGGTCCAGGAACTCCGAGTGCGCGGCGCCCACTTCGAGCTGGGTGCGCAAGGACGCGATGGGGCTGCGCAGCTCGTGCGAGGCATCGGCGACAAACGCGCGCTGCCGCTCGACCGAGGTCTCCAGGGCGGCGAGGGTCTCGTTCGTCGTGCGGGCCAGGCGGGCGATCTCGTCGTGGGTGTCCGGCTCGGGGACGCGCCGTGACAGGTCCTCGGAGGCTGTGATGGCGGCCATCTCGGCGCGGATGCCCTCGACGGGGCGCAGCGCCCGCTTGGTGACGACGTACGTCACCCCGCTGACCGTCAGCAGCAGCAGGGGCAGCCCGATGAGCATCGTCGTCAACGCGGTGTTGACGGCCTCCTCTTCGGTGGAGAGCGGGGCGCCCGCGTAGACGGTGAGCAGGACACCTGCCGGCGTGATCAGGTCGACCGCGGCGAACCGGTACTCCGCCGTCACCCCCTCGACGGTCGCGGTGCCCTCGCCGTACCAGGTCTCGTCGGTGACCTCCCCGGAGGTGAGAGCGTCGTTGTCCTCCGTCTCCCGATCGCCCTCTGCCCTGTCGTCGGCGTCGTCGTTGGTCTCGGAGTTCAGCCGGTCCGACGCGACGGCGGTCACGTTCATGGCCTCGACGTCCTCGCCGGCCGCGACGGGCTTCTCGTTGCGGTCCAGGACCTCGACGGGGTTCTCGTCGCCGTCCGGCAGCTTCAGCTCGTCGTACGCGAACCCGTTCGCCAGCGCCGAGGCGGCGTTGCGGGCCACGGAGTCAGCCTCGGCATCCGCCTTGTCGGTGAGGGTGAACCGCAGCGAGAGCAGTACGGCGGTGCCTGCGGCGACCAGGGCTAGGGCGACGACGACCGTCGTGGCGAGGGTGGCGCGGGCCCTCACGGAGCCGAGACGGCGCTTCACGGGCGGGCCTCCAGTCTGTATCCGGCCCCGCGTACGGTCTTGATGAGCGCGGAGCCGACCTTGCGGCGCAGAGTGCTGATGTAGACCTCGACGATGTTCGGGTCGCCCTCGTACGCGAAGTCCCAGACGTGCTCCAGGATGTCGGACTTCGACACGACCTCACCGGCTCTCATCACGAGCTGTTCGAGGACGGAGAACTCCTTTGCGGTCAGGGTGATCTCGTCCTTCGCGAGGAACACCCGCCGGGCGGAGGTGTCGACCTTCAGATGGCCGACCGTGTGCACGGGCGAGGCTCCGCCCGCCGGCCCGCGCCGCCTGAGCAGCGCCTTCACGCGGGCGAGGAGGACGACGTAGGAGAACGGCTTGGTGAGGTAGTCGTCGGCGCCGGTGTCGAGGCCCTCGGCCTCGTCGTACTCGCCGTCCTTGGCGGTGAGCATGAGGATCGGCACGTCCTGGCCGACGGCGCGCAGGGCGGCGCACACGCGGTAGCCGTTCATGCCGGGCAGCATGATGTCGAGGATCACCAGGTCGTAGACCCCTTCGCTCGCCCGGTGCAGGCCCTCGATTCCGTCGTGGACGACGTCCACGGCGTACCCCTCGGCCGTCAGTCCCTTGGCCAGCGACACCGCGAGCCGCTTCTCATCTTCCACGATCAACAGGCGCATGCGTTCAGCTTGGCAAACCGAACCTGAAGCGGATTTCAGGTGGCTTCAGGTTTGCTTCAGCGTCGATCAGCCACATTGGTTCCCGTCGAAAGCAGATGAGGCAGACAAGCCAACTGCAACCGCCAACAACATCCTTTACTGGCTGCAACCACTCGCATTGCATTACGGAGGAATCCCATGAAGCGCAACGTCGTCATCGCCACCATCGCGGCCGTCGCCCTGATCGGCGGCGGCACCGCGACCGCCATCGCGGTCTCGGGTGACGACGAGGCGGTGGCCAAGAAGACCGTGACGGTGTCGAACGACGACAACGACCGCGGCGACGTCAACGACACCCACGGCACGGCCCAGGACAGGGCCGGGGACCAGGCCGCCCGCGCCACGGACGAGGACGCCGAGGACAAGGCCGAGAACGCCGCCGACGCCAAGGCCGGGCAGATCACGGCCGCCGACGCAATCAGGGCGGCGCTGAAGCACACGACTGGTACGGCGGTCTCGGCCGACCTGGACGACGAGGGCACAGCCCACGTGTGGGAGGTCGACGTGCTGACCAACGGCGGTGCCTGGCACAGCATCCAGATCGACCCGGCCAACGGCAAGGTCCTCGGCTCGCACACCGAGAAGGACGACGACGGTGACGATGCCGCCGAGACCGCGCAGATCCGTGCCGCCCTGAAGGGCAGCTCCGTGACCGCCGCGGAGGCCGCCGAGGCCGCCGCCGCCAAGGGCACGGTGACCTCCGTCGACCTCGACGAGGAGAGCACGGACCAGGCCTGGGAGGTCGACACCACCGCTGCCGACGGCACCGGCAGCGACTGGCGCGTGAACCCCGACTCCGGCAGGGTCACCGCCGACCGCTCGAACGACTGACCCAGGCACACAACCACCAGGAGGAGTGCCCCCGCCGCCCCCGTCGGCCGACGGTCACTCCCCCAGGAGGACCGCGTCTCCCTCCCCCACACCGGGAGACCGACTCCTCCTCCCTCCCCGGGAAGGCCGAAACCTCCACTCCCCCTTGAGGAAGGACGCCTTCCCGCACCCCCACAGGTAGGGGCACCCGACACCGGGTGCCCCTACCGCCGCGTGCGGGTTGCTCAGCGTCGCCGGTGGGCTTGTTCACCGCCGTCCACAGGCTCGCTCACAACGTCGCTGCAGCACCAGGGAGTTGATAATGACCCAAAATCGCCGGTCCGGACCACCGTTGGTGGCCGATACAGCCGCAGCAGCGGGGCGGAGCCACGCCGGATGGGACCGACGGGGCGCTGAGCTGCTGTTTCCAGTTCCTGACGGAGCGTCAGGAGAAGAACAATGTCGCCATCGCCGCGAACGAGAGTCTCAGCGGCTGGACCAAGACCTTCACCGCTCCCCGGCCTTGCGCGGCCATCGTCGACCGGCTCACCTTCGGCGGCAACCTGATCCAGACCGGCACCGACTCCTACCGCCTGGCCCTCACCCAGGCCCGGGCAGCAGCACAGGACAGAAAGCCCGCAGCGAGGAGGACACCGACCACTGGCGCCACCGCTACGGACACCGAGCCGGTATCGAGGCCACCGTCTACGAAGCTGTAGGCGTCCATGGTCCGCTGGAGACCTGAGGCCGTGGCATGCAGATCCCGTTGGATGGAAGGAAGCACCAGATTCACGATGGTGGTGTCCAGCCCCACGATGAACAGGCTCATGCAACACACCGCGGGGATCAGCCATCTGCTGTTGCTCGGAAGGGTGGTTGAGCGGGTAGAGACACACCACTGACGCGTAAGTCCATGAGCGCGAAGACCTCCGCCTGGCTTCGCTCACGTCAAGCGGCAGCGTCTGTCCGTCTGTTCGGGCGCCGGTTGGCGGTCGACGGTGGCCTGAATGTTTACGAGAAATGACATCACTGCCTGGGGTCGCCCGCGTCTGTGACAGCAGGTGGCCCAATTTCTGACCGGTCACGGATGCAACGATGAGTTTTCGCGGCCTAAAGAGTCTCACCACCGTTGTCGACAACACAGGAGGAGCACGTGGCTCAGCTGCTGAGAGTCCAGAACTTCAACGTCTCGAGTGACGGTATCGGCGCCGGTGAGGACCAGAGCCTTGAGAGTCCTTTCGGCCACGCCGTCGATCCGGCGAAGCTGTTCGCCTGGGCCGGTGCCACGGCGAGCTGGCCCATGCGCACCGATCCCGGAGGGAGCCGGGGCCTCGACGACTACTTCACGCGGGACTACGCGCGCAACATCGGTGCCGAGATCATGGGCCGCAACAAGTTCGGGCCCCAGCGCGGGCCCTGGAATGACCATGAGTGGCGCGGCTGGTGGGGTAACGAGCCCCCCTTCCGCACCCCGGTGTTCGTCATGACTCACCACAAGCGTCCTTCGTTCACGCTCTCCGACACCACGTTCCACTTCATTGACGGCGACCCGGCCACGGTCCTGGAGCAGGCGCGGGAGGCGGCGCAGGGCAAGGACGTCCGGCTCGGCGGCGGGGTTACCACCATCCGGGAGTTCCTGGACGCCGACCTCGTCGACACCATGCATGTGGCGGTCTCGCCGGTGAAGCTCGGGTCCGGACTACGGCTCTGGGAGTCACCCGATGAGCTGCTCGACCGGTTCCACCTGGAGGTCGTGCCCAGCCCGAGTGGCGTGACGCACCACCTGTTCTGGCGAAAGTGACCGGACCTCAGGGCTGGCCCGGGCTGCCTGTTTTGCCTCCCGGGGCTGCCCTGAGGCGGGCCGTCGAGTCGCGCCTCGGGCAGTCAGCCGGCCTTGGCGGGTTCCTCGGCTCGTGCCCGGTGGGGGCCATTGGAGGCGACAGCGACGCTGTTCTTCTCCTCGCGCTCGGTCAGCACCTGGAACAGCAGCTCAGCGCCGTGAGGTCCAGTTCCATGTAGCCGAGCTCGTCGATGCACAAAAGATCGACGCGGCCGTACCGGGCGATGGTCTTGTTCAGCTGCTTCTCGTCGGCGGCCTCGACCAGCTCTCTCACCAGCTTCGTGGCCAGTGTGCAGCGGACCCGGTAGCCCTTCATGGCGGCCTCGGTGCCCAGGCCGATCAGCATGTGCGACTTGCCGGTGCCGGAGTCGCCGATCAAGCAGAGCGGCTGCCCCTTCTTGATTCACTCGCTGGAGCCAAGGGTGTGGATGGTAGCCGGGTCGACATTGGGGTTGGCGTCGAAGTCGAAGGTCCGCAGGGACTTCCCGCGGGAAGCCGGCCGCTTTGATCCGCCGTTCCGACCTGCGGCGGTCCTGGTCGTCGCACTCGGCCATCAGCGGCTCGGCCAGGAAGCCGCGGTAGGTCTTCTGGTCCTTCACCGCCCGGTCGGCGATGTCGGAGAACTCGTTGCGGATGCTCGGCAGCCGCAGCAGGCGGCAGGCGGTGCCGACGGCGGCGTCGGCGGCCTGCTCGGTCAAGCCTCGCTGACGGGACAGGGGCACTGGGCTTCTTCCTCTCGGTGGGCGCCGCCGCTGGCGCGACGGCGTCGGAGCAACTGGTCATAGGGGGTCACCGAGAGCAGCGGCCTGGTGTCCGGCGGCAGGTGGGCAAGCCTCCACTCGTGCAGAAACGTCACGGTCCCCGACGGCTGTCCCGTCCCGGTGGTGGGCAGGCCGGGGACGGGATCGTCCTCGGCCAGGGCGGCCTTGCGGGCCTCCAGCGCGACCGCGTCCGCGGTCAAAGCACCCGCCGCCCGCAGGGCGGTGGCCAGCCCGGCGACCAGGTGCTCGTGCGGGATGTGCCGGCCCAGCAGCAGCACCCCGATCAGGGCCCGGGTGCCGTCCCGCTCGCCGTGGATCTTGCGGGCCTGGGCCCAGCAGGCGTCGTGGACCGGAGTGAACTTGCCTGCCGAGCGGGCCTGTTCGAGGGCGGTGGCTCCGGGAAAGGCGCCCGGCTTGCGGATCAGGGCTTCGAGGTAGTGGTCCAGCTCCAGGCGGCAGCCGCCCTTGGCAATCAGCCGCTCATGCCGGGCGACTTCCACGTTCTGGTCATAAACCACCAGGTGAGAGGCGTGTAGCACCACGCGGACCCGCTTGCCGATCAACCTCACCGGCACCGAGTAACGGTTGGTGCGGACCGCGATCTGGCTGTAGCGGTCGACCGGTCCCACTGCTCGACCATCTCGTTCAGCTCCGCCAGCGAGGCTACCTCCGGCACCGGGGTGAAGTGGTTGCGGCGGAAGTAGACGATCTGCCACTCGACCCCGCCCTTCTCGTGGGCGCCGTCGATGCCCGAGCGGCAGTAGAAGCTCTCGATGCCGAAGTGCGAGCGGAACGCGATCCACCGGTCGGTCTCCACCCTAGGTAGGGCACGCGCAGCACTGTGGCGACGCCACGCGACGGGCCGCCCGGCTCAACTGCGCAGCTGCGCAGTTGAGCGGCGAACCCGTCGGTGGTGCCACCAAACGGCGCGAACTCCGTGAACGCCTACGGCACGGGGCGGGGAGATCGCCTCCAACCGGCGCGACGAGCAGGAGATGTTCGTGCTGTGCCGGCGGATCCTCCAGTCAGCCCTGGTCTGCGTGAACACCCTCATGCTCCAGGACGTCCTCGCCGACCCGGAGTGGGCCGACCCGCTCACGCCGGCCGACCGGCGCGGCCTGACACCGCTGTTCTGGTCGCACGTGCGCCCGTACGAAGAAGTGGACGCCCGCCTGAACCTCACTGCGGTGACCGTGCCAGGCGCTCGCGGGCCGACGGACACGCACGGCCAGTGCCCGGGCTGGGGAGCGTACGGGCGCATGATCCCAATGCTGTCTGGATCGCCGTCGAGCCCGACAGGAGCCCAATGGTGTGGCACAGGTCAGTGCGGTCAGCCGTGGTCCGGAACGATGACCAGGCGTCCCCGCAGTCCGCCTTCGGCGAGCCGGGCGTGAGCCTTCGCCGCCTCCTCCAGGGCGTACGTCTCGGCGACCCGGAGTGTGAGCACGCCCTCGTCCACCAGTCGGACCAGTTCCGCCAGCCGCGCCCCGTCCGGCCTCACCTGGACCGCCTCGACGCGTACTCCGCGTGCCGCGGCCGGGCCCGCCCCGGGGATGACACCGACGTAGGCCCCTGCGTCGCGCGCCCGGGCGAGTGCCGGTTCCCCGAGGATCGCCGCGTCGAGCACGGCGTCGAAGTCCGCCCCGCCGGTGACACCGGTGACGTGCGCCGCACCCAGCGACCGCACGAGTTGCTCGTCCTTCTCGCGGGCCAGTGCGGTCACCGACACCCCTTGGCGGGTGGCGAGCTGGACGGCGTATCCGCCCACCGCTCCCGCAGCGCCGGTCACCAGCAAGGACTGTCCCTCCCGCAGCCCCAGCAGGTCCAGCGCACCCGCGGCGGTCAGGGCGTTCAACGGCAGGGTCGAAGCATGCACGGCATCGGCCGACGACGGCGCCGGGGCCACCCAGTCGGCCTCCACGACGACGTACTGGGCATGCGTGCCGTCGGCCAGCGCCACCACCTCGTCGCCGACGCTCCATGACGTGTCCGCACCGGCCGCGTCGACCGTCCCGGCGACATCGCCACCCAGCCCGCCCGGCTCCCCGAACATGCCGGACCGCTTGGCCGCGTCGACCGGGTTCAGCGCGGCTGCCGCGACCTTGATCCGCACCTGGCGCGGCCCGGGGTCGGGCACGTCTACGTCCACGATCTCCACGGCTTCGGGACCGCCGAATGTCCTCACCACTGCAGCACGCATGGGAAATTCTCCTGAAATGACTTGTTAGCGCGTTTCCGCCTTGCTGAGGCAACCCTAGGGAGCGTTACTCTCTATCGGGAAGTAGTTACCTGAGAGTGCCTAGCGCACCGAGAGGAGAGCTGTGGCGACGATGACGGCGGCCCAGAAGCGTGAGCAGGCGCGGGTTGAGTACGACGCGTTCTGCCGCACCTGCCCGACCAACGAACTGCTCGGCCGTCTCAGCGACAAATGGGTCGGCCTGGTCGTCGCGGCCCTGTCCGACGGCCCCCGGCGCTATGGGGAGCTGAGCCGCAAGATCGCGGGTGTCAGCCCCAAGATGCTCACGCAGACCCTGCGTGCTCTCGAACGCGATGGTCTGTTGTCCCGCACGGTCACTCCGTCCGTCCCTGTCCGCGTCGACTACGAACTCACCCCCCTCGGCGCCAGTCTGGCCGGCTTGCTGACGGCCGTGAAAGCTTGGGCCGAGACCCACTTCGATGAGGTCCGCGCGGCACGAGAGCGGTACGACGCGACGGCCGATTCACCGGCATCCTGAGCCCGGCGTCTGGATCGGTGCGGTGCCTGCGCAAGCGCGGCGTCGGATTCACCTCGCCGCACGAGGCGCTCGACACGACCACGCCCGGCGGGCGCCTGATCTTCCATGCCTTCGCGGCTCTGGCGGAGTTCATCCGCGAACTCATCGTCCAGCGCCGATGGCCCATCTCCCCCGTCTGCCTGGCGCGCGCGGGGAGGCTCCGCAATTTCTGTAAAGCGGAACCTCAGCTTTCGCCGCTACAGCACGGCCCAGGCAGGGAACGCAGCACAGATTCGGTGACCGCAGACAGCACCCGAGGTCCCAGGCGGGCAGCGGGCTGGTTTCGTCGAAAAACGTGGTGATCAACCATCGACAGGCAAAGCAGTGTGAGACACCTTCCTACTCCAGCGGCATTGCGGTAGAGCGGAATGTCGACCTCGAGATCATTAATTAGAGATCACTAATGCGTGAGTGGCTAATTTCATACGTCAGCGATTTTCGGTCATTTCTCCACGACCACCTGTCGTGGGAATAAAAGGTCCGTTAACCTCCCAGAGATGCAGTGCAGTCAAGCACACGGAAAAGGGGAGGTCCAGTGAAATTACATTTTCGGCGCGTGTTGCCGAGTTGCGTGGCGCTTATCCTGGCCGCTGTCGCCAGTGTGTCCATGATCAGTCAAGCCACAGCGGCCGGGCCGGCACCTGACGGAACTTCGCTCAGCGCTTCCGAAGAGAAGCTGCTGAAGTCAGAAACGCCGAAGACAGTCACCCTCGACCCGGCCACCGGAGCCGTGCTCGCGGTCGAGGAAGGGAACTCGCGCGTCGAGCCGCTTATCAGCAGACGCAGCGTCTGCCAGTCGGGCGACGCTTGTTGGTACACAACCCGGGTTCCGTACGCCAATTTCGGCTTCTACGGGTCTGCAGGCACGTATTCAGCGACCATGCCCTACCGAGGTGACTATCACACGGGGAGATACACGACCAGGGCATGCTGGAACTATGGAGGGCCGGTCTGTGGCCCGGTCCTCGGGCCGAACACGTGGGGCACCCTCGGAGTGACCGTGACGGGCACTTCGTTCACGATCTACTGAGTAAACCCGGCCCGAGTTCAACTCGTTGCCCTGCCAATATTGGATGGGGCAACGAGTGTCGCCGTATATAGCCCAATCCGCTTTCGTAGCACATAGAAAGTCAATGAGTGCGTGTTTCTGATCCGGGCAGGGTGACTTGACTCTGGATAGGGCAGCCGACTGAGGTTGGTGCTGTCACGCTGGGAGCCGTGAGCGGTGCCCAGCGTGGTGACGACTTTCTGGACGAGCTGCCGACTCTCCGTCGCGAAGGTGCAGGCAATAAAGCCTCGTGCACTGCTGTGGTTGGCGCCACTTCCAGTTGCGTTTGTCACCGTAATCGCCCTTGCGGCTTGGCGCTCTGCGGACACGGGAGAGACTCCCGAGGACCCGTCCTTTTTGCCGTTGGAGGTTGATAACTCTGAGAATCAGGGCAGCGCGGAGGAACTCCTGAAGTACTGGACGGAGGAACGAATCCGTAATGCGCAGCCCATGCCCATGCCCACACTCCAGTTGCCGGACGATGCACCCGCCGGATAGCGCCTATTCGCTGGGGGTGGTAGTTCCCCGACTGAAAGTGATCGTCTCCTGGCGGGCGGCGTGCGAGCACACCTTCGCCTGCCTGAAGAACTGGCGGGTCCTCTCCAAGCTTCGCCAGTCCGCGCGTTACGCGCCCGCTACTGCTGCGCCCGGGCTGACCAACACCGAGGTCGCCCGCTCGCAGACGATCTTGCAGTCAGATCGAGTATGGTCCGCCACCACGGGGGGAGTGCCGGACTTCCATTGGGGTGAGTGGATCTCATTCGCCGGAGCCAGCATCTACGTGCTCTGGGAACTCGGCCGCATCAACAGCGCACTTCGCGAGCTCGCCGACCTCTGGAACGAGCAGTACCAGCAGCGGCAGGAATCGGCTGACTCCCTCCAGTGACACAGCCGGTCGGCGACTGCATGACGATTCCGCCGTCGACCCAGGGCATTCGCCTCCGGAGGGCTGCCGGGCCATGGGACGGCCTTGCCTGTCCAGTCCAGTCCACCAAGGAGTGGGGCCTCATCGAGCTGGCCGACGGCGGCCTCGGTCTGCGGCGCCTCCCGTTCAGCGCAGGCTCGCGGGTGCCAGCCGGATCCCGCCGGAGCCGGTCCTGATCCGCACCGGCCGAGGCGCTGCCGCGGCCGGTCCGGGCTGGGCAGTAGGCCGCTGTTTGACCAGCCTGGTCAGCCGCCTGGTCATCAGCGTGATGGTGGCCCACGCGAACGGCGGCTACGGCGCCGTCCACGACTACCTGCGCCCCCTGCGGACGACATCCCGGCTCCCCGGACGTCCGGCCACCCTCGGTCAGGACGGTCTCCGGCTGGATGCTCACCCATCCCGACGCCCTCCAGGATGACGACCGGCTGCGACTGAAGGCTGCGCTCGCCAACTGCCCCGAGCTGCAAGCCCTCGCCGGGCACATCCGCGCCTTCGCCCGGATTCTCACGCAGCGCGAAGGAGAGCAGCACACGGAGTGGATCGTGGTGGTTCGTAGGACGACTTGCCCAGCCTGCACACCTTCGCCAGCGGCCTCGAATGCGATCTGGACGCGGTCACAGCCGGCCTCTCCACACCTTGGAACTCCGGCGTCGTCGAAGGCCATGTCAACCGGATCAAGATGCTGAAGCGGCAAATGTTCGGCCGCGCCGGCTTCGCTCTCCTGCGGAAACGCGTTCTCCTCGCACGCTGAGTGTCCTGCTCCTGCGCCCACCAGCCTGGCCGTAGTGAACGGCAAAGGCGGTCAGCAAGAACCTGCCGGATGCACTGGGCTGGCCCCCAATCAAAACCACATGCTGAGGTAGTCCGGGTTCCGCCAGGCTGACGAGCCATGACTGCTTACGAACTGTTGCTCATTGGCGGTGGTGCGGGCGTCGGGAAGACGACTGTCGCATGGGAGGTGTCCGCAGCATTGCAGGAGAACGGGACAGCGCACTGTCTGATCGAAGGGGACTACATGGACCAAATCCATCCCGCACCCGACGACGATCCTCACCGCACAACGATCACCGAACGGAACATTGCCGCGGTCTGGTCGAACTACGCGGCTCTTGGTCAGCACCGGCTGATCTATACCAACACGGTGAGTGTCCTGGAAGGGCCCATGGTCAGCCGGGCCATGTGCGGCGGCGAAATCACAGTCACACGTATTCTGCTCACGGCAGCTGAAGCCACCGTGCGACAGCGGCTCGCCCAACGGGAAATCGGATCCCAGCTACACGCTCATATCGAGCGGAGCCTGCGGATGGCACGGCATCTGGACGAGGAGGCTCCAGCGGGCACCGTTCGTATCCCGACGGACAGCCGGCCGGTTCAGGACATCGCCATACGAGTACTTCAGGCCGCCGATTGGTAGACGTGACGCAACGATCAGGCGCTTAGAGATCGGGGCGCCTATTACCCAGTGTGTCCGCTCGACAGAAATTGAGCCAAAGCCTGAAAGAGAGTAAGTTTGTCGACGGTTTTGGGTAGCACTTACAACGGCTAACACAATGAGCCTTTTCCAACCTCCCACGTCACAAACAGCGTTCCCTGCCCCGCCGGCTACGGCGTGGAAGCCTCCCGCAGGCGTAGGTGTCAGGGCTCGGCTGCGAGCGCGTCCTGTCCCGGCTTGAGCCTGACGTCGACCCGAGAGAGGGTAGATCCCGGCTCAAGCCGCCGCGCAGGAGCCGAATCCACGTGGGAGGCGCGCGACGGCGGGGTCGGCCAGGTGAACGCGACCGGGGTACCCGGTGCGCCCCGACAGAAGCGGGTGGCGTTTGGTCTTCATCCCGCAAGGTGCCCTGTGCTTCTTCGCACCCTCGACTCAGCTTTCGAATTGACCAAGAAAAGGAACCTGGAATGGAGGGTGGCAGCACCGGGGGCCACGTTAGTGCGCTCGCGCACGCCCTTGCGCCGCGCGTTGTCCCGTTGCGGATCGTCAATCGGTCCGGGTGCGGAGGCTCCGGGCCAGGGTGGGGATCATCACCGTCGCAGGGACGAGGTGTAGCCCGAGGAGGGCGGTGGTGGTGGCGGTGTTTGCCCCGCAGAGGAGGGGCGGGACCAACGAGATCGCCGTCAGCGACACTGCCGTCCACACGAATCGCTCGGCGGGGCGAGCGCTCCAACGAAGAAGAGCGACGGCAATGACGATGCCCACGACCGAGAAGAAGCCGGTCACCACGGCGAACCCGGACAACGGGATCGTCTCGCCACCATCGGGGACCTCAAAGTCGACGCCAACGGCCTGGGCAAGCGCAGCGGCGAGGGTGGTGGCCACCATCGCTGCGAGCGTGGCGATGAATCCGGTGCCGGCGAGCCCGCGGAGTCGGTGGGTGTGTCTGGTCCGGCCCGATGCCGGGCCTGCGCCGACCCCGGTGTCATCCATGCTGTTCATGTCGTTCCTCCGTCATTCGGTAACTGGCGTACGGGGTGTTGACTGGCATGTGACGGTCCTGGCCCTGGGGGTGACGATGCGCACCCTCGCCGTGCGGCGGCCGGGGTTCCGCAGAGCGCGGACGCCGGTGCCGCGGAGCCAGAACCCGGCGTCGCGTCCGAGGACCGGCCCGGGCTCGCCGTCGCGCAACTCCAGCTGCACCCGCCCGCGGGTGACGACGCCGAACGCGTCGTACCACTCCGCCGCGACCACCGCGACACGCGCGCCACCGCGCAGCGCGAGCGTCCACACCGGGACTACTCCGTGCCGTCCGCCGGCAGGCGCTCCGGCAGCCCGAGCCGCGGGAACTGGTCGTCGTGGAAAGTGACGATCTCGGTGATCGCCCCGCCGGTGATCCGCAGGACGTCGATCGTCAGCGGCAGGTACGCGCCCTCCCGCTTCCGCCAGAGGTAGAAGGCGACGGCGGGCTGCCGGTTCACGGAGGTGAGGACGGCGCGCAGGCCCTTCATACCCTCGAAGCCGCTCTCGACCCAGTCGTTCACCACCGCGTCGCGGCCGACGTACAGGCCCGGCGTGGGCGGCATCGAGCACCGGACGTCGTCCCGCAGCATGGCCGCGAGGCCGTCGACGTCCGTGGCCACGCTGGCGTCGGTGAAGCGGCGCACCAGCTCGCGCGTCCCGGCGTCCTGTTCGCCGCCGGTCCAGTCCTGACGCTCGGCGGGCAGGCGCTCCCGCATGCCGGCGCGGGCCCGCTGCAGCGCGCTGTTCACGGAGTTGACGGAGTCCCCGAGGAGCTCCGCGACGTCCTTCGCCGGCCAGCCGAGCACGTCCCGCAGGATCAGCACGGCCCGCGGGCGCGGCGCGAGGTGCTGGACTGCGACCAGGTACGCCAGCTCGATCGTCTCCCGCGCGACGGCGACGGTCTCCGGCTCGTCCGCGTCGCCCGCGGGCAGCTCGTCGAGCAGCCGGTCCGGGTAGGGCTGCAGCCACAGCACCTCGCCGCCGGTCGCAGGCTCCGGGCGGGACTTGGCGAGCAGGTCCAGGCAGGCGTTGGTGGCGATCCGGTACAGCCAGGCCCGGAACGTCGACCGCCCCTCGAAGGTCTCCCGCCGCCGCCAGGCACGGAGGAACGTTTCCTGCACGGTGTCCTCGGCGTCCTCGAACGACCCGAGCATCCGGTAGCAGTGCACGTGCAGCTCCCGCCGGTGCCGCTCCGCCAGCCCCGAGAACGCCGGCTCGTCGACCTCGCCCAGCCCGCTCACGCCCAGCTCCTCCAGCCGCATGTCCGCACTCATCACGTCATCCTTCCGCCTCGTCGTGTCCCGTCGTAGGTGTGACGGGTGCGGGCGCGAAAACTCATCACTAGGTGTTGCGGGTCAGGACGTTGGTGACGGCGCATAGTGGTGGGCCAGATTGGTGGCGAGGTCGCGGAGGTGAGCCCTGGCTTCGGTGGGGCCGTGCACAGTGATGGCATTCCCGAACGGCAGTAGTGCTCGCACGTCCTCCAGATCGAGGAAGCGGATCGTTACCTTGCGGCCGGTGGCGGATTCTTCATGGTCGTCCGGGACGAGTCGTTGGCCAAAGATCCGTTGCGCTCGCTCGATCTGGGTCTGGTCGATGGTGGCGCTGACCTCTATCGCGTGGTTGTGCTCCCACTGATCAATGAGCGCTGCAGCGACGGTGGCCAGGGTCTGGCTCTCGCGGATCCGTCGTGGCTGGTCGACTTCTTTCCACGTCGTGATCCGTTCGAGTCGGTACATCCGTGGCACTCGGGCACAGTCGGCGACGAGGTACCAGATGCCGGCCTTGGCGAACAGCCCGTAGGGATCCACGACCAGGTCGCGTGGGCATGACTCGCGTGGGCTGTCGTACTCGATCCGTAGCCGGCGACCTCGCCGCACTGCGCCGATCAGCGAAGCCGGAGTCGTGCCGGAAGCTCGTGCCTGACGCCAGGGACGGCTGTCCACGTGCACTACGTCGGTGAGCGGCAAGAGCTCATCAACTCGACGTGGCTGTGTAGCGACGATCTTGGAGAGCGCGCGCTGGCTTTCGACCGATGCGTTGAGCTCCGCACGTTGCTTCTCATCCAGCCCAGTGAGCGACAGATGATCACGCTCGCCCGGTGTGAGTCGCGTGAGGTCGAGCCCGGCCCCGGGCAGCATGGTCACGCCTCCGAGGCGGCCCCGGTGTGCGGTCACCGGCAGACCGGCGTCGCGGAGCCAGTTCAGGTCTCGGGTGATGGTTCGAAGGGACACTCCGAGCGCTGAGGCAAGTTCCTGTGTGGTCACGGCATCCCTCGATTTGAGGAGCAGCATCAGGGTGAAGAAGCGATCTGGGGTCACACACCAATTTTTTCAGGAATTGCGACACGATGCGGCGCATATCCCGGTCAGGCTGGTGGATGCGTACCTACGACCGGTGAGAAGGAAAAACCATGACCACATCCGTCGTGTCCATCGTCTACGTGAACGACGCTCCCGCCGCAGCTCGTTTCTACGGCGACCTCCTCGGCATGAGCCCCTCGTTCGAGACTTCGGGATACATCACCTTCGACCTCGGGCCAGGCGCTGACCTCGCTCTGTGGTCTGGCCAGTTCGAGGATCTGTCACCGGACGTCCCGCGCACCAGTGAGGTTTGCCTGGCCATCGACGGTGGACCCGACGAGCTCAACGCGACCTTTGAGCAGTGGAATTCCAAGGGGGTCACGATCCTGCGCGAGCCTCATGATGCGGGGTTCGGGCTGACCTTCCTCGCAGCCGATCTTGACGGGAACCGTATCCGCGTCGCACCGCAGGACTGAAAGGCCGCAATGCGGCAGGCGCGCACGATAGGTGTCGCGCCTGCCGTCGTCTGACTTCGAGAGGACGACGAGTGCCCCACGCGAATGCGCCCCTGAGCGTCGAGGGCCGTAGGCGGCTCGTGAAGCGGTGCCAGACACGTCCCATCGCCCACGTCGCCGCTGAGATGGGCATCTCTCGCGCATGCGCCAGCAAGTGGGTAAATCGCTGGCGGCTACACGGTGATGCGGGATTGCAAGACCGGCCGCCGAGTCCGCACGGGAGTCCGAACGCGACTCCAGCATGGGTCATCGAGCAGATCGAGTCCTGGCGCCGCGAGCACAAGTGGTCCGCGCAACGGATCAACGACGAACTTGTGAGTATAGGTTTTGTGATCAACCGGCGAACTGTCAGCCGACACCTGACCCGGCTCGGCCTCGGCGAACGCCGCTTCATCGATCCAGGCGGTGAGAACAACCGGAAGCCGGGGAAGATCATCGTCCGCTGGCCCGGACACATGGTGCACCTGGATGTGAAGAAGGTCGGCCGGATCCCTGATGGCGGCGGGTGGCGGATCCACGGCCGGGACAGCGATCAGGCCAAGGTCGCTAGTCGGGCGAAGTCGGCCGGGGCGAAGCGTGGCTACGTCTACCTGCACTCCGTCGTCGATGGTTTCTCACGGCTCGCCTACACAGAACCGCTGGGCGATGAGAAGGGCGCGACGGCTGCTGCTTTCCTCGCCCGGGCGAAGGTCTGGTTCGCCGCCCACGGCATCAACCACATCCACCGGGTCGTCACCGACAATGGCGCTTGCTACCGCTCCGGCGACTTCGCCCGCATCGTCGGGCAAGGCACCCGGCATCAGAGAACCAAGCCATACACACCTCGGCACAACGGGAAGGTGGAGCGCTACCAGCGAATCATGGCCGAGGAAGTCCTCTACGCCCGCGAGTTCACCAGTGAGGATGCCCGGTCAGCCGCGATCGCAGTGTGGAACATCCACTACAACTACCACCGGCCGCATAGTGCTGCCGCCGGAAAGCCGCCAGCAGCACGCCTCCGCGAGAGCGTCACCAACGTCGAGCCCTCATACAGCTAGCGGTGTACGACCGCTGTCGCCTCGATGATCGCCACAGTCACCAATACAGCAAGCGCCAATGCAGGTACGAGGACTCGGCGACGCCCAGGGCCACGGGAGAGACCTGTGGGAGGCGCGGGGTAGTAGCTGTTCGCCCTCGACTCCGTGATGACCGGATCCTCTCGCTCCGTCCACGCCCACTCGCCACCCGCTCTCGGCTCTCCCCTCCGCAGGCCGCCGTCGCCATCTCGGCGCCACCGAGTTCCTCCGGCGTCGGTGAAGACGATGGCGATGTGGTGCAGCATGAGGGCTGGCTGGCCACCGTTCTCCGACGGCGGCAAAGGAAAGGACCGTGTGGTACCTGAGCTAACCAACCCGGAAACGTCGGGCATCTCCTCACCGCGACAACTCGCACCTCGGACCAGGATGGGCTGATTGCTCGGATTCACGATGTCCAACCGTGGCGTCACCCAGCCTTCATGTAGCGATGATTGGGACGCGCTGGTGCGAATTTCGATCATTGAAGCCTGGACGCGTTGCTCGCGCAGGTCCACAGCTAGTTCCCGGGCTTCGACCCGCCCCTCACGAACATCCAGGGCCGCCGCTCGCGTCACTTGATGCCTATGAGCCATGATGCTCATCACGAGCGCCCCCAGGGCGACGAGCGAGCTGAACGCGGCTATGAGGATCTCGACCACGTTGCCGCTATGGCCGTTCCGACCCGCTCAAGTCACCTTCGGCCAGTACGACTTGACAAACCCTCCAGGGCGCTCCGCTCCTCGTAGACGTGGTAACGGGTGGCCAAGCAGGCACGGGCGGCTGTCTATCGCTGAACGGGGCCAACTATCTCTGGACGTGTGACTGAGCACGCGCTAGTTGGCCACTTTGAGTACCGCAGTTGGCCCCAGGGGGACGCCCCACAGCGTCGGAGTCAGGACTGACGAGAGTGCGGCGGCATCGTCGGCTCAGGCTCGCGCGCCGCCGTCGACTCGCAGGACCGTGCCGGTCACGTAGGAGGAGCGGTCGCTGAGCAGCCAGGCGGCGGCCTGGGCGATTTCGTCGGGGTCGGCCGCGCGGCGCAGCGGGGTGAGCGCCTTGAGCCGCTCGACGAGACCGGGCGAATCCGCTTCCCAGGTACGGATCATCTCGGTCGCGGTGTTGCCGGGGGCGATGGCGTTGACGCGGATGCCTTCCGGGCCGTAGGTGACCGCGGCTGATTCGGTGAGGCTGTTGACCGCCCGCTTCATGGCGCCATAGGCGGGGAGTTCGGGGTTCCCCCTCAGGCTGCCGACGGATGAGTTGTTGACGATGGCGCCCGTCCCGGCGGTGGCGCGGATGGCGGCGATCTGGGCGACCATGGCCAGCCAGACGCCCTTGAGGTTCACGGCGTAGACGTGGTCGAAGTCGGTCTCCGGCAACTGGTCCATGGGGCCCGGGGTCTGGATCGTCGCGCCGTTGTTGAAGGCGACGTCGAGTCGGCCGTACAGGTCCACGGTCCGGTCTACGGCGGCGCGCACGCCGGCCGCGTCGGCCAGATCGCACACCACGTAGTCCGCCGTGCCGCCGGCCGCCCGGACTTCCTCGGTCACCGCCTTCAACTGTGCCTCCGTACGGGCCGCGAGCAGCACCCGGGCGCCCTCCCGGGCGAACAGCCGCGCCGCGGCGGCGCCGATACCGCGCCCGGCACCGGTGATGAAGGCGACCTTGCCGGCCAGCAGGCCCTGGGCGGCGGGGGCGGACGTGTCGGTGGTCGGTGTGTTGTCCATGGCAGCGAGCCTGCGACCGTTCGCGGAGCCTATCCAGGCACTGGCGGTACCTGGATAGGCTCCGCGACCCCCGCGCACACTGGGGTGTGTGGACAGACGAGAACTGGCGGCCTTCCTGCGCAGCAGGCGCGAGCGGATCACCCCGGCCGACGTTGGCCTGCCCACCGGGCCGCGCCGCCGCACCCCGGGGCTGCGCCGCGAGGAGGCGGCGCAGCTGGCGTTCATCTCGACCGAGTACTACACGCGGCTGGAGCAGGCCCGCGGCCCGCGCCCGTCACGCGAGGTGCTGGCCCAGCTGGCCCGGGCCCTGCGCCTGTCCGACGCCGAGCGCGACCATCTCCACCACCTCGCCGGCGCACCGCCGGGCCCGCTGCCCGGACCCTCCCGCGAGGTGCGGCAGAGCATTCTCGACCTGCTCCGCCGGCTGCCGCAGGCCGCCGCGATCGTGACGTCCGCGACGTTCGAGGTGATCGCCTGGAACGATCTGGCGGCCGCCCTGATGGAGGACTTCTCAGCCCTGCCGCGGCGTGACCGCAACCTGGTGCGCCGTGTGTTCCTCGGGCCGCATCCGCAGGGGAGGCGGTTGTACGGGGTGTCGGACGCGGACGCGTTCGCCCGCAACTCGGCGCAGCGCCTGCGCGCCGCCGCCGCCCGTTACCCCGACGATCCCGAGATGAACGAGCTGGTGGGTGACCTTCTCTCCGGCAGCAAGGAGTTCACCCGGCTGTGGGCCTCCCACGACGTGCGCGCCGAACCCACCCTGTGCAAGACCTTCCAGCACCCGCTGGTCGGCCCGGTCACCGTCAACTGCGACGTCCTCGACGTCACCGAGCGGGACCAGCAGGTCGTGATCTACACCGCGGCCCCGGGCTCGCCCTCCGAGGAGGCCCTGCGGCTGCTGTCGGTCATCGGCACACAGCGCATGGACGTGGCCAACTGAGCCGCACCAGGGATCGAGTCATCGGTAACAACGACGAACTACGGACGGCCGAGCATCGACGAGGTACACGCGGTCCCCCCCTGGCCTGTATCCCGGCCCAACACCGTCAGGTCCGTGCCCTGGCGGGACTGGAGCATGACCAGACGAGGACGCGCGGGGAGCTAGACGAGATTGATCTACGCCGACGTCTGGGAGTCCGAGCCCCGTTCCAGTTGCTCGACGGGGAGCAGAGCGCGCAGGCTGCCGAAGACCCAGGTGTCGACGGTCTCAGGGTAACGCTTGATCCAGTCCGCGGGCGGGAGTTCGTGCCGCTCCTCCAGCCCGTGGCACCACTGCGAGATGACGTTGTCGCCGTGCGCAAGGTCCTTTACGGCGGCCCGCAGTTTGACGGCATGCCGCAGGTGCGGTCGCTGTTCGCGGACCAGATGTGCCCGATCGAGGCACCCTCGTGCGCGATGAAGTTCCGGGCTTCCCTGGCCTTGTGGAGGGTGTCCATATCCATGGTCTGGCCCATCGCGTGGGCGGCCAGAGTGTGCAGGGTGCCGCCCAGTAGCTTGTCCGCTGGCGCTGCGGCGATGGCCTGTTCCAGGGTCAGGGCCGGGTCTGCCTGGTGGGCGGTGATCAAGTTGCCTACTCGTAGTACGTACTGGCACTCATCCTCGTAGGCGTTCGCGAGGTGAAGCGCCCGTCCTACTGAGAGGAAAACGCGTCGAGCAGTTCCGTTTCCCGGGGCGCCAAGAGGCTAAGTGACCAGCTCATCCCAGTCACGATAGTGCCGGGCCCTCAGGCGCCGCTCGTGAATTGTTGAGGTCCTGTTATTTGCCGCGAGCGATGTCGCCTTGGAGCGAGAGGTGCCGATCGAGGTCCGTCACTGCCTTCTCGACCTTCTGCTCGAAGGGCTCAAAGGCGTCTTCAACGCCGGCGTACTCGCGCACAAGCTGGTGTTTGTCATCGATTGACTCCAGTGCGGACACCAGACTTCGCCACCGCTCCAGGTCCGCCTTGGAGTACGGATACTTTCGTCCGCGAACCTGTTCGAGGGTTGTCGTCGCCGTGAGGTTCGCCTGCACTAGGCGCAGGGCATCCCCGCGCACGAGGTGCGGAACGCCAAGGTTGTCCTCGATGAACGTGAGTCCATCCCTCATCTCATCTAGGCGAGCATGCAGGTATTGGACGAGTGCACTGCGCACTTGGGGCAGGTCGAGTCCTACTTCGCGGCGAAGCTGCGCGGCGATCCTCTGCGGAAGGTCCTGCCCCACGAGGCCGAGCGGACCATCGGCCACGGCGTACCTCTTGAGCTCCGGGCCCAGTTCAGAGGGAGAGCCGTACAGCGTGTATAGGTGACGGTATGCGTTCAGGGCGGTGCATGCGGAGTCAAAGTAGATCAGGGTGGCAGGCTTGATGACTTCGCGCCTCAGTTTGTCGCGGTGGTACATCTCGTTGCGGTACTTGTGCAGTTTCTCCAAGACTGGGCCTAGGTCAGCGTCCAAGATCCCACGTTCGACAAGAAGGGCCACCTTGGCGTCGAAGTTGCGGTCGATCTTGTTTAGCTCGGATTTCGGAATGATCCTGGCCTCGATTGCTGCGACCTCAGTAGCTGCCTTTGCGCTTCCATGGGCCGCCAGCTGCTTGTACGTGGACAACAGTCCAATGAGCATCTCCTGGTCCCAGAGCTCGGATCGCACCGTCCGATGAAGGATCAGCTCCGTCACGCTGTCCAGGAGTATGAACGCCAGCCTCAGGTGGGCTACGCGCCCTTTCTCGATCATGCCCTTGGCCTCTTCGAGCTGCACGACGATTAGCTCCAACTGCTCCATGTGGACCCTCCGTTCCTGCAGTCTGGTCACCTGCTCCACATCATCTCTGGCTGGCAACGTGGGCGGCACGTGACTTTCATAGGCGCCACGAGGACGTGCAATGGGTGCACGGTTGGCTGCCCAGGTCCCGGCCGGGGCACACGACCCGTCTGGGAACGGGTGAGCCGTACACGGTCGTGGTCATCGACCTGGCAGTGGAGGTGCTGGCCGGGACGACCGGCACGCCGTTGTGGCGGTGACGCGGTTGCGGTGAGCCATCCACAGGCCGGACGGCTCAAGGCGTCAGCCCGGCACCCACGTGACCGCCACCGCGATCATCGTTCACTGCTCGAACAGCACGGTTGGGACGCACCTTCCTCGAGGCTGTTGTTATCACCGGATTAGGACGGCTCCGACGCCGTGATCACACCAGCCACACCAAGATCATCTCAGCCGTGACCAGCAGTTACGGGACACCCCTTAGTATGGCCGCCGGAAACCGCAGCGGCCTCGCGGCAAAGTACATCTCCTTCGTGACAGGTGCATCGATCCGCCAGGTCCACCGTCAGGTTGTCGAAGGCCCTTGGAGGGATCATCTTCTGTCTGCCAGCGGGCCAGCTCCAGTCCTCACCGAGGTAGTTGGACACATAGATGGACTTCCATGGACGGAATTCATCGACTACTCGGAGGTGGAGGCCCTCAGGCGGCATCTGATCACTGCCGCTTACATAGCGGTCTCGTACCTGACCGGAATGCGCCCCCGTGAAGTTCAGGCACTCGAAAAGGGATGTTGTCCCGATCCGGAGTCAGGACGGCATCTGATCTACAGCCGTGTTTTCAAGACGCCAATCGACGACGAGGGGAATCACGTCCCTCAAGGCGTCTTGCGCGATGTTCCGTGGGTAGCAATTGAACCTGTAGTCAATGCCATTCGCATCGTTGAACACCTGACCCCAGGGGGATATTTGTTCGGCGGCGTCATACCGGAAACGATGAACAAGAGGATCGAAAAATTCACCATGTGGGCTTCGGACCTTGCCAAGCGTTTTGGGCGTCCCCATGAGGTGATCCCCGCCGACAAGTACGGAGCGGTCGGGGTATCGCGTTTCCGCCGGACCCTGGCCTGGCATATAGCAAGGCGTCCCGGCGGCCTGGTCGCACTCGCTATTCAGTACGGACATATGCGTACTGCCATGAGCGCTGGATACGCATCCCGAAGCCGGGACGGGATCCACGACTTCCTGGACGTTGAAACGGCCCTGTCGGTTGCCGACACTCTCACCGCACTCAACGAGGCTTTGACGAACGGCTCAGGAGCATCTGGTTCAGCGGCTCGGAGAGCGATCAATGCGGCCCAGCATGCCCCTGGGCTGGTACGCAACTGCGGCATCCTGCGCCGGGAGAACGCCGACCGGTTCAAGGAGGCGTGGGCGCTGTAAGCCGCTCCCGCCGTGCATCCGCAGGGACCGCAAGCCACTGCGGCCCGGCATGAGGACCGGTGCATCGGCCCCGCCCGCACCAGGAACAACCTGTCTGCAGACCACACCGGATGGCTCGCGGAGCACGAGATTGATCGCGCCTACCGGGATCGCTTCGGACGGCAGGCATCGGCCGGCGAAGCCCTGGAACGGCACGTGGAACGCGTGAGCGAGGTGGTCTTGAGCGAGGGTGATCCATCGGTGGTCCTCCCCGGAGACGACGAGCGTGCCGGCCGGCCCACGCGGAGCACCTGTGGACCATGCGGCGCGGCTTCGAGAGGTCGTTCTCTTTCCGAACCTCGTGTGTGGTTTGTGGGACTACAGGGAAGCGGTCCACTCGGAAGTGGATGTTAGGCCTGGCTGATGCTGTGCGGGAAGCGGACCTTCTTCTCGAAACCCTCCAGCAGCTTCAGCTTGTTCGCGTTTTCCGGGCGACGCCGGCGCGGATGCAGGCCTCGGCGAGCAGCGGCTGTTCCTGGCCAGCGCGTGGAAGGCGCCTTCCACCCAACTGCTCACGTCGGTGTCGTGAAAGGCCCAGCGGCGGCGGCATCCGGTGCCGATCCGGCTGAGGGACGCCGCCCGGGCCGACCTGAACTAAGACTTGTCCCGCAAACTGCCTGTTCAGGGCCTGGTGGCATGATCGAAGCGTGACCAGTGAACCCGTCCAGTCCGGTGCGATGAGGTATGTCCTGTTTGATGTTGATGGCACGTTGATCGACGCCGTGGACAATCAGCGCCTGGTTTGGCGAACGTGGGCCGAGCGATACGGACTGGACCCCGATGAGGTCTACCAAGTGGCGCTGCGGACGAGGCCGTTGGAGGCCTTCGCTCAGGTTGCTCCGGACCAGGACCCCTGGGAGTGCCTTGCTGCACTGCACGAGTTGGAGGACGAGGACGTCCGCTCCGGCGCCTATACGGCCTTCGGCGGCGCCTCGGAGCTGCTGAGTGCTCTGCAGCCCGGGTCCTGGGCACTGGTGACTTCGAACTATGAGCACCGGGTGCGTGGACGCTTCGCACGGACGGGCTTGCCGGTCCCGGAGGTCCTCGTGGATGCGGCCGCCGTGGAGGAAGGCAAGCCGTCGCCCGTGCCGTATCTGCAGGCAGCCGCGCGACTTGGTGCCGAACCAGAGGACTGTCTGGTCATCGAGGACGCCCCTTCCGGGGTGGAGTCCGGGCTGCGTGCCGGGATGACGGTATGGGGTGTCAACGCCCCTGCGGCGGTGGACGGCGTGCATCGTCACTTCGGCAGCCTGCGCGAAGCGGTCCGCGACGTCCTTGCCTTCGTGTCCGGACCCTGCCCTCACGGGCTGGAGGGATCAGCCGCGATGGAATGATCTTGAGGTGGCTGGTGTGATCACGGCGTCGGAGCCGTCTTGGATAGTCCCGTTCTCCGGGCTGAGCCCGCGCCAATTCATGAAACTGGTGACGGCGCTGCGTCGCGAGGGGGTCGACGCCACCCGCCGGGGCAGGCCGTGGAGCCTGCCGCTGGCAGACAGGACGCTGCTGGTCACGGCGTACTGGCGCACAAACTTGACGATGCGCCAGCTCCCCCCGCTGTTCGGCATCTCCAAGTCTGCTGCCGACCGCATCATTGACCATCTCGGTCCGCTCCTGGCGCTTCAGCCTCGGCGCCGCCTCGCGAGAGGCGCTGTGCTCATCGTGGACGGCACCCTGGTACCCACCCGAGACCACAGATCGCCGAGCAGTCCAAGAACTACAGATACTCCACCAACCACCAGGTGGTCATCGACGCCGATACCCGCCGGGTCGTCGTGGTCGGCCGGCCTCTGCGGGCAACCGCAACGACTGCAGGGCGTGGGAGCAATCCGGCGCCAAAGCCACTGTCGGGAGGACGATGACGATCGCCGATGGCGGCTATCCGGGCACAGGGCTCGTCATGCCCCACCGCCGCCGCAAGGGCGAGGAACTCCCCGACTGGAAGCAGGAGCACAACCGCTCGCACAAGCAGGTCCGCGCCCGCGTCGAGCACACTTTCGCCCGAATGAAGACCTGGAAGATTCTCCGCGACTGCCGTCTCAAGGGCGACGGCGTCCACCACGCCATGCTCGGCATAGCCCGCCTGCACAACCTCAACCCCGCCGGATAAGCGAACGGGTTCCACAGCAGCCGACCCATCCAGCTCGACTCGAAGATCTTTTGCGGGACAAGTCTTAGGTAGGTCGGGTTTCCGACGTGGTGGAGAACGAGGATGGCCTGCACCATTGCGGTCGTCCGGGAGGGGCTGCAGCGCAGCTTGGTCAGGATTTTCCAGGTCTTGAGGGTGGCGACGGCGCGTTCGCCGCGGCAGCGGATCCGGGCGTGGGCCTTGTTCACGGCCTTCTGCCGGCGCGGGCCGGTCCATGAATGCCAGCTGGTTCAGGCCGTGCCGGGCCAGGATGCGGTGCACGGTGGAGGCGGGCAGGCCCAGGATGGGGCCGAGGCGGGCGGGGGCCGAGTTTGCGGTCCCGGCGCAGCCGGCACACCCGGGTCTCCACCGCTGCCGACGCGCGGTGGGGTGTCGTCAGCGGACGGCTGGAGCGGTCGTGCAGCCCCTGTTCGCCCTCGGATCGCCAGCGGCGGATCCATTTGTGGGCCGTGACGCGCGAGATGCCCATCTCGGCAGCGACGTGCGCGACCGGACGGCCACCGGAGATACGTTCGATGAGCAGCCGCCTGCCGTGAACGGTCAGCCGGGCATCACGGTGGGACACGAAGACCTCCGTGCGGTGCAGTCCTAGATAGCTCCACCACACCGGAGGTCTTCGCCCATGATCAAGCCCGGCCGGAGTTAACAACGCTCGTGATCAATACACCTAGACCGTGTGCTACGTGGTGAGTCGTCGTTGACCTCGGTATGGGGCGAGGTACGTGAAGTTGGATTGTTCCGGACGGGCTGTGGGAGATCGCGAAGCCGTTGATCCCGCCGTCGAAGGAAGGTCGGCAGAGTGACGGTACGCAGGACATACCTGATGAACCGGTGTTCGCGGCCATCGTGTACCTGCTGGTGTCCGGCGGTGCCTATCGTGCGTTGCCGCCGTGCTTCGGCGTCACCAAGTCGACTGTGCACCGCCGGTTCATGATCTGGTCGCGGGCCGGAGCGTGCGCATTGCCCGCAACTGCCTGGCGTTTCTCGGACTTGCCGCAGCCCCGTGCTACTACAAACGGCTCGTCCACCTCACCACGTAGGACACGGTCGTCTCGACTCGATGCCCAAGCTCCAAGGACCGGCAGTCATGTCCGGTCGCGATAGCGCTGTGGACTGATCCCGCGTGCGCGCTTGAAAGCGGTGCTGAGCGCGAATGCGCTGCCATAACCAACCTGACGGGCTACGGAGTCAATCGTGGCGTCCGACTCCCTGAGAAGATCGGCGGCCAGGTCGATTCGCCACCCGGCGAGGTATGCCATTGGTGGCATACCAATCAGGTCGGTGAAGCGACGGGCCAACGTCGCTCGGGACACCCCGGTCCGCCCGGCGAGCGCGGCCACCGTCCAGGGATGGCCCGGGTGGCCGTGTATGAGCCGCAGGACGGTGCCGACAACGGGATCCCCGTTGGCTCGGTACCAGGCTGGCGCTTCGGCATCGGGCCGGGAGAACCATGCGCGGAGGCTCGCGACCAGCAAAAGATCCAGAAATCGATCGAGCACGAGATCCTGGCCCGGCTCGTTTCGCACGGTCTCCTCAGCGAGTAGCGACACCAGCGCCGATTCGACGTGGGCGGCCCTGGGGATGACCAGAAGCGGCGGCAACGCGCTGAGCAGGTGCGTAGCGATCTCGCCCCGTCCCCGGTACTTGCCTATCAGCAGCACCGACGAACCGTCCGCGCCGTCGTCGCAAGTTCGCTTGCCGTTGACCCAGGTGCGCACACCCATGTCCGCGACCTCGGGCAGCTCCATGCCGGCTGAGGTTGTCCGTCGAGGGCCGGGTTGAACGACCACCTGGATCGGAGTGCGGGGATTATCGGCGAAGGTAAACGCGTCCGGGCCACGCATGATCGCGATATCGCCTGCGTCCAGTCGCACCGCATCGCCAGCGCTGGGCACAACCCAGGGCCTCCCTCGCAGGATCGCCACTACGCTGAGTGGTGCCCTGTCCCGCACCTGCACCGACCAGGGTGGGTTCTGGACGGTCCGCAGCACGAATGCGCCCCTGGCCCTGACTCCGTCCAACAAGATCGACAAAGGGTCCACCGGCGCAGTGTAAGACGCACGATTATGGACCTGCGAGCCTCGACCATGGCCCATAGCCCGGCATGCCGATGGACTGTGGAACATGACACCAACTACGCCAACAACGTTGGTCCTCGCGGGAACAGGCAAGACTGGACGCCGGGTCGTGTCCGGGCTCGTAGCGCGTGACGTGCCGGTCCGGATTGGCTCACGGCGTGCTGAGCCGCCGTTCGACTGGCAGGACGACACCACGTGGGAACCTGCGCTGCGAGGCGCTGACGCGGCTTATGTGGCCTTCTATCCTGATGCGGCGTTCCCTGGCGCGGCCAGGACCGTGGGTTCCTTCGCAGATCTCGCGGTGGCTTCCGGCATCCGGCGCCTTGTCTTGCTTGCTGACCGCGGTGCTGCCGAGGCCGAGCGGTGCGAACAGGCGGTGCGGGAGTCGGGTGCGGAGTGGACTGTCGTGCGGGCGGGGTTCATCACGCAGAACTTCAGCGAGGCGTTGCTCGTAGAACGGATCCGGGCCGGTGTGGTCGCACTTCCGGTCAGCGATGTAGCGGAACCGTTCACCGACGCAGAGGACATCGCGGATGTCGCCGTCGCGGCGCTGACCGAGAACGGTCATGCCGGCCAGATCCACGAAGTGACCGGACCACGACTGCTCACCTTCGCCGATGCCGTCGGCGAGATAGCGAGGGTGACCCGCAGGGACGTTCGTTATCTGCCGGTCACGCCCGAGCAGTTCGTCTCATCGCTGACCGGACGAGGTGTGTCGACCGAGTACGCGACGCAACTGGCCGGCCTGATGGTCGAGGTCTTCGACGGCCGCAGGGCCAATGTGATCGACACCGTCGAGCGCATTCTCGGCCGACCACCCCATGACTTCGCGGAGTATGCCCGCAAGACCGCCGCTACCGGTGTATGGGATGCCCGTGCTGAGTCCTCCGATGGAGCCTGACAAGACCAACAGCCCAAGATCGTGATCAAGTTCAGGGAACACGTCAAGAGCGTGTCTCCTTGATGGGTTGGTCAGTTGATCGGATGTGTCTGTCCGGTTATTGATCACTGATGCGATGTGGGACCGGATCGAGCCGCTGATGCCGCCCGATCCGGTCCGCGGCCGACGGTGGGCCGACCACCGCCGGACCCTGGAAGCCTTCGCGTGGAAGTACCGCACCTGCTCGCCCTAGCGCGACCTGCCAGAGGAGCTCGGGTACTTTCAGACCGCGCACAAACGCCTGATCAGGTGGGCCATGGACGGCACATGGGAACGGATCCTCGCGGCTGTCCTTGCAGTGGCGGATGCTGGCGACGACGTGGGCTGGACAGTCTCGGTGGACTCCACCGTCTGCCGGGCTCACCAGCATTCGGCCGGAGCCAGGAAAAGGGGGCGCCCGGCCGGACCGAGCCCAGAGGATCACGCGCTCGGACGCTCCCGCGGTGGGTTGAGCACGAAGGTCCACTTGGCCAGTGACAGCCGGGCACGGCCTCTGTCCATCACGTCACCGCGGGCCAGGCTGGTGACGCGCCGGCCTTCGAGGCAGTCATGGCCGGAATCCGGATCCCGCGAAGCGGAATCGGCAGGCCAAGAACCCGCCCTACGGTCGTCCTTGCGGATCGCGCTTACTCTTCCCGCTCGATCCGCCGGCACCTCCGTCGACGCGGCATCCGTGCCGTTGTCCCGCAGCCCGCCGACCAGATCGGCCACCGTCTGCGGCGAGGCCGCGCCGGAGGCCGCCCGCCCGGCTTCGACACTGAGACATACAAAGAGCGCAATGCCGTCGAGCGGTGCATCGCTCGGATCAAGCAGTGGCGGGGCCTTGCAATGCGGACAGACAAGCTTGCTGTCGCCTACCAGGCCGCACTGCACCTGGCCGCCATCCTCATCTGGACCCGCAGGTGACAGGACGCCGACGTAAGCCGGTCTATTGGAGGTCTGTGCTCGGTTGGCGACGCCAGTCCCATCCGGGGTAACGGTCCACAAGCGTGAGGAACTCGCTCGCCTGCAGGATCTCGTGGTGGTTGGTGTCGACAAGACCGTCCACGCCAGGCAGGACCTCGCGGAGGAAGGCCCGGGCCGCGTCCATGGACTGGCACGACACATAGACCGCGTACGGTTCGCCGATCCGGGTCCTCACCTGCTCGAGCTCCTCCGGCTCGTAGTCCGACAGGATCCCGCCCGAGAGGTCGATGTAATACGAGTACCCGTGTTGGTGCAGCCTTTCGTCGCCCGTCACGGGATCCGGCACGAGCTCAAGGGAACGGATTCGCCCTTCAAGCGACGGGCGTCGCTCCGCGGGGACAAGAACGATCACAGATGGCCAGGACACGCGTCTACCTCCCCCCCCCCCCCCCCCCCCCCCGCGACCGTAGTCGAGCGGTCCGCTCGGGTCGCAAGATTTTCCGTTCGGCGGGGAGGGTTCTTCGTCAAGGAGACAGGCTCAAGGTCGGTAAGACCCTCTACTCGGTGCCGTGGCGGCACATCGGCCGCAATGCCGACGCCCGCTCGACTTCCACGGTCCAGATCTCGAGGATGGACAGCTGATCGCCACCCGCGGACGCCGCCCGGCCGGCTAGGCCACCGACCTGTCGCACTACCCGCCATAAACGTTTCTCATGGTGGATCGTTCGTTGAGGCTGCATGAGTCAGAGGCTCACAAACTTCTGTAGTCGGCGAGGACGGCCGCGGACTGCTCCTCGAGCTCGGGCTCATGCAGTTCGATGTGCACGCGGCGCCGGTCGCCCTCCGCGCCCAGAAGCCGCTCGAAGGCGCTGTGGACGGTCTGAAGTATCTGCCCGACCTCTTCCCCGCCTGCTTGTAGAAGGAGAGGTCTTCGCAGATTGAGAAGGCGAGGGCCCAGTCGCACTGCTGGAAGAAGTCGGCCTGGCCGGACTCCTTCAAGGGGCCCCACAGGCGCTTCGTGATCGGGCGCCAGGAGCAGTCGGCAGCCGGGATCTTCGCGGCCGGGCGAGGTCGGACTCGCAGTTCGGTGCTGGACCGGGCACGGCTCACCTCGCTCGGCCGTCAGTGGGCGTGGATACGATCGTGAGCGTGTCTATAGAGGCCGTTGCTTCCCTCGTCACCGCCACCGTTGCCGTGGTCGGCGTACCCGCGGTCTATATGCAGGCCCGCGCAGCCCGCTTGTCGGCCGAAGCCGCTGGACGGGCGCAGTTGCAGCACACTCGACAAACAAGTCAGCATGCGGCGAGCGTCGAAGTATTGGCAGCCGCAGATGAGCTGAAGCGAGCCTGCGACAACAGCGGAAGCGCGGCCTGGTGGCTGACCATGATCTACCAGGATGGGGTGAGCGACGACGATAGGCGCAGGGAGCGAGCCAGGGAGCAGAAGGAGAGCGCCGAGCGGCGACACGAAGAGGCGTTCGACCATGCTTGCGAGGCGTATGAGCGCCTGGTCAAGGCAGTGGCACGGCTGGAGTTGGAGGGCCCTGACCAGCTCATTGCCTCAGCGGCCAGACTGGCCGACCTCGGAGACCTGCTACAGCTTCAAGGCCAGGGCACAAACTTTGACGAGGACGACCTGGTCTATGTGACCGAGCACGAGCAACAGCCCTTCACCTGGGTTACCAAGCAATTCGCCGAGGCACGGAGCAAGTTCATCCTTGACACGCGGTCCTACTTCAACGACATCTGACCGGGCAGGTCTGATCAGAATGTCCCGCCCGCTGGGAAGTGGGCAGACAGCCAGGCCATGAACGCGACCAGGGCAAAGCGGCGCAGCCGGGTCGTCCGGTCCGGGACGATGCCCTTGGCGGTATGGAACCACCGGGACACGTGCTCGGACAGGGTGTCGCCGGGCTGCTTGCGATAGAGGGCCAGGCCCTCTATCGCGACGAAGAGGCCCATCCATGCGACCCAGGCAGCGGTGAACACGGGCTCCTCCGTAGACTCCGTTTCAGGTGGTGTGTCGGCGGTAGCTGAGGTGGGCGGCGGCGCTGCCGACGAAGGCCAGGAAGTGCTCGGCCTCGCGTTCGTAGCGGCGGTGCCAGCGGCAGCAGCCGGGTAACCAGGACACGGTTCTCTCGACGACCCAGTGGTGGCGGCCCAGCCGCGTGGAGGACTCGATGCCTTTGCGGGCGACACGGTGGTGGACCACCACGTCGACCACGAACTCATCCAGGCCGCGGCGCACGTCGCGCGCACCCGCTGCCAGGGCGACAACCACACGATGGCAGCCGCGGCCCGCGTCCAGGGCGGCCGGATAGTCACGGCGATGAACGCCTACCACTTCACCGGAGGCCCCTGCGCCGAGCTGGTCTTCATCGGCGCGGCAGCCAATCCAGGGCACCTACGAGCTGGACACGATCGTCGCCGTGGGCGACCTCAATCGGGGGGGTTGTCCCCCCTGTACGGCCGGTGCCGTCAGGTCCTTCTCGACTACTTCCCCGCCCTCAAGGTCATCGTCGGCGAAGACGACCGCGTCCGAACCGTCCTTATCACCGACTTGCTCCCCGAAAGCTACGTCTGGGCAGACCACCAGCTCGACGGCGAGTAGACCGCGCCACTCAGCACGAGCTCGCACCGCCGGACGGCAACAGGGCGAACCTTGTCTGATGCAGCACCAGGACTTGTCCGGCCGATCATGTGACTCGTGTCCGGGGTCGTTGCTGTGGGCACGGGGCGAGGGGATGAGATGTCCTCTCAAGTCGGCCGAGTTCGTCCGCTGCTCCGTTGTCCGGATGCCGCACACGGCGCAGCGGATCGGGACCCAGCAGCCTCTCTGTCTCCAGTTCAGCCCAGTCCGCAGCGATCGAGTGCAGCACGGACCTGGTTGAGCCCCTCCACTCTCCAGTGGCCCCGGTCAGGCATTTGGTCGTCTCGGCGCCAGCGCCAGGCCGAGAACATCGCCCAGTTCAGGGCGCGGCACCGCTGAATCAAGCCGTGGTCAGCCCCCGTGTAGTGCTTTCCCACTTCTTCGGGCGCATGGGCGAGGTCGAACTCGATCGGCCCACGGCAGCACGTGGCGAGGTCTACGAAAAGCGGCCCTCTCCTCGTGTTCAGGAGGTTGCCCGGATGAGGCTCGCCGTGCAACAGCTGGTCGCCGGCTTTGTCGATGCTGATCGCGGCGCTCAGTCCACTGAGTGTGTCGTTGAGGAGTTCCCGGTCAGAATCGGGCAGTTCGGGGGACCGCTCCCGTTCGTTCACCTCTCTCAGTGCCACGGCGACTCGATCGGTGAAATGCGGTGCGCCCAGATCGATCTGGCGCAGGGCGGCATGGTGACGCAGGAACACGTCTGCGTAGTCGCCCGGCGCGATCTCTGATCGCACAGGTTCGTAGTACGTCCAGAGCGAGATGGCGAAGGCGTCACGCAAATAGACTCGGGGTTCGACCCGAGGGTCGAGCTCAGCCACCGGAGCGTCGACGTCGGCGAGACGGCGAGCAACCTCTACTTCGAACTCGGAACCAGCCAGATGCCCCGAAGGCGCGACCCGAGCCAGAACATCGCAAGGGACCAGGCGCAGCGCGACCCGGTCCGAGTTGTGGATGACGATCGCATCGTCGACCTGTAGGCCCAGCTCCGAAGCGGTCGCCCGTCCTGCCTCAACTGCGCGACGGAGTTCTGTTGGCTCCATACCGTTCTCCCTCATTGTTGAGTACACATACACGTCTGGAGACAACGGCGACGCCCCCGATGTCCGCGCGAACATCATTCGGCAGCCAAACCCGGACCCGGCGATAAGCATCGCAAACGGGACCTGCACAGGCCCTAGGATTCATTCGGCCGATCATGTGACTAGTCCGTGTCCGGGTCGTTGATGTGAACATGGGGCGAGGGCATCTGACGGATGCCAAGTGGGAACGGCTCCGGCCGTTTCTGCCGGGAGTAATAGTCAAGATCTGTGGCGTCTGATGGTCCGGTGCCATCGGATCTCGCCGTCGCGCCATTCGTCGGTGGGTGTGAGTCCGGCGGCAGTGGCGACGGCAGCGGATGCCCGATGTTCGGGGTGGACGTGGGCGATGATCGTGTGCACCGGCTGCTGGCTGAGCCAGTCGACGAGGCCTCGGGCTGCTTCGGTGGCGATGCCTCTTCCGTGCCACGGTGTCCCCACCACCCAGGCGAGCTCGGCGATGGGGCCGTGGCCGGAGGGGCTGACCGTCGCCTGGACGGTGCCCGTCAGGCAGGACTCGTCACCGAGCCGGATCACCCAGTTCAGCCAGGAGACGGCTGGATCGGGAGAGCCTGCGGTCATGCGCTGGTAGCGCGAGCGCAGGGCGTGCGGGGTGTCGGGAGTGCCGCCGATGAAGGTGTGCAGGGCCGGATCGGACAGCACGGTGGCCATCTCCTCGGCGTGCTCGACGCGCAGCGGCAGCAGGTCCAGCCGCCTGGTGCTGATGGCCTGGGCAGCGAGTGTGTTCACGCCGCGACCGCCTTGGGGCGTTCGATGAGCTGGCCGCGTTCGAAGCGGGCTCCGGCGCGGACGAGGGCGACGAGGTGGGGTGCGTTCACGGCCCGCCACCGTTGCTGGGCGGACTCGACGAGTTTGAAGACCATGGCCAGGGCGGCGGTGCGGGAGCCGGCGCCACGGGCGACCTTGGTCCGCAGCCGGACGGTGGAGAAGGTCGACTCGATGGGGTTCGTGGTGCGCAGGTGGATCCAGTGCTCGGCCCGGAAGTCGTAGAACGCCAGCAACTGGTCCTGGTCGTCGGTGATCTTCTTGACGGCCTTGGGGAACTTCGCGCCGTAGAGCTGGGCGAATGTGTTGACCGCCGGTGCCGCGTGGTCGCGGTCCTCAGCGTTGTAGCTGTCCTGGATGGCCTTCTTCGCGCCGGGCTGTGCAGACTTCGGCATGGAGTCGAGGACATTGGCCGTTTTGTGAACCCAGCATCTTTGCTCGCGGGTGTCGGGGAACACCTCGGACAGGGCCTTCCAGAAGCCCAGGGCGCCGTCGCCGACCGCGAGGACGGAGGCGCGCACGCCCCGGCGGGCGCAGTCGCGCATCAGGTCGGCCCAAGACTCGCCCGATTCGCGGTAGCCGTCCTTGAGAGCGACCAGTTCCTTGGAGCCGTCGGCGCGCACCCCGATGAGCACCAGGACGCAGGCTTTGGCCTCCTCCAGGCGGACGTTGAGGTGGATGCCATCGGCCCACACGTACACATAGTCGACCTCCGCGAGGTCGCGGTCCATCAAGGCGGCGTGGTCGGCCTGCCACTGCGTCGTCAGCCGGGTGACCGTCGCCGCCGAGAGCCCGGCGGAGGAGCCGAGGAACTGCTCCAGAGCGGGCACGAAGTCGCCGGAGGACAGGCCGTGCAGGTAGAGCAGTGGCAGCACCTCGCTGATCTTCGGGGACTTGCGGCACCACGGCAGCAGGATCGCGGAGGAGAACCGCTTGCGCTCCCCCGTGGTCTCATCGAGGCGTTTGTCGTTCACCCGCGGCGCCTTCACCTCGACCGCGCCGGCCGCGGTGGTGACCTGCCGGGGCTGGTGATAGCCGTTGCGGACCACCAGGCGGCGCCCCTGGTCGTCGCGTTCATTGGCCAACTCGGCTATGTAGACGTTGACTTCGGCCTCCAGCGCGGCAGCCACCATCCGCCGCGCGCCTTCCCGGACGATCTCATCCAGCAGCGAGCTGCCGCTTGGCGTGCTGCTGTCCTCGTTGACTACCGGCGTGCCTTCCCGACCGACGCGGCAACGTCGGCCTTGCTCGATGACCTATCGATCGATCCATCGGGAAGGTACGCCTCCTTCCGTCAGGAGTGATCCACAGGTATTGAGCATTGCTCTTCTGCCGGTCAGCAACGACCGCTGTGGCCGCTGACCGCATCATCGGCCACCTCGAGCCGTCGCGCTTACGCTTCAGCCCCGTCAGCGGTTCCGTAAAGACGCCGTGCTGATTGTCGACGGCACCCTGGTCCCCACGCGGGATCATACGGTTGTCGAGCAGTCGAAGAACTACAGGTATTTGGCCAACCATCAGGTCGTCATCGACGCCGACACCCGATTCGTCGTCGCCGTCGGCCGGCCGGGCACCGGCAACCGCACCGACCGCGAGGCGTGGGGACTGTCCGGTGCGAAGGCCGCCGTGGGCCGGGCCGCGGTCATCGCGGACGGCGGCTACCGGGGCACCCGCCGCTCATCCCGCACCGCCGTGAACGCGGCCAGACCGAACTGCCAGCTTGGAAGGAGGAGCACAACACCTCCCACCGCAGGGTCCGGGCCCGCGTCGAGCACGTCTTCGCGCGGATGAAGGCCTGGAAGATCCTTCGCGACTGCCGTCCGAGGGGCGGCGGCGTTCACACCGCGATGCTGGGCATCGCCCGGCTGCACAACCTCGCCCTCACGGGATAACTCCCCCACCCCTTACGGGACCAGGGAGGTCCAAGGGAGGCGGCTCCCCACCTCGCCGTCTCGGAGGATGCTCAGTCGAGACAAAACTCGTTGCCCTCGATGTCCTGCATCACGATGCAGGAATCGTTGCCGTCATACAGTAGTCGCACGCGTACCGCCCCGAGGGCGACCAGTCGTGCGCACTCGGCTTCGAGCGTGGCGAGGCGCTCTTCACCCATGAGCCCGGTGCCGACCCTCACGTCAAGATGCAGCCGATTCTTGACGACCTTGCCTTCGGGAACGCGCTGAAAGAACAGTCGCGGGCCCACACCTGAGGGATCACTGCAGGCGAACCATGAACCCTGATCCTCAGGAGACCGGGAGCGGTCGAAATCGTCCCAAGTGGCGAACCCCTCCGGCGGCGGCGATACGACGTACCCCAACACCTCGCACCAAAAGCGAGCGACGCGCTCAGGTTCTGCGCAGTCAAAGGTGACTTGGAACTGCTTGATCGATGACACAGGCGCACCATAACAGGGGGACTCTTTCCCTCATCTCCAGGTAGAGATCTGCATGTTGACGGGAGGATGGTCCTTGCGAGCCGCTGCCGCGTCGTGAACAACGCATCCCCGGCGGCGTAGCCCACCGGTGGGACCCAGGATCCAATCCCGACCACCACCCTCATGCCAAAGATCAGTCACGGGACAATCCTTAGCCCACGGCTGAGAAGCAGTCCCTTTTCCGAATTTAATTTGTGGCGTTTCCGCATGTCAGTCGTGATTTTTGCGTTGTCCGGGCAGGCTTGGTGCGTCTGGCTGGTCTGGAGGAGGTGCTGAACCACCGGGTGATCGGCCTGGAGCAGTATCTCGAGGCGCTGGCCGAGCAGGACGCGTCCGCTCCGGTGGAAGCCCCTGGGGCCGTGGCCGTCGAGGGACCGATGGACGAGCCGGTGCCGGCGGCAGGGCCGCGCAGGATGGTGGCCCGCAAGGAGGGCAGGGTGTCGGTAAAGGTCCTGGTCCCGGACTACCGGCGGATCATGACGGTTTTCAAGGACACGGGTGATGGCGGTCTATCGACGAAGCGGGTGGCGGCGAAGCTGGGCTGGGATCCGGCTGTTGCGACGCGGGTCGAGGGCGCGCGGGGCAGGATGAAGCGGCTGGTGGAGCGGGGCTGGCTGATGCAGGAGACGGCAGGCTGGTTCATGCTGCCCGCGCCCGGGCCCGCCGCTGCTGCCACGTAGTGGCCGTGCTGCGGGCCAGGCGGCGCCTGCCCATCAGCCAGGCCAGGGTCCACTCGACTGCTTCTCAGGGCAACGGCCCGTCACGGCAAGTTGGAAACAGCCTCAATGGCTTGGTTCGCTGGGGCCAGGGCGGTCAGTTAGCGCCGTGTCAGCCAATGTTCGCCCCGTCGCGACGCCCGGCACGGCTCTCCCAGTCTTCGGCCGGGGGTACCCCCACGAGGCCGACCCGGCACCTTGCGGGACACCGCACCGGACGCCGCCGTTCCCTGACGGGCGACCCTGGCTGACGAGGCACTATTTCGTCTTCCTGAAGACCCGTCCTGCCGTGCACCCTCAGGCCATGGAGACGTTGAGTTCCTTCACTAGCACTCGTTCGGCACGCCGCCCGTCTCGCCACCAACGAGGTATACCGCGCTGACGAAATAGCTAGGGACAAGCGCATGGGGTGGGAATCGTTCCCTATGCATCCCCAAAGCAACCCACTTGTTGTTCGTAACACCGTTGTCGGTGACGGTGTCGCCGTACGCCCAGCAAAGGCCGAGCGCCGACTCACCCGCATGGAAGGTGCCGAAGATCTCAGACGTGGTACTGGGGTATTGGCGCTCGTTGACAGTTTCGTACGCCGTCACCATCGCACCATCCGTCGGGGTGACGGGCGCGGCCGAGGCTGGCGCCGCAATGGCCATGGTCCCTACGGTTGCCACGGCGATGCCTAATGAGGCAAGTGACGCTTTTCGGATCATTGTGTTCCCCTCTAGGGCGCACCGATACTGTTCAAATCATCCTCGTGCACTCCGGGCTTCACAGTGCCCCCTTCATAATGTGCGTACTGCTTCGTCACAATGCTCTCTCGTGGTGGAAGTTCACCTCTGGCCCCTCGCACGCGGACCCGAAGCTGGGCTGGGATCCAGCTGTTGCGACGCGGGTCGAAGGCGCGCGGGGCAGGATGAAGAGGCTGGTGCAGCGGGGCTGGCTGGTGCAGGAAAGGCCGGGCTGGTTCATGTTGCCCGCGCCCGGGCCCGCCGCTGCTGCCACGTAGTGGCCGTGCTGCGGGCCAGGCGGCGGCTGCGCATCACCCAGGCCAGGGTGCGCTCGACGACCCAGCGGCGCGGGAGGACGGTAAACCCACTGGGGTCGCTGTGTTTGACCACCTGAAGGGTGAGGCCGAGCTTGCGGGCGGCCCAGTCGACGAGGTGGCCGGTGTAACCGCTGTCGGCCCAGATGAGACGTAGCTTCCGGAAGTTCTCCCGCAGGATGGGCAGCATCGTGCCGGCGGCGTCCCGGTCCGTGGTGGAAGCGGGCGTGACCAGCGCCATCAGCCTCCTGATCGCTGGTCAGCCACAGGTGGACGAGCGCCTTCACAGCGGATGCGGGAGATTGGCCTCCGCTGTCGTGGAAGGTGACGACTGCCGTGTCCCACGCGCCGGCCCATGGTTCATGGCCGTGCGCGAAGATGTCATCGGCAACGTCGCACAGGAACCTCGCCTGCTCTCGCAACTGACGGTTGTCGTGATTGACCCAAGCGAACCAGGACCTGTCCGTCCGAGGCCTGTAGCGGTAGTCCGGCCCGTAGTCGTAGGTCCAGTACGGGTCCGTGCTCCAAGGCTCGGGTTCCACATCCTCCCGCAGGCGCTCCCGAATCTGCCGTCGGCCGTCCTCCCAGAGCTGCTCGATCGCCACGGTGGCGATGAGCCCGCTCCAGCCCTTCGCCGGGCACCGCGACCGCCACAGCAGCGCCAGCTGGCGCCACGGTGGCACCGGTTCGCTCGCGTCGGGGAAGAGGTCATCGCTGCAGATCCCGCCGGTGGTCGTCGCCGCCAAGGCGAGCAGCAGCAGGTTCATGGAGTACGTCGCTGGCCGGGCCGGCACGGCCAGGCGCTGCGGCGTGTAGTCGCCATAGCGGGTGTTGTGGCGGTTTTCCAGCGCATGGTGGAAGAGTCCGAGAAGGAGAGTGAGCGCCTCGGTCCGCCGCGACTCCGGCCATCCGCGCAGTCGTTCCGCGAGGAAGGAGACGGTCGTTCCGCGCGTGGTGAGCGGCAAGAAGGACAGCAGCGCGTGCAGGAACGCGTCGTCGGTGGTGGTCGGTCTGTTGCGGCGCGTGTTGTGGCGTACCGACTCGGCTTCGTGCCCTACGCCCAGCACGCCGTGCAGGGCGTAGGGTTCCTCGGACGACCCCGGTCTGCTTCGCTGACGCGACTTTCGGACACGCAGGCGTTGGCTATGCACGCGAGTTGCGACTCTGATCCACTTCTTGTGGTCGTCTACACAGCGTGGCTGCTCGATTCACGGGCCCGACCCGATGCCGCACGAACCAGCCTGGCCCGCTGTACGAGGGATACAGCGGCCCTCTCCCACTCGGGATACGCGAAAACGAACCCGGCCGCGCGCAGCCGACCCGGCGCCACCCGACGGCTCTTGAGTAGCAGCTCCGTGTCCGAGCGCAGCGCGAACGCCCCCAGCTCGGCCATCCAGCGCGTCGCCGGCAGCCCCACCGGGACGCTCCAGGCCGTGCGCAGCGCCCGCATGAAGTCGCGGTGCGGAAGAGGGCCGGGCGAGGCGAGGTTCACCGGCCCTTCGAGGTCGCCCCGGGCGATCAGGAACTCCACCGCTCGCACGAAGTCCTCGTCATGGATCCAGGAGACGTACTGCGCGCCGCCGGCCACCGGACCGCCCAGCCCGAGTCGCGCCAGCCGCGACAGTACGTCGAACACACCGCCCCGATCCGGGCTCATGACCATCGCCGAGCGCAGCGCGACCTTGCGGGTCCCGGGAGTCGGTGCCTCGGCCTGCGCCCGCTCCCAGTTCTTCGCGATCTCGACGCTGTACGCCCAGTAGTCCGGCACACCGGCCTCCGAGCCGCCGATCACCCCGGTCGCCTCGTCGTGTGCCGCGTCGAAGCGGTGGGCGTAGACCGTCGCCGTACTCATCTGCAGCCAGACGCGCGGTGGCCGCGCGGCGGCGGCGATCGCCTCGCCGACCACCCGCGCCGAATCCACCCGGGAGTCCATCATGGCCCGAAGGTTCTCGGCGGTGTAACGGCAGGAAACGCTGCGCCCGGCCAGGTTGATCACGACATCGCAGCCGTCGATCGCAGCGGCCCAGCGGCCCAGCGTGGCCCCGTCCCAGCCGATGTCGTGCGCCCGCACGGGACGCCGGGTCAGCACCGTGACCTCGTGGCCGGCCGCCGTCAGGGCACGGTCGAGAATCGTTCCCACCTGTCCGGTTCCCCCGGGCAGCACTACCTTCATCGAACCCCCTCGGCTTCGCTCGGCATCAGCGTAGCTCTAATTTTTGAACGTGTTCAACTAGGGAGCCCGGTGCGCGTCAGGGCGAGGCGGCCGACACAGGCGGGCAGACCGGCGTCCACTTCTTACAGGGCCGGACCTTCGATGTTCGCTGGGACCGCTCCAGCTCTACGGCCAATCCCGCCCGTCCCCTCAAGCGGGTTCATCAGGGCTGCGGGGCCCACGACATCGACCGCTTCAACAACCTGGCTTGGGACCTCGGAGAGCGGCCGGTTCCCGATCTGCTTGTTGCCCTTCGCGTACGGCGCGCCCTGCTGGAAGGGACCGAAGAGCACATCGACCGATTCGCCGGCCGTCACCTCAGCCTGCGCTCGGGACACTCAGTTCGCCAGAAGGTTCATGCCCGGGACGGGCGGAGCAGAGCAACGCCATGGCGCTCACCCGGTCCGGCCAACGCGCGGCGACCTCCAGGGCGACCTGCCCGCCGCAGCTCAAAGTCAACGGCATTGGTTGTAACCTCGCCCGCCGTCCTCGCTCTGTGTTTGCTCAGGTCAGAAGTTGGCTCGCCCACCCGGCGTCGGCTCGACTCAGGTTATGGAACACCGCACCGTCGAGGGCTCGACCCCTAGGCAGGTTCGTTTGGATCACTTCCGCTGGCCGAGGTTGTCGTTGATGATGTCCGTGTGACTCACCGCATCAGTGCTCTGATCTCGGCCTTCGGCGTCCTTGCCAGCGTGATGCTGCTCGTCCTTGCCGTTCGTGAGTATCGTTCCGGGGCGTCGGTCCTCTGGCTCGTGGCTGGAGCCGTGATCTTCCTCAGTGCTTCGTACACGCTCGTGCGGGACGTGTGGCGGCTCCGCACTGGGCCGACCACCTGACAGCTGCACCGTTCCAACCAGCCCCGCCGGTCGTTGTTCGTGTGTGCCGTTGACTGACGCGCAGTGGGCGCGAATCGAGCCGCTACTCCCAGATCGGACTCCGCGGCGGGGTGGCCGGTGGAGGGACCACCGAGAGGTGATCGACGCGATCGCCTGGAAGTTCCAGACGGGATCGCAGTGGATCCACCTCCCCGAGAAGTACGGCAACTGGCGAGGCGTCTACAACCGGCTGCGGATGTGGGCCATCGACGGCACCTGGGAGCGGGTGTTCACCACGCTGGTCGCTCAGGCAGAGGCCGACGAAGACCTCAACTGGGCCGTCTCGGTCGACTCGACCGTCGTGCGCGCACACCAGCACGCGGCCGGAGCCCGCAAAAAAGGGCCCCAGCAGGCGAACCGGCGGACCACGCCATCGGCCGGTCCCGCGGCGGACTGACCACGAAGATCCACCTGGCCTCCGATGCCCACTGCCGGCCACTGGCCTTCGTGCTCACCGCCGGACAGGCCGGTGACGCACCCGCCTTCGCTCACGTCATGGCCCGCCTTCGCGTTCCTCGACGGTGAGGACGGCCCCGCACCAGGCCGGACGTGGTCCTGGCCGACAAGGCATACTCCTCCCGCGCGATCCGCGAGCACCTGCGCAAGCGCGGGATCCGCGCTGTGATCCCAGTTCCGGCCGATCAACGCGCCCACCGCCTGCGGCGTGGAAGCCGAGGCGGTAGGCCACCAGCCTTCGACCGCGAGGCGTACAAGCAGCGCAACACCGCCGAGCGCTGCATCAACCGCTTGAAACAGTGGCGAGGCATTGCCACCCGCTACGAGAAGACCGCAACCATCTACCTGGCCGGACTCCACATCGCAGGCATCTTCCTCTGGTCAGCGCGGTGATCCAAACGAAACGGCCTAGGCGTAGACCGTGACCTGACCGCCCGCACCGCCCGCGTGGGCACAGGCAACAGCGGTTCCAGCGGCGCCCACTGCTCATCGGTCAGGTCAAGCCGCCTCGTCACCGCTGGGGTGGCCACGAGGTCTCCGGGTTCAGGTTTTTCTTGGTCGATGAACCCTCTGCCGGAGACCTCACTTACTTCACGATCACGACACCCCCGTCACGCCGCACTTCGAGGCAGGCCCTGGGTACCTGGCGCCGAGGCGTGACCGATAAGCATCAGAGTGGGTTGAGGCGGGCCTTGAGCAGGCAGAACTCATTGCCTTCGGGGTCGGTCAGGACATGCCACTGCTCCTCCCCTGTCTGGCCGATGTCGGCCGGGCGCGCACCAAGCTTCAGTAGGCGTTCGAGCTCGGCGTCCTGATCGCGGTCGGTGGCGTTGACGTCGATGTGCAGCCGGGACTTCCCCTTCTCCGGCTCATCCCTGTAACTGAGGATGATCGTCGGCTGCGGACCACCGAACCCTTCACGCGGCCCGATCTCCAACGTGCCGTCGTCCTCGCGATCGAGCACGACGAAGTCCAGGACCTCGCACCAGAACCGCGCCAGCACCTCAGGGTCGCGGCAACCGAGCACGAGCTCACTGATACGACATGCCATAACGAAACCTGCTCTCAGCCTGGTAACTGCCGGGGAGGCCACACGCGAACCTCATGGGCTCCCAGCAGTGAAAACAATCCCGCGACCGTACCGGACGACGCGAGCACGGGCGAAATGATTTCAGGGCCGACCCTGTCGGGCAGCCGGGCAAGGCAGTTGGCCATGCAGTAGGGAAGCTGATTTTGAGACATGACCTGGCCGCCGACGTGCCCTTTCAGAGGTTCGCCATCCCGGGCGGCGCCATGGTCGGCACTTCGCATCGGGCAGTTCAAGCCATCTTGGTCAGCACTCAACTTCGGGGTGCCGCGGCCCAGTTCGAGAATCCTTTCTTCTGGCTTCGTCCCAGGGCATCGGGCCGTACCGCCTCAGTCCGCCCTTCGTTGAACGGCCTCTCGGATTGTCCGGATCACAGCCCCGGGTCCCGCTGATTGTCAGTGCCGTGCCCGAGGGTTCCTTCCGCACTCCACGCCTCGCTGCCGTCTGCCACAGCAGCCCCATCGCCACGAGAAAAGCACCTCAGATCCGGAGGGCCGAGTTGACAGCCACCAAGGCAGGGACGAGTTCTTGGCACCTGCGTACTGCGCACCGCCACCGCTTCTTCGCTTACAAACCGCGCCGTGCGCCACCGGCTCCTGCCCGGCAGGCCGGCCGCTGCCTCGTTCACCGCGGACGACACGCTCGTGCTCACAGCCGGTGCACGTGCCGGACGCGAGCTCAGCCGCCCGCGGCAATCGCTCGATCAGGTGACGACCCCCTGTGCGAGTGATCGAACAGTGCATCACGGCCACATCACCCAGTCCCCACAAGGGTCACCCCCCGTGCTCGAACTTTTGACCGACGCTTCGCCTGCTGTTGCCCGTAACGGCCTGTCCAGCAGCCGAGTTGTTGTGTCACCTATGCCGCTCACCCTTTCCAGGAGGAACTCATGAATCCCGTCCCCGCCCTCGCCCCCGTGCCTCCTGCGCTCGAACAGCGGGTCCACCTCGTGCACGGTGTTGACGCCGCCCGTACGTTCGCCGCGGATCCGGCACGTCCGGAACCGAGGTGGGGGGCATGAGCGTCGCAAAAAAGCCGATTCCGCCCGTCCTCCTGGAGTGGGCCCAGAGCGTCGTCGGACCGGTGCACCTGGTCCGAGACGTCTCCCACGGCCGCGTGAACTCCCGTGTGTGGCAGCTGACGTGCGCCACGGGGATTGTCTTCGCGAAGCTGGCGCCGAGCCCGATGTCGTTCGGCCGCGACACCCGCGCCCTGCGGGAAGTGGTCCCGGGCCTGGAGCCGGGCACCGCGCCCCTTCTGCTGGCGGCCGACCCCCTCCAGCAGGCCCTGCTGCTCTCCCCGGTGTCCGGCCGCACGGTGAAGTCGCTCTCCCTCACCCACGCGGAGCAGCGCATGCTGCACCGGCAGGCCGGCAGCTGGCTGCGGCGCTTCCACGGCGGTGCCGGCGAGGTGTCGGCCCAGGACCATGCGGATGCCGCCGCCGAGGTCGCCCGCGCCGCTGCCGGCGGCGAGAAGCACCTGGACCGGGCCGGGAACCTGATCGGCCCAAAGGACCGGTGGACCGTACGGTGGCATGCCGCCGCGCTCGGCCGGCTCGGGCCGCTGCCCGCGGGATACGTCCACGGCGATTTCCAGGAACGCAACTGGCTGCTCGACACCGGCCCCGCGGCCCGGGTGTTCGGGGCGGTGGATCTGGAGCGCGCCCGGCCGCACGCTGCCGTCGCCGACCTCGTCCTTCTCGCTTGCGGATCCTGGGTCGGCCGCCCCGACCTTCAGGAGGCGTTCTTCGAGGGGTACGGCCGCGCGCTCAGCGCCGAGGAGCAGTGGGCGCTGCGCTGTCTGTCCGTGCTGGACGCGGCGAGCGCCATCTCGTGGGGCGTGCCCAACGGCGATGGCGAGATCGGCGATGCCGAGATCGTCGAACGCGGGCGGGCCACGCTGGCCCGGCTGGAGGTGCAGGCCGCGTGAGCGATCAGCACTTGAGCCCGGCGAACGTCATGGTGCTGCTTCAGCGTGGCGACGGGCGGATCCTGGCAGTACGGCACAACGACAAGTCCAAGACGTCTGCGAACCAGGTAACCGTGATCGGCGGAAAGCTGGAGGAGGACGAGTTCCTCGACGAGGGCGCGCTGCGCGAGCTGCACGAGGAGACCGGTGTCCGTGTCGCTGCCTCGGACCTGGAGATCTGTCAGACGGTGCATTACCGGGGTCCCGACGGCGTGCGGGTGATCGGGGCGGTGTTCACCGCGCAGCGGTGGCAGGGCGAGCCGCGCAACGCCGAAACGGACAAGCACGAGGCCATCTTGTGGATCGATCCCGGTAATCCGCCCACGGACTGCCACCCCTACACCCGGAAGGTCTTGGCCAACTTCATGGCGGGGCACCTGCACGGGAACATCACCGTGGCGGCGAGCGGGGACGGGACATGACAGCCTCTCCTGAACCCGCCCCGCGCCCGCCTCTCGCCTCCGCTCCCCCGCAGGGTGGAGCCCAGGCCCTGTGGCGCCACCGCCCCTACATGACTTATGTGGCGGGCGAGGCGACCAGCGTGGCCGGATCGTCGGTGAGCAGCGTGGCCGTGCCATATCTGGCCGTGGTCGAGCTGAGCGCCTCCACCGCTGAGGTGTCCGCGCTCGTGTTCCTGACGCAGCTGCCCAGCCTGCTGTTCGCCTTGCACGCCGGGGCGCTGGCCGACCGGTATCCTAAGCGGCCGCTCATGATCGGCGGGGACCTGGTCTGCGTGTGCGTCCTGCTCACTCTGCCGCTCGCGGCCGCGTTCGACTGGCTCACCTTCCAGCAGTTGATGGGGGTCGCCTTCGTCCAGTCCACCGCTGGGGTCGTGCACGATGCCGCCGCCATCGCCTACCTCCCCACCCTGTTGGACCGATCCTTGTTGCAGCGCGGCAACAGCCGGATCGGCGGCCTGTTCTCCGTCTCCGCCACGGCCGGCAGCAGCCTCGGCGCGGTGCTGGTCTCCGTCCTGGGCGCGGCCCGCGCCCTCATCGCGGACGCCCTCTCCTACGCCGTCAGCGCCTTGTGCACGACTCATATCCGCATCACCGAGCCCCCGCCACCGTCCCGGGCCCCAAGTGCGCGGCTGCGTACGGAGATCGCGGAGGGCGTGCGGTACGTCTTCGCCGACACGACCCTGCGCACCCTGACCCTCACGAACTCGACCATGAGCTTCGCCCTGGGTGTGCTGAACACCGTGTGGGCGCTGTACCTGCTGCGTGAACTCCTCTTCACCGCCACGGCCTTCGGCCTCGTCATGGGGGCCGCCGCCCTGGGCAGCTGCGTCGGCGCGCTGTTCGCCCCGCGCATGACCCGGTGGTTCGGGCCCGGTCCGATGATGCTCACCGCGCTCATCCTGACCCCGATCGCCCAGCTCCCGCTGCTTCTCGCCTCGGCGGGGCGCTCCTGGCAGATCGCGATCGGCGCCGCGCTCGCCGTCCAGCTCCTGTGCGCGGCGGCGGCCGGCACCACCCAGCGGTCCATCCGGCAGATGATCACCACGCCCCGTCTGCAGGGACGCATGCAGGCGGTCAGCACCTGGCTCACAGGAGGCTCCCGCCCATTCGCCGCACCCCTCGCCGGAGTCATCGGCACCCTGCACGGGGTACGCAGCGCCCTGATCGCCGGCACCGTTCTCCTTCTCGTTCCGGTCTTGGTCCTCGCCCTTTCTCCGGTGCGCTCCCTTCGTGCCCTCCCGGTGACGGCACCCGATCCCAGCGGAGACGCCCCTGCGCCGGCAGATGTCCCGGCCCCCGCCAACGAACGCGCCCCACTGAAGAAGGAAGGAGACAGGCCATGACGGAGACCGCCGACCGACTGCATGACGAGAGCGGCGAGGCCGACGACGTGGCGGCGGCGCCCGCCGCCGAAGAAGAGCTGGCGTTCGACCACCCCGGCGGGGACAGCCTGGAGCTGGCCGACTTGCTGACCGGACGCACCATGGCCCGACGGCTTCCCTCACTGATCCGCAGAACCTTCTCCCTGGCCTGGCAGGTCGACCGCACGGCCGTCGGCGTCCTTCTGGCCTGCCAGATCGTCTCCGGGATCTCGGGGGCGCTCGGTCTGTTCGCCACCACGGAGGCGCTCTCCGTGCTCATCGAGACGGCCCACGACACGAGCCGGCTGCCGGCGGCGATCCCGGCCGTGGCACTGCTGGCCGGGACGGCCGGACTGCGGGCCCTGCTCGGCATCGCCATCCAGGCCCTGTCCAACCGGCTCTCCCCGCGCATCTGCCGCGAGGCGGAGTACAAGATGCTCGAAGCGGCCACCAACTCGGAACAGGCCGCCTACGACCACCCCGGCTTCAACGACCGGTACGACGCCGCCGAGCGGGGCGTCGACGTCAGCCGGGACATGATCGGCCAGTCGCAGAACTACATCTCCTCCCTCGCCACCCTGATCGCGGCCGCCGTGGTCCTCGCCAGCCTCTACCCCCTGCTCCTGCCCCTGCTGCTCATGGCAGCGGTACCGCAGGCGATCGCCGCCATCCGCGGTGAGCGCGTCACCTACCTGGCGGTGGTCGCCACCCACAAGGACCGGCGCGTGATGACCATGCTGCGCTGGCACCTGATCGCCAAGGACCAGTCCGACCAGGTCCGCACCGACACCCTGGCCCCCTACCTGCTCAGCAGGTACAAGGCCAGCGCGGAGCGGGTTGAAGCCACCAGCGACACCGCCGCCTGGGACCGGGCCAAGATCGCCGTCGTCGGTGCCGCCGCCACGGGGTTGGCGTCCTCGGCGGTATGGGGTGCGGTGTTCCTGCTGCTGGGAACCGGCCGGATCTCGGCGGCAGCGGCCGGCACCGCCGTGTTCGCGCTGCGCTCCGCGGCCACCGGACTCCAGGGGCTCGTCGGCTACGGCCGGGACCTGTTGCGCACCGGGCTCTACCTCGACGACTGGGAGCGGTTCGTCACGGAGGCCGCCGGGCAGCGCCTGGACCGCGGCATCATCACACCCCAACGGCCGCGGCACATCGCCCTGCGGAAGGTCTCCTTCCGATATCCGGAGGCGGACGAGGACACCCTCCACGAGGTCGACTTCGAGGTCCGTCAAGGCGAGATCGTGGCCGTCGTCGGGGAGAACGGCTCGGGTAAGTCGACTCTGATGAAACTGCTGTCCGGGCTCAATCTGGCCAGTAGTGGCGTCGTCACCTGGGACGGTGTCAGCGTCGCCGACCTCGACCCGCACGCGATGTGGCGGCAGACGTCCGTGGTGCCGCAGGACTTCGCCCGCTGGCCCATGACTGCGCGCGAGAACATCACCTTGGGCCAGCCGTGCGCCGAGGGCGACGTGGCCGTGAAGCGCGCGGCACGGGCCAGCGGAGCCGATGACGTGATCAGGACTCTCCGGTCGGGGCTGGGCACGTTGCTGGCCCGGGAGTGGTGGGGCGGCGTGGCGCTGTCTCCGGGGCAGTGGCAGCGGATCGCGGTGGCCCGACCGGCGCACCGTGACGCGGGTCTGCTCGTCATGGACGAGCCCACCTCCGATCTCGACGCGCGGGCCGAGCACCGGATTTTCACCGGACTGCGCGGCATGGCCGGGGAGCGGGCAGTCGTCCTGGTCACCCACAACCTCGCCAACACCTCCGTCGCTGACCGCATCGTGGTCATGGACAAAGGCCGCGTGGTGCAGGAGGGCGCCTTCCACGAGCTGGTCAACCAGCCCGGATTGATGCAGGAACTGTGGCGCCTGCAGCAGGACCGAGCCGCCTACCGCGCCGAAGGGAATGACGCGTGATCGCCTCCCCCGTCGCCTACTGGGAGCCGTTGTGGGCGTCCGGCCGCAGCTACCTGCGGATCACCGACACCGAGACCCAACTCCTCGCCGAACACCTCGGTCCCGGCCACGGACGGCCGGCGCTCGACCTAGGGTGCGGCGATGGTGCCCTTGCCCGCCATCTGCACAACCATCTCGGCTACCGGACCACCGGCATCGACTGCGCACCCAGCGCCATCGCCCTCGCCACAGCCACCGGCCCGGCCATAGCCGATCACCCCCATTGCCAGGTCATGGACTTCGTCACCGACGACCTGAGCGAGCTGCCCGATCCGGCGTACGCGGTCATCACCTGCCGGCTCGTATTCCGGTTCATCACCGACAAGGGCGCCTTCCTTGACCGGGTCCGTCAACTCCTCGTCCCCGGCGGGACGTTCTGGGTGGTCACCGAGCTCACCGCCCGACGGGCCGACGACGATCAGCTCAAGAGCCTGGGCATCACCGCGCCCGAAGTCGAACTCCTCACCTCGCGCTGGTCCACCGTGACCGTCGCAGACCTCGGCCGGCTGGCCTGCTTCGCCCTGCGCCCGTAACCCCACTTCGATCGGAGAAGACCCCTTTGAGCAGCGAGCATGCTGGTAGATCCGGCTGTCAGAACTTGTGGAATGGGCCGACCGTCGTTCTCCTGAGTGTCAGCCCGCCACGGTGGTCACCGTCGAGCTCTGGATGGCGGTGGTGCGGACCACCGCCACCGTTCGAGCCGCCTTCGGCCAACTCGGGGCCTGAGGAACATCCGCGTCAGATCGTGCGCTAAGCCTCCTCCTGGCTGATCGGCGCTTTGCCCCGGGCTGATCGGGCGGCAGAGCCGCGGTGTCGGTCGTCTGTCGGGGGCTGTCGGTCCGATGTCGGCGGCTCGTCGGCGAGGCCTGGCACCTTTCCGGAGACGGCCGACCGGAGCTCACCGGGCGGCCCGGTCCCGAAGGAGTCACCATGCACACGCCCGTCACGATCATCGGCGCCGGACTCGGCGGACTCACGCTGGCCCGCGTCCTGCACGTCCACGGCATCCCGGTCACGGTCTACGAGGCCGAGTCCTCCCCGTCGGCGCGAACGCAGGGCGGAATGCTCGACATCCACGACTACAACGGGCAGCTCGCCCTCGAGGCGGCCGGCCTGATGGACGAGTTCCGCGCCATCGTTCTGGAGGGCCGCCAGGCGATGCGGGTCCTCGACCGGGACGGGACCGTCCTGTTCGAGGAAGGCGACGACGGCACGGGCGGACGCCCCGAGGCGCAGCGCGGCGAGCTGCGACAGATCCTGCTCGACTCGCTCCCGGCCGGCACCGTCCGGTGGGGGCACAAGGTCAGCAGCACCCGCGCCCTCGGCGAGGGTCGCCACGAGGTGATGTTCGCCGACGGCGGCACCGTCGTCACCAGTCTGCTGGTCGGCGCGGACGGCGCGTGGTCACGGGTCCGGCCGCTGCTCTCCCCCGCCACACCCGAGTACGTCGGCACGTCGTTCGTCGAGACCTACCTGTTCGACGCCGACACCCGGCACCCAGGCGCCGCGGAAGCGGTCGGCGGCGGGTCGCTGATCGCGCCCGCGCCGGGCAAGGAGATCTTCGCTCACCGGGAAAGCGGCGACACCCTTCACACCTACGTGGCGCTGTCCAGGCCGCAGGACTGGTTCGCCGCCATCGACTTCACCGATGCCGCCGCGGCCACCGCGCGGATCGCGCAAGAGTTCGACGGCTGGGCACCGGAACTCACCGCGCTGATCACCGACGGCGACACCGCGCCGACCCTGCGCCCCCACTATGCTCTGCCGACCGGGCACCGGTGGGACCGGGTGCCGGGGGTGACCCTGCTCGGCGACGCCGCCCACCTCGCGGCCCCGAACGGCGAAGGCGCCAACCTGGCCATGCTCGACGGCGCCGAACTCGGCAAGGCCCTCGCCGCGCACCCCGACGACATCGAGGCCGCGCTGAGTGAGTACGAGCAGGCCATGTTCCCCCGCAGCGCCGAGGCCGTCACTTTTGAAGGTATGGAGGTCCAGGGGATCGAATCCGAGAACAACACGGCCCAGGGCCTGATCGACATGTTCACCGAGAAGGGCCAGTGAGCCGCTAGGCGAGGGCACCACGGTGGCTGTCGCCTCTTGCTCAGGTGCCTCACCCACTCCATGACTTCCGTTCGTGGAACGGTCACGGTGACCGTTCCACGAACGCTTTCGTTAGTCGGTTCCGCCCACGACCCGCCCAGCACACGGCCCCGGTTCACCACGCAGACGGTAAATCACACACGTCCGAAGGCCGCTCCCCGCGGCGCGCCCGGTCCTCTCCCCCGGGTCCGGCAGTGTGGAGCCGTCCCGGACGATGCCAAGTGCGTTGCCGTACCCGCCCTTTGGCGCGCAGAAGACGCGCAGCACGATGTAGTCAGTCGTGGGGGCGTTCAAACACGGGTGTGGCGTCCGCGTCGTACGGCAGGGTGGAGATCACGTCGGCGTAGCCCCGGTTCAGCGCCTGCCGTTGGTCTGCGGTGTGCGGGCCCGCTGGGCGCGCGGCCAGTCGCGCCACCCGTTCCTCGTGCACCTCGGTGATCTTCTCGGCGGTCGCCCGCCAGTCGGCGTCGTCCGGTACGCGAACCAGTTCCACGCAGGCCGGTTGCATGCCCTCCACCAGCGCGGCCGCAGCCCGGTCATGGCCGTCGAGGAGCAGCCAACCGTCCAGGAAGGACACCCACCACAGCAGGACGGGGGCGAGGGTGCCCTCCCGAGCGTGCTTGCGGTACGCCTTCACGCGTGGGGCGTCCGGTGCCGGAAGCGGGCGCAGCGGCAGGACACCGTGCCAGCCGCCACCACAGAGCAGTTCGAGGGTGGCGTCCGGCCAGTCCCGGACGAGGTCGCAGTTCCAGATGCCCGGAGCGAAGGTGGTGCGCGGGGTCAGCATCCAGCGCCCGTGGTGCAGTGGGCCGTGGGCTGTCTCCTCCAGCCACCGCCCGTACCGGTGCGGCCAGTTGGTCCTGGACCGCATCGTCGCGGCGGATATGGGCGGCAGCGGTGAGCGGTGGCCTGGCAGCCGGCGCAGGTGGAGGTTGCGGCAGCAGCCGTCGCCCTCCGACCGGGCCTGGATCAGCGGCCGTTCGCCCTGTCTGAGGACCCACCCGCGGCCCTTCGCCCGCTCGAAGCGCAGCGGGGGCGGGCCTGGCCGGCCGTCGGGTACGGCCAGAACGAGCCCGTCCCCCGGCAGTTGTTCCCTCGTCGCCCTGGTCATGGGATCAGTGTGGGCACGAGGCGGCCCTCCTCGGCAAGGGATTACTCCGACGCCGTGCACCCAGCCGAACCTGCTGGTAGGAGACCTCGGCAGCGTGCTCCTCGACCAGGCGGTGGAAGATCCGCGTGACCGTGTGGCGCTATGTGCGCGGCGCGTCCAGGCCTCCCGCAGGATCTCGTCGACGACCGGCTTGTAGGGGCCAGTGTGGTCACCCGCTGTGGCGCTTCTTCCTCCGGATCGGGCCAGACCGATGTGACGGTCCTTCCTGACCGTCCGGCACGACGTGTTGTACGTCCGCTTCAGCTCCCGCAGCATCATGATCACGGGCGATTGTCTGCACAAGCCGCTGAGCGAGCCGACAGTCGCCGTAGCCCAGCAGGTGCAGGCGCGGTTCTTCCACGGACCGGGTTCCCGCGGCGACCGGCCCGTCGGCGCGGGGCGCCACGTGCGCCGTCTGCAGGGCCGGATGGGTTCCGTACGCCGCCCAGGCCGCTGCCCTGCTCGAACAGGAACGGGCCTGCGGCCACCCTGCTCCCACCCGATGCGTCCAGCACCGGGTGGGAGCCCGCCGCCTGGCCCGGACAACCGCTGGCCGCCCCCGCGGCCAGTACTGTCATCGCGGCGGTGGCCGTTGTGGCGACCGCGAAGCCGCCGGGTGCGCCGGATGCGTCAACTGCCCGGCCGGAGATGGCATGCAGCACCCGCCCGGCCGAACGACGAAGACGTACGAACAGCCGGGACCCGAGATCACCGCGGATCTCCCGCGGCGGGCCGTGTCCCCACGGTGCGAGCACGGACCGCACGACTGGCACGTCAGCTCACGGGCCCGCAACCGGCGTTCCACCCGGACGACATCCGTGTCGACGATGAGCACGTGGTACCTCCACCCGGCATCCCCACGGCAGGACGAATCTGTCCGTCAAGATCACCCGGTATGTCGAAGATGCCGCCGATGGAGCAGTCGTCTCACTGCAGTTCCCGCAGTCCGTAGCAGGCGTGGTCCGCCCCTGGGGAGCCCGACCTGTGCGGGGACCCACGGGTGCGGGGGCAGGCAGCGTGGCTGCAGCCGTGCAACCTGCCACGCTCCTCGGGCGTGACAAGGTGGTGAGGGCACGACCCCTCAAATCAGTGATGTGGAGGGGGCAATGCGCGATGCACGCGTCTTCGACGATTTCTACGCCGGCACTGTGCGTCGGCTGACCAGCCAGATGTACGCGATGACCGGCAGTCTCGTCGAGGCCGAGGACCTGGTGCAGGAGGCCTTCGCCCGGGCCTGGCAGAACTGGGAGAAGGTATCCGGCTACGCGGACCCGGAGGCCTGGGTGCGTTCGGTGGCTTGCCGTATCCGGGTGAGTGTCTGGCGGAAGGCGGGCAACCGGCTCACGGCCCACCGCCGCCACGGCATGCCCGACGAGGTGCCCGGTGTCAGTCCTGACTACGTGGCGATCGTCGCGGCGTTGCGGCGCATTCCCTACGAGCAACGGCGGGCGATCGTGCTGCATCACCTGGTCGGGTTGTCCGTCGAGGAGACTGCACGTGAAACCGAAGTCGCGCCGGGAACGGTCAAGGCCCGGCTGTCGCGCGGGCGCCACATGATGGCGCGCTATCTGTCCGACATCGCGAGCGACCGCCCGGGCGGTGCCGCCCGCTCACCCGGTTTGCGGCCGGCGGTCTCGGCACCCGGCATCGCTCCCGCTGTCGCGACCGATGTCCTCGGCTCCGCCGACCAGGAGGTGCACCACCATGACTGAGGACTTCGAGGCCATCCTCCAGGGAGGGTCTGAGGAGCTCGCCGCGCGCACCAGCGCCCTGCCCGCCGCCATGGTCCGGGAACGCGGCGACGAACTGCGGCGCCGTCACCGGATGGCCACTGCCGCACTGGCCGTCGCCCTGGTTGCCGCGGTGGGCGGCGGTGCCTTCGCCGTCACCGGCCATTCCCGCCAGGCCCCTCCGCCCGAGGCGGTCGTGAGCCCGACCACACCGGCCACGTTCACGGCCCCGCCGACCGTGACCCCGAAGCCCCCCAGCGCGGCGCCGGACGGCCCGGCGGCCACATCCCCGTCGTCGCCCCCTTCACCGCCGTGCCGTTCCCTGGTCGTGCCACAGGGGGTCAAGGACGCGGTGACCCTGGCGTACCGGCGATCGCAGCCGGGGCTGGTGCACATCGCCCCGGTCAAGGGCACCTTTTACTACGGCGAGTGCGACGGAGTCTTCTACGCGGGAACCTCCTTCACACCGACGGCCGACGCCACCGAAAACGAGCTCGTCCAGCTCCAGGACGAGGGAGGCGCGGAGAAGTACTTCACCAAAGCCAAAGGCAGCGCGTGGACCTTTGTGGCCGGTGACGGGCTCCCGCGCGATCCTGGGGGCTGCGCCGCCATCCGCGAGATCCCGGCACGGCTGGCCGCACTCTGGGGTGACTGCCTTGCCCGGCCCTGACCCCGCCGGACGGCGCCATGCCCGGCACTGGAGCTCCGCACCTGACCTACCACCCCGCCGCCAAGAAGACGGCGGCCCAGCGGAATCAGGCCCGCGCTGCCTCGCCTGCCGTGCCAGCGGTCTTACGCGGAACGGCCTGGCCGCGGACGGCGGCCGCATCAAACGCGGAAGGTCCTGCGCAACCCAGCCCGCGTTCCAGACTGAGAATGCGCCCGGGCGCCAGCGCAGACGAACCCGCGACATCGCCCGGATACGAGCGCCTGGTAGCCCGGCGAACCTGGCACGCTTATTCCGTCACCTCACGAACCACATTTCGTCGGATACCGCTAACGGGCGAGCGTGACGGTGATGGACTCGTTGGGGCAACGGCTGAGTGTCTCGGAGGGCGCGGCTTCCTCGCTCGGGTCAACGGCGAGCTGGTAGCGGGTCTTGTCGGCGCCCCAATCGGTGACGCACTGGCAGCGGTAGCCCGCGTGCGGCGGCACCGCGCGGAGAAGTTGACCGAGCAATGGCGCGCCGACCTCAACCAGTTGGAGATGCGCTGGTGGGGCAAACGGTTGGTGTTCAAGGTGCGTGGGGTGTCGGCAAGCCGGTGAGGTTCTGTTCTCGGATCATGCGGCGGAGGCCGGCGAGCTGCGGTGAGGATCTCAGCTACAGGATCGTGCGGCGAGGGCCCGGGCCGCCGACGCCCGGGCCCTCGTCAGTCGATGGTGCAGGGTGGTTCCGATCAGAAGTTTGCGCAGACGGCACCCCTGGGCCCCTTTATGAGCCAGTTGAAGACCGTCCGTGTCTTCGGGCCGTAGAGGCCGTCGATGGGTGAAACGCCCTTGGCCCGCTGGAGCTTGGCGACAGCTGCCTTGGTGTCAGGGCCGTAGATGCCGTCGATGGCGCCGGGGTCTGCCGTGCTGCAGCGCCACAGGGAGTTCTGGAGGGCCTTGACCGCAGAGCTGCTGTTGCCCGGGCCCAGCTGACAGTTCAGGGAGCCATTGGACGCCGCGGCCACGGGCCCCGAGAAGTCTTGATACGACTTCGTCACGGTCTTGGTGCAGATCGGGGTGGCGGCCTGGGCGTGCCCGGCCGTCACGGCGACTAAGCCGGATGCAAGAAGGACCGAGCCGCACCCGGCGACGGCCAAGCGTCGAACACCGGTGACAATGGACATGGACGTACCTCCGTGAGTGTCGTGATGCTTTCGATGAAGGCCGGACGATCCTCCTGGGAGCAGCCCGGCCGCGTTGGTCCGGTTCTGGGCGTACAGCTCAGCTACGGTGGGCGATCGCCGCGCACCGCTCGCCCCTGTTCCGATCAACCGCAGGCGGTGAACGTCGCCGCGTTGTAGTACAGGGTCCGCAGATCGTCGCCGCGGTACATGCTCCAGACGCCGCTGCTGGAGCGGACGAACATCACAGAGCGTCCCGTCGGCTCGAAATCCGCCGTCAGGCCCTGGTAGACGTACCGGTTGCCGCCGGCCTCATCCAGCTTCCGGGCGGCGTAGCTCAAGGTCTTCGGCCCGACGATGCCATCGGCCACCAGGCCGGCTGCGGCGTAGCGGTGCTGCCACCGCTTCGTGGTGTACTGCGTCTGCGCCCCGAAGACACAGTCGATGTCCGCGAGGGACATCGGCTCCCCGTCGGGCTTCAACGACTTGTCCGCCCACAGCACGGCCTGCCACATCGCGGCCACGTTGCTGCGGCTGTGGGAGCTCGTGGAGACGATGCCCTCGTCATCCCAGTCGTTCTTGTAGTACCCGCCGCCGGAGACGACCCCTTGGGCCTCACTGGCCTGTGCAGGAGAACCGGCCGAGCCAGTCATGACCACAGCAGTCACCGCGCACAGTCCGGCGATTACGTTACGCAGCCTCACGTCTTCCCCCCGTGTGTGAATGCAAGGGACCCCGACCTGATGGCAAAGCTCCCTCACTAACCGCCAGGCCTTGATGGGTCCGCCCCGTGTCGCTGTGAACGCTACGTCCGACATACAGAGACGACATCCAACCCAGGTTGGTAAACCGCTGCGTTACGCGCCTACAACTGGGGTGGTAGGGAACGTTTTGACCGCACCCACGACGACTCGTACACGCAACGACCATGGCGCGGGGGCGTTGCGGCGTGCCCCAAGCGGTTGTCATGGTGGGGGTGTTTGCGCAGGTGGTGGTGGGGTGCGTCCCAGACTGTCGTCATCTCGGCGGTGGGTGGCCGGTTGAACGGGTCGATGGGCGACTCGACGGTGGCGCCGAAGCGGCACATGATCTCGCAGGCGTAGCGCTGTTCCATGAACACGAATTAGAGGCCGCGCAGATAGGCGCGGTTGCAGACCCCTGTAGCACTGCAGGCGTACGAGTGGTTCACGGCCCCTGGGTCGGCCGGCTATTCCGAGCGGATCAAGCGGCTGCCGGGGAGGGTGTTACACCCCCGGTTGGCTGTTCGCTTGCGAAGGCTGACGGAGCTGCGTTGAGTACCGTGTCTAGCATGGCCCGTGATGCCTGAAGGGCCTCGATCTCCTGTGTAATCCGCTGCCGTTCGCCTTGGAGCTGGCGGACCAGGTCCGGACACATGGGGACCAGGTGGTCGCTGTCGTCGGCAACACAGGGCAGGACTTGAGCGATCACGGTGGTGGAGAGGCCGGCCGTCAGGAGGCTGCGGATACGGCGCACTGTCTCCACGTCTGCGTCGCTGTACTCCCGGTATCCGCTGGGAAGTCGGGTCGGGGCGAGCAGCCCCTGCTGTTCGTAGTAGCGCAGGAGTCGTTCGTGCACTCCAGTCCGCTGGACCATCTCCTTCATACGCATGGGGTGCTGCCTCTCCCGGCGACTTGACTCTGACACCGGTGTCGGAGTTTAGCGTCGTATCCATGAGTGCTGAACAGGCCGTTCTTGAACGGAATCTTGATGTGTACGTGCAGGGCAGCGGCCCTGCCCTGCTGCTGGCGCACGGTGCCGGCGGCGGTATCGAAGGCAACTTCGGGCTGGTGCTCGACGATCTGACGCGGGACCACACGCTGATCGGTCCGCACTACCCAGGAGCGGGCGGCACACCGGTCGCAACTGAACCGCTCGATCCCGACGAGCTCGCAGACGCCCTTGTCGCCTCCGCTGTGGCACGCGGGCACGAGACGTTCGCCATCCTCGGAGAGTCCCTGGGAACCGCCATCGCGGTGCGCTCCGCGACCCGCCATCCCGAACGGGTGACAGGACTGGTGCTCACGGCAGGGTTTCCCGTGGCCGATCCAGTCCTCGCACACGCCTCCCAACTGATCGCCCTTCTCGGCAAGGCGGGCGAGTGGGAGGAGGTGGCCCGGCTGGCTTTCCTGGCGTGCCTGTCCGAGAGCCAGTTGAACGGGCTGTCGCCGACCGACATGGAGGAGGCGGTGGCGCAGGTGGAGGCGTCGATGCCTCCCGGCATGCTCGACCACTTCGACCTTGTCTCCCGCGTGGACGTCCGCGGCGACCTCACCAGCGTGACGGCCCCCGCCCTCGTGTTCGCGCCGACGGGAGACCGTCTGGTGCTTCCGGAGAGTTCCCGTCGCCTCGCTGCGGGAATCCAGGGGGCCACGCTGATCGAACTGCCCGGAGCAGGGCACATCCTCGACGCGGACAACCGGGCGCTCTGGCTCGGCCACGTACGCCGTTTCCTCGCGTCTCTTGGCCCTATTTCCGCATGACCACTAAGGACGCGCAGGGCCAGGCCGTTGCGCCGCGTGTTCCCATGGGAAAGCACCGCGGCGGCCTGGCGGTCCTTGCCCTGGCCACCTTCATCGTGGTCACCACGGAGATGCTCCCTGTCGGGTTGCTGTCCGCGATCAGCACGAGTCTGGAGGTGTCCGAGTCCCAGACGGGGACGCTGCTCACGGCCTATGCCTTCACGGTGGCAATGACTGCGACAGCGTTGACTTCTTGGACCGCGAGCTGGCCGAGGAAGCGCCTCCTTCTCGCGGTCGTGGGGATCTTCGCCGTGGGTGCGGTCCTCTCCGGTGCGGCGACGAATTTTGCGCTGCTGGCTGTTGCCCGGCTCGTCTGCGGTGCCGCGCACGGCGTGTTCTGGTCCATCGTGGCCGGTTACGCCGCAGCCCTCGCCGTTCCGGAACGACCGGGCCGAGCAACGGCGGTCGTCTTCGCCGGAAACTCCGGAGCACTGGTTCTCGGCGTGCCCCTGACCGCTGCGCTGGGCGACACTGTGGGCTGGCGAGCAGCCTTCTGGCTGGTGGCCTTCGCCGCGCTGCTGGTTCTGACAGTGGCCATGAGGGTGCTTCCGCCGGTTCCAGGAAATCCACAACGAGCCGACCGAGGCCCTCATGCACTGTGCCTGCCTGGTCTCCTTCCGTTGGTGATGACCACGATGGTGCTCGTGCTTGGCCACTTCACGATGTACAGCTATGTCACCCCACTGCTCCACAGCATGGGGATACCGGACGGCGCCGGAGTGAGCGCGCTCCTTGCGACGTACGGCGTAACAGGGCTCGGCGGCACATGGCTTGCGGGTCTCTGGGTGGACCGCGCGCCGTCCGCCGCCATATTCGGAACTACTGGAGCGATGGCGCTGGCGATCGGCCTGTTGGCATTCGGAGCTTCGCTGACGCCCGTCACCGTGGCGGCTGTCGCCGTCTGGGGGATGGCCTTCGCAGCCGCACCAGTGTGCTTGCAGGCGACAGTTCTGCGCATCGCCGGCACAGCTCACGACACAGCCTCGTCCTGGTACGTCGCCGCCTTCAATCTGGGAATCGGTGGAGGTGCCCTGGCTGGTGGCGCTGCGCTTGCCATCGCGGGAGTTCGAGCGCTCGGCTGGGTGGCGCTCGCAGCGGTCTCCATAGCCGCGGCGATAGCGTGGCGCTCAAGCAGACACTGGTGCATGGAGGACCGGAACGTCGCGCCCTGACGTCGACCAGACATAAGTTGCGCCGACAGGGGTGCTCATGGGCGGCAGTTCGGGCGTTCGTCCCAGCGGTGTGTGGTCCATGCCCGCCGGATCAGGCTGCGGACGGTGATGATGGTGTCGGCCAGGTCGAAGAAGGCGTCGATGACGGTGGTGCGCCGCTCATAGCAGAGGGCGAGGCGGTGGAAGGCGTTCTGCCAGGCGTGGGTCCGTTGGACATGCCACCTCTGGCTTGCCTGGATCGGTGCCTTCTCACCCTTGTGAGCGATGCGGCCATGCAGACCTCGTTCCTCGAGCAGGGCGCGGGTCTTGTCCGAGTCGTAGCCGGCGTCCAGGTGCACGGTGATGTCGTCAGGCAGCGGTCCCAGGTCGTCCAGGCGGTCGAGGGTCGGGGCGAGCAGCGGGGAGTCGTGACGGTTCGCTCCAGCCAGCACGCGGCCCAGCGGGATGTCATAACCATCCGTCATGCCGGAACGCTTCAGGCCCTGTTTGCCGCGATCGACCGGTGATCGCCCTGCGACCTCTCCGCCGCCGGGGGCTTTGGTGATGGAACCGTCGACGGCGATCTGGTCGAGGACGAGGCCGACGATCCTGTCATAGGACTCCAGTGCGATCTGCTTGAGTCTCGCGAAGACGCCCAGCCGGATCCACTCGTCGCGACGGTTGCGATCGTGGTGGCCGAGCAGGTCGTGTCGGCGACCGCCTGGTAGGAGCAGCCGAAGCGCAGCATCTGCAACATCTTGTCGAAGACGATCCGGTCGCCGATGCGCGGCCGGTGGCAGCCCAGACTCATCGCGGCTCGCGGGATCCCCTGGGCCAAGGCGGTTCCTTCTGGGCATGGCCGTCCCGGCGTGCCCGGGCGACGTGCTGGTGAGTCCGGCAGATCGTGGAGTCGACGTTCACCGTCCACCCGATGCGACCGCGCGCGTTGGCTCGCGCCTGGAGCGGTCGTCGCTGCGGCCGACGACATAATGGCCAACCAGGAATCGTCACAGCCGCCCGACCACTAGGAATCGAAGCGTCACTGGCCATCTACCGGCCGAGGTCTGACCCGTTTCAAACCGGCTGACAAACGAGATCATCGGCCTCAGTCGCTCGGGCCCGGGTGTGGATCGATGCTCAGCCCTTCCGGGTGCCGTCGAGTTGGAAGTGCCAGATGACCACGATCGGGGAGTCGTCCAAGGCCGCGGCCGATGCTTCTGGGCACCAGTGCAACAGGTCCCAGGACACATGGGTCGGGAGTGGGTCCGGGGCGGTGTCGGGGTCGAGGGAATGGTGCGGGCGGCGGGGTTCCTCGCAGTGCCGGACCTGGAAGCCCAGTGGGAGGGCTGCGGCGAGGTAGGCGCTGAGCGGACGGTGGTATTCGGCGAGGAGGCACGGGCGGCCGTCCGGGCCGGGACGGCGGGCCAGGGTCGGCCGGAGGTAGGACACCAGCAGGTGGGCATCCGAGATCACGAGGTTTCCGCCAGGGCGCAGGACGCGCGCGAACTCGGCCAGCACGGGAGCCAGCTCGGGGACGTGTGTCAGGGCGAGCGCGCAGACGACGGTGTCGACCGCGTTGTCGGGAAGCGGCAGTCGGTGCAGGTCGGCCTCGTGGAAGTCGACATCTGGCAGGCGCTTGCGGGCCTGGGCGAGCATTTCCGGTGAGGAGTCGAAGCCGATCACGTGATGGCCGAGTTCATGCAGGTAGGTGGTGTGACGGCCGGTGCCGCAGGCCGCGTCCAGCGCCGTGCCGACGGGCAGGCCGTCCAGGATGCGTCGGAGAACGGGCTCCTCAATATCGATCATCTGGTTGCCAGGGGCGTCATAGTGCGGCGCCCAGGCTTGGTAGACGTCGGCCGCGCTGATCGTGCCCGGACTCGCCGTGACCCCCTCGGCATGCGCGAGGGCGGGCGTGTCCAGCAAGGCGCGGATCTCGGCGATCCGGGCCTCGACGAACGCTTGGTCGGCGCTTCCCTCCCTCACGCCGCGCAGCAGAGCGGCACCCTCGATGCCCAGCAGATATCCCAGGGGGCTCAGATAGGTCACGCCACGGACGGTACGGACACATGCTCCGACGGCTCCACCGGTTTTCCGGCGCTTCGGGCAGCCGTCATCGGTGGACCAGAACACCTGCGACCACAGACGAATCAGACCAGATCGACTGCGACGGGGACCAGATTGCTGTTATTTCTTGGACACCGGACGGCCACGGCCGACTTGAGCTGACGAAGTTCCACACGCCGAAGGCGATCAGCGCCGAGCCGGCAAACGCGCCGACGAACACGCTGGGCATTCGTCGCATCATGTTCGCCGTCGACGACATCGAGGACGTCCTCGCCCGCCTGCAAACCCATGGTGCCCAACTCGTTGGCGAGGTGGAGCAGTTCGAGGACAGCTATCGCCTCTGTTACGTTCGCGGCCCCGAGGGCATCCTCGTCGGACTGGCCGAGCAGCTCAGCTGAAGGCTGCCGGAGGGGCCATGCACCCAAAGAATCATCCGGGCACCCGCGCCCGGGAGGTGCGTCGGCCCGCCGGTCGCGTACGCACCCGCGAGCCCACCACCACCCCTGACGACCAGGTACCCCGTGCCGCTCAACCTTCGACGGCACGAACCCATTGATCGTCAGGGTTCGGTGGCAACAATCAAGGTTCGGTGGCACGGGACACCATCCGAGCGGAGAGCTTCGACGTACTGCACCGGGTAGCAACATGGACGCACCCACGCAGGCCGTGAGGACAGTCTGGATCATGTTCGGCCTGGTCAGCCTGCCGGTGCAGTTGTTCCCGGCAACGCGAAGGCACGGGGTGGATCTGCATGAGGTGCACGCCACGGACGGCTCCCGCACACGCCACCGGCGCGTCTGCCAAGCCGAGCACCGAGAAGTAGAAAACCGCGAGATCGCGAAAGGACACGAGACCCCGGACAGGCCCACCGTGGTCCTAAGGGAAGAAGATCTCGAGGCCCTACCACTCACTGCCCAGCAAGCACATCATCGACGTCCTCGGCATTCTCCCCCTCGACGGCCTGGACCCGCTCCTTTTCTCCCGTGCCTACTACGCCACCCCGCACGGGCCAGCCGGGCAGCGGCCGTACGCGCTGCTGGTGGCCGCGCCGGCCCGAGCCGAGCACGCAGCCGTGGCCAAGGTGACGCTGCACACCAAAGAGCGCCCGTCCGCGCTGTGGACGAACCGCGACACGCTGGTCGTCCAGACACTCCTGTGCCCCGAAGAAATCCGCGACCCGGCAACCTCGGATCCACCACGCCAGTGACCGGGCAGGAACCGGAGCCCGCCTCCCCGTTCATGACCCAGCCGCCCGGCATCGGCGTCGCCGCACCGCACCACGACTACGCCGCGGCACCGCAGCGCAGCAACTGGTAGCGGCGAAAGAGCCCGGAGGCCAGCTCATACCGCCTGCCAAGCCGGAGCCGGCGGTCGACTTGACGGCCGCACCGGCCTCCACCGCGCCGAGCAGCGGCTGGAACAACTACGCGTGCAAACCGTCGGCCCCCCTCTTCAACGGGCTCGGCCCGATCGCCAAGTCGGCCGAGCAGCTGCGCGACCGCGACGGCCGCGACACCGCGCCCGGCGTGCACTACACGGTCATCGCGACCAAGTACGACCAGGTCGTCACTCCCCACCGCTCCCAGTTCCTGGACGGCCCCGACGTCCACAACGTCCTCATCCGGGACAAGTGCACGGCCAACCGTCCGAGCATGTGGCGATAGGCCTCGTCGACCGCGCCGCCTTCCAGGAGGTCACCAACGCGCTCGACTCGGCGCTTGCCACGCCCACCACGTGCACGTCGGTCATCGGCTGACCGGCGCCATCATCGAACCAATCGACACCCTGGCGATAACCCTTCGACCTGCAGTTTCACATGTCATGGCCCGATCCTGGCGCCGACAACGGAGCCAATGGCGCCATATACGCCTTGCAATGGCGCCACCCATTGCGCCATGATGGCGACACGGGCGATGAGCCCTCGGTCCCGACTGGGCCGAGGGTTCGCGTATCGCAGAGTCAGCCACCGGAGGGGCCGGATCATGGAGTCAGCACAGCGCCAGACGCAGGCAGCACCCGGCGCCTTCACTGCCTTCGCACGGTTCGTGCTCTGCGGTGGCGGCGTCGGTGTCGCCTCCAGCTTCGCGGTGGTGGCGCTCGCCGCCTGCATGCCGTGGGCTCTGGCGAACGCCCTGATCACGGTTGCCTCGACACTCCTCGCCACCGAGCTGCACGCCCGCTTCACCTTCGGCGCAGGCAGGCGCGGGACCTGGCGCCAGCATGTGCAGTCGGCGGGGTCTGCGGCGGCCGCGTACGGCGTGACCTGCGTGGCGATGTTCGTCCTGCATCAGCTGGTGGCGGCGCCGGGGGCGCTGCTCGAGCAGGCCGTCTACCTGTCGGCCTCCGCGCTTGCCGGTGCCGCACGGTTCGTAGTGCTGCGGCTCGTCGTCTTCGCGGGCGGCCGCAAGAAGACCGCGACCCCGGCCACCGCTCCCGTCCGTGCCCGCGTCCCGGCTCAGGCCTCCCGCGCTCGTCACGCCGCTCGCCCCGCTCCGATCGCCGTGGCCCTGACCTCCGGCCCGACCGGCCCTTCGGCGGTCCGGTTCCACAGCATCGGCCTGAGCGAGAACAACGCGGCGCCCGCTCTGTGCACCGCCGCCTGACCGGCACTCGCCGGAGCGCCACACAGCATGGGTCGATCAAGGAGGATTACCGGTTTGCTTGCACCCCAACCCACAGCACACCAGGAGGTTCCCCTGTGACCGCGACCACCGCCCCCCTGCCCACCCCTGCACCATAATGGCGCCACGCGGCTTGTAATGGCGCCATAATGGTGCCACCATTGCACTATGGACCTCACTCCCTACGTTGACAACCTCCGGCACGAACTCGCTGTCGCCGCCGAAGCCGGTGGAGACGAAGCCCTTGCCCTGGCCGAGCGGCTCACCGCCCAGCTCGAGTCGGCCGCCCGGCTCACCCTGCTGAACGCCCTGTCCGACGCGATGGACGAGGTCACCCGCGACCTGGCCCCAGGCTCGGTCGATGTACGACTGCGTGGGCTCAACCCCGAGTTCGTGGTCACGGCGCCACCCATCCCGGACACCTTCGGCGAGGGCGATGCCCCGGCGTCGCCGCCGGCGCCCACGCCGCCGACCCCGGTGGACGTCGAGGACGGCGCCACCTCGCGCATCAACTTCCGCCCGCCCGCCCAGCTCAAGGTCCGGGTCGAGGAGGCCGCGAGCCGCGAAGGGCTCTCGGTCAACGCCTGGCTGGTCCGGGCCGTCGCCGCCGCCCTGGACCCCATGGCGGACCGCGGCAAGAGCGGCTCGAGCCGGGTGCACGCGGCCGGGCAGGGAATCACCGGCTGGGTGCGCTAGCCCACCCCACGCCACTCACGTACTCCAACCAAGCAACCAGCAACCAGCACACAACAGCCAAAGGACGGTTCAGCCATGCCTACTTTCGACACCCCCGAGCCCCTCTCCGCCACCCTTGAAGTCGAGATCGGGCGGGCCCGGATCATCGCGGGCAAGCGCACCGACACCGTGGTGGAGGTGACGCCGAGCGACCCCGGCAACAAGCAGGACGTACAGGCCGCCGAGGACACCCAGGTCACCTGCACGGGCGGGAAGCTCGTGATCAAGGGCCCCAAGAAACGCTCGCTCTTCGGCAAGGTCGGCGCGGTCGATGTGACCGTCGAACTGCCCACGGGCTCGGACCTGACCGGCAGCACGGGCCTTGGCGAGTTGATCGGCGAGGGGCGGTTCGGGAACTGCCACCTGACGACGGCTGCCGGTGATATCCAGCTGGAAGAGGCCGCGGCCGTACGGCTGAAGACCTCGCACGGGGACATCCTCGTGGACCGCGCGACGGGCGAGGTCGAGATCCGCGGGTCGGGCCGGGTGCGGGTCGGCCGGGTCGACGGCACGGCCACCATCAAGAACCTCAACGGCGAGACCACGATCGGGGACATCCGCGGGGAGCTGAAGGTGAGCTCGTCCAGCGGGCCCATCAGCGTCCTGCACGCGGACTCCTCCGTCACGGCCAAGTCCGCGAACGGCGCCATTCGGCTCGCCGAGGTGGTGCGTGGGCGGATCACCCTGGACACCTCGGCCGGGGGGCTGGAGATCGGGATCGCCGAGGGGTCTGCGGCCTGGCTGGATGTGCGGTCCGCCGCGGGGCGTGTACGCAATGAGCTGGGGGCGGCGGAGGGACCCCAGGCATCCGAGGAGACAGTCGAGGTCCGGGGCCGCACCAGCGTCGGCGACATCGTGATCCGCCGGGCCTGAGCCGCTCACCGGCCCGAGAGGACCCGAGCGCTCACCGTTCGAACAGGCCCGAGCCGCTCACCGCTCCCAAAGGGCCTGCCCCGCCCGCGGCGCGGGCACCACGGTGAGGCCGCCCCCAGGTGTGTCCTCCGCGCTCAGCGTCCCGCCCATCGACTCCGTGAAGCCGGAGGCCACCGCGAGACGGAGGCCGGCATCTGCCCCGCGTGGGGCGTCGCCGCAACGCTGGAAGGGCTCGAAGATGCGGTCCTTGGCATCGTCGGGGACGCCGGGGCCACGGTCGACGGGCACGGCCTCGACGCGCTCGCCTTCGGTAGGCGCATCGGTGCCCCGGCAGGAGAAGTACAGGCATCGTCCCACCGCAAGGCCCCAACTGCCGTCAAAGCTCAGCGACATCGCCTTCGCCGACACGACGGTGCCATCCACGCTCAACGACAAACAGCATCGCGACTCACCGAGAAAGCCAGACTCACGCAACCGCAACTGGTCGATGACGGAACTAGCTGCTATCAGACCGATATTGACCGCAATTTTGGAGTGAGGCTGCACATTCTGGCCACCGTGGACGCTTCTTGAATGGAGGCGGATGGCGCCTCTGGCGCCAGGGGCGAGACGAAGAGCGCCTGCAAGCAGAAACAGGTACATGGGGAGGCCCCCGTGCAGCAGAGCGCTGCCGGGTGGTTGTTCGAGATCGCGCTTGCCCTCAGGGTGTTCGGCCCAGACGCCGTCCGGGTCTGCCGCCGACTGCTGACGGCCGGTGTGCGGATCGGCGTCACCGGACTGGGCGGCAACCGCGCCCCGTCCGGCCCTGACAAGTCGTCGCGGGATGCGCTGTGACTGGCGAAGCAGGGCCGGAGGAGACCGGCAGAGCCGTCGGCGTACCCAAGATCGTGCCCATCGACTGGCAGAAGGCGTGCTGGGGCTTCCACACCAGCGCCGTCGTATCGACTGGACCATTCTCAAGCGCCGCATCATCGACATGCACTCCCGGCCCGGCAAGCTGGTCCACATCGACGTCAAGAAACTCGGCCGCATCCCGGACGGCGGCGGCCACAAGACGCTGGGCCGCCAGGCCGGCAGCCGGACCACCCGTGGCGGGATGGGCTTCGACTACATCCACCCCGCCGTCGACGACCACTCCCGCCTCGCCTACAGCGAGATCCACAGCGACGAGAAGGTCGCCACCTGCGCGGGCTTCCTCACCCGCGCAGCAGCGTTCTTCCACGCCCACGGCATCACCCGCATCGAGCGCGTACTCACCGACAACGCCTGGGCCTACCGCAAGGGACTGGCCTGGAAACAAGCCCTCGACCAGATCGGCGCCACCGGAAAACTGACCCGCATCTACCGGCCCCAGACCCACGGCAAAGTCGAACGCTTCAACCGCACCCTGCTCGAAGAACGGGCCTACCTACGGCCCTACACCAGCAACGACGAACGCAGCGAAGCTCTCGACAGCTTCCTCCACTCCTACAACTACCATCGCTGCCACACCGCACTCGGCGGCCAGCCACCCATCACCCGCGTCAACAACCCTGCAGGGCAATACACCTTAGCCCCACAGGACCTCCGGTGCCGCGGCCATATCACGCAGGAAACTGTCCAGCAGGCCGTTCACCCGCTCGGCCCGTTCTTGCTGGGTCCAGTGCCCGCAGCCCTCGAAGATGACCGGCTCCCGCAGGTTTGGCACGTATTCCCGTTGCGTTTTCACGTCCATGTACCGCGTGGCCGAGTCGTGCTCGCCGGCCGCCAGGAGCACGGGCTGCTGAACGGTCGTCGCACCCAGAGCGGGAAGCTCATGCCAGTCCCGGTCCACATTGCGGTAGCGGTTCAGGCCTCCGGTGAAGCCGGTGCGTTCGAACTCCTCGATGTAGTGGGCCAGCTCGGACTCGCTGAGCCACGTGGGCAATGCGTCGGGCTCCGGAATCGAGTCGAGCAGGTCGGCGTCCTTTGGAAGGCCGGTGACCAGCCGGAGTCCCAGTTCCCCCGCGTCCCCGGACAGCCCATACATGATCATCCGCATCGTACGAGCGACATCGGCTCCCAGTGCCGCCTCCGCCACGCCGGGCTCCTGGAAGTACAGCAGCCAGTTGAACGTATTGCCCGCCCACTCGCGCAGGGCCTGGGTCATCGGCACAGGCGTCCGAACCTGGTAGGGCACGCTCAGCGCAACGATGGCCGGGAACCGTTCCGGGAACAGCTGGGCGCACGCCCACGCGATCTGCGCGCCCCAGTCGTGGCCGACGATCACTGCGGTCGGCAGCTCCAGGGTATCCAGGAGCCCGACCACATCTCCCACCATCTCGCGCATGCCGTACGCCTCGACGGCCGAGGGGGCAGTAGTGCGTCCATACCCCCTCAAATCCGGTGCGATTAGGTGGAATCCGCTAACCCCGGACAGCTGATGCCGCCACGAGTACCCCAACTCGGGGAACCCGTGAAGCAGCACGGCCGGGGGCCCTTCGCCGGTCTCGGTCAGGTGCATGTCGATGCCATTGGCCCGGACATTCCGCTCGTTCATGATCAAGGCCTCCTCCCGTGCCACCGTCCCAAAGCGCCAGTGCGGACGCGTCGTCCCATGGGCGGCTCCGGTCCTACGCCCGCGGGAGTACACGGCAGCCGCCGCCTTCCAGTTCTCCCTCTCGGATGACGTCCTCCAACCTTGCGCGAACGCGCAGTTCGCACCCGCTTGAAGGTTTCGTTGACCGACTCGATGACCTGCCGCAACGGTTTGAACAGCGGTGTGCCTGGCCGTTCCGGCTCGCCATTGCGGGCTGGCCGCAGCAGTGCATGTCCTGTTCGGCCAGCTGTTGTTCGAAGTCGCGGTCGAAGTAGTTCCTGTCGCCGATCAGTGTCTGTCCCGGCCAGTCGGCGACGAGGTCCGGTTCGGCGGCGAGCAGGTCCAACGGGGACTCGCGTTCGTCGGCCTTGGCCCCGGTCAGGGCGAAGGCGACGGGCAGGCCCTGCAGGGTGCACACCAGGTGCAGCCGCAGACCCCAGAAGTAGCGCGAGTGGCTGACGCAGTAGCCGTACTCGGCCCATCCGGTCAGGGCGGAGCGTTTGACGGTCTCCCGGGAGCGTCCGCACTCCACCGGTGTGGAGTCCACGCTCCATACGTCGTCGCTCCACACGGAGGTGTCGGTTGCCGGCACCCGGGTCAAGCGATCAACTGCGGGGTTCCGCACGTCGCTGGAGGATGTGGACGGCGACCAGGACCAGCCAAACCTCCAACGCGTAGACGGAGACCCTCTCGGTCCCGCCCATGCCGAGACCGGCGTAGTGGCCACTGAAGTGCATGAGCGCCGCGACGAATGCGACGACGCTGATGACTACGGTCGGCGTGCGCAGCCGCGCAAGCGCACCGCGCCGGAAGGCCAGGCCCGCCACCAGCAGACCGACATTGCCCCCGAGCATGATGAGTGCGGCCCCCAGCACGTGCAGATCCAGGTTGACGTCGGCGGGCCATACCCCCGCAAGCACATACCCACCCGCTCCCGCGACGATCAGCACACGTGCCGCCATGGACGCCACTCCCCTGCCCCACCAGCGCGAGGTCAGCAGCACGCCGACGATGACGAGTACCGTAGCGACGATGACGGAAGTGTTGAACAGCGCGTGATCCGGTGAGCAGATGTAGCGGTCAGGCGGATTGTCAGCGCCGGAGTTCCGGCAGTACACGTTGCCCAGATCGCTGATGTTGTTGTCCCGCAAGCTGTACGGGGTGGTCCAGGCGAACTGGGCTACAGCATTGGCCAGGAGAAAGAGCGCCGCGCTGATGATCCAGCAAAGCGCGCCGATGCGGGTAGCCGTGAGCCGTCGTGGCTGTCGGGGCGTGATCATGCGGGTCATGTCATCACCACATCCCGCGCACGGTCACTGGCGCTGACCCCCTGATACGAGGTGAGGTTGTCCCCAGCTGTGCACCGTCAGCACCGACGATGGGCTCCCTCCCCCTGCGCGCGCAGCCGATCCCTTGGAATCGATCATCTAGACGCCCAGCTCTCACGAGGCGGGTATCTCAGCGGAAGTTGTCGGCATTCTCCGCAGCCCACTGCTGGAATGGTCTGGCTGGGGAGCCGGTGACCCGTGAAACCGTGTCGCGCACTGCCAGCAGCTCGTCATTGACGTCTCCGCCCGTGACGTCGAGCACTGCATCCGCTGCCTCGTCCCCGAAGACCGCGGCCATCTGAGCGTGAGCGTCCTGCCGGCTGATCTCGATGAAGGGCACATCCCGCCCGAGTGTTGCCGCGATGGCCTCGACCTGCTGCCGGGCTGTCACCGGCTCCGGACCGGTCAGGGCATACGTCCGCCCCTGGTGGCCGGGCTCGGTCAGCGCCACCCGCGCCACCGACGCGATGTCCGCGGGGTGGATCGTTGGCAGCCCGGTGTCGGCATACGGTGCACGGACCGTCTCACGGTCGCGGATCGACGCCGCCCACATCAGAGCGTTCGAGGCGAACTGCGTCGGCCGCAGGATCGTCCAGGACATGCCGCTGTCTTTGAGCAGCCGCTCGACCGCCAGGTTCTCGTCGGCGGGGCCCAGGTGCGGATGAGTCTGGACGGTAATGGACGACACCAGCACCACGTGCTCCACACCCGCCAGCCGGGCGGCCTCGAGGATGTCGGCATCCGAACCCAGACGCGACACGAGGAACAGCGAGCGCACCCCCTCCAGAGCGGTCTTCAATGACTCCGGCTCCGCGAAGTCACCCTCAACGGCCTCGACCATGTCAGGGAACGTGGCCCGTGCGGCGTCACGGGTGAGTCCTCTCAGCGGCCCCGCACCGCATGCGTGCAACTCCCTCAGCAGTGCACTTCCTATGTTTCCGGTGGCTCCGGTCACGAGGATCATGAGCGCGTTCTCCTGCCGTCAGATGATCAACTTGAGGACACGCTAGAAGCTCAATCGCACTTCAGGTCAAGGAGACTCCTGGCCCTTGCCGCTGCCAGGCACGCACGCGGACACCCCGGCGCTTCGGGCCGTGGACTGATCTCCAACGAGCTACCACTGCCCTTGCCACACACCCGAGTGACATCGAAACTCACCGATCAGAAGCGCGTAGACCCTCTACTGGCATCCGAACCCATCGACAAACGACACTCGTTGAGAGGCTCTGGCTCAATTTCTGTGCTGCGTATCGTATTGACGGTGAGCGACGCCAGCGGAACCGAGATACCCACCGATGTGCCACGACAGGTTCCGCTCCGGCGCAACAAGGGCTTCCGGATGCTGTGGATCGGCCAACTGCTGTCCGATACCGGCACGCAGATCAGCGGGATCGCCTACCCGCTGCTCATCTTGGCCCTGACCCACTCGGCGGTGCTCGCCGGAGTGGTGGGTACGGTGCGGGCAATTACCCTGCTATGCCTGCAGCTGCCCGCCGGGGCTCTGTCGGACCGGTTCGACCGGCGGCTGACGATGATCATCTGCGATGTCGTGCGCGCCGCCCTGCTGGCTCTGCTCGGCATCCTGATCGTGCTGGATCTCGCGTCCTGGCCGGTGGTCCTGGCCGTGAGCCTGGTCGAGGGGGCCGCCGGTGCCATCTTCGATCCGTCCGCCGCTGCCGCGCTGCCGGGAATCGTGCCGGACGGGCAACTCGAGCAGGCGTGGGCCGCCACCGAAGCCCGGACGTACGGTGCCAGCCTGGCCGGCCCGGCAATCGGCGGGATGCTGTTCGGGGTGGGCCGGGCCGTCCCGTTCCTGGCCGACGCCGTCTCCTTCGCGGTCTCGTTCGGCACGGTGAGCCGGCTCCGCGGGCGGTTCCGCCCGGAGAACGCGGCCGGGCGCACGTCGTTGTGGCGCGAGGTGACCGATGGCCTGCAGCTCGTCTGGCAGGTGCCAGTTCTGCGCGCGGCGGTGATCCAGACGCCCCTGGTGAACTTCGCCTTCAGCGGCGTGATCTTCAGCATCACCCTCGCGATGCAACAGCACGGTACCTCCACCGCGGTGATCGGCCTCGTGCAGGCAGCCATCGCGGCCGGCGGGCTGCTCGGCGCCGTGGCCGCACCCCGGCTGCAAGGGCGCATGCACCTGGCAACACTGACCACCACGATCACCCTGGCCGGGGCCCTGCTGTTCGGCGCTGCGGCCCTGCTTATCCCGTCACCGCTGGTGGCGGCGCCGGTCGCCCTGGCGCTGCTGCTCGCGCCGGCCGCGAACGGCGCGCTGGTTGCCGTGGTGCTTCGCAGCGCGCCGGAAGAAATGCGCGGCCGAGTCATCAGCACCGTGATGATGGCGGCCACCGCGCTGGCGACGCTGGCGCCACTGATCGCCGGCCTGATTGTCCAGCACGCGTCCGGCGCATGGGCGGTAGGCGCCTTCGCCGCCACGACCGCCGCCGCGGCCGTACTGTGCCTGATCCTGCCAGGTTTTCGGCACGCGGAGTCCCCGGCGCCCGCACCGAGCTGAGTGACTGAACGAACAGGCCGCCTGGGGTGGTGCCCAGCTTTCGGGCAAGAACTGAACCCGCGTCCTCACATTCGCGCCGGGTGACGATGCCAGTGGGCGCTTCGAGCAAGCGGCGCAAACGATGCCAAGTCGCGTCCTCCCGCACGTACTCAGGGAATGCCTCATGTCCGCGCCGTATCAAAGGTCAGCACAGCGACATCCACCGAAGGCTCCACGGCTGGCCCTTACCGGACCGCGTCCGCGCCCTCGCGCCACAGTGCGGTCACCAACTTGGTGAAGCAGCGTGAGCTCAGCCCGCTGAAGGGGCCTGTCCAGGACCGCTCCAAAGCCGTGATGCCAGACCGACGGTGCTGACCTTCGTGCTCGGCATCGCCCTCGCCGCAGCGCCCGAGGCGGAATGGGGAGCCGGGTCCCCGGCCCACTGCCGCCGACACGGCGGACGAAGGCAGGCGTGAAGCTCCAGGGCGGGCGACCCGCCCTCCATAACGGATACAATGACACCGAAAATGGATTTCTGACGCACGCAGTGACACATCGGCCGCTGAAAGGGTGACCGTTTCATGGCTTCGGCTACAACACCCGTCCCTGGCAGTCCTGACTGGTGGGCGAGCCGACCGCCGGCTCCCACCTATCGGCGCGGGCGCCCCCCGATGGACGTCGACCGGATCATCGAGACGGCCTTGAAACTCATCGATGAGGTCGGGGCGCAGGCGCTGACACTGCGGATGCTCGCCGACGCCTTGGACTCGGGCACGGCGACGCTCTACCGGCACTTCAACGGCAAGGACGAACTTCTCGCTCTGGTCGCCGACAGAATCCTGGGCGAGGTCCGCGTTCCGCCCGAGGAGTCGGCAGGCAAGTCCTGGCGGGAGGCCGCGACGGTCGCCGCGGAGGCTTTCCACGGCACCTTGTGCCGACACCCCCGTGCGGTGCCCTTGCTGGCGGCTCAGGTTCCTGTCGGCCCCAACGGTCTGCGCGCCAGGGAGCGGCTCCTCACGCTGTTCCTGAGCCACGGGTTCTCGGTCCGCCTGGCTGCCCGCGCCTACACCGCGCTCGGACACTACGTGACGGGCTTCGCCATCCAGCAGTACGGTCCCGGCTCACCCCGTCCCGAGGACCAGGTGCATCTGCGGGGCTACTACCGTTCCCTGGACCCGGCCGCCTACCCGGCCACGGCGGCCGCAGCCGACGATCTCACCTCCGTACCGCTTCAAGAGGAGTTCCGGTTCGGCCTGGAGCTGCTCCTCGACGGTCTGGAGCAGGCCAGGCTCAGAGAGTCTCAGGTGTGCGGCGATGCCGTCGAGCGCTGACCCTGGCAGATCACACGGCTCCCTTCGCCAGGACCCGGCCGGCTGCGGCGCTCCTGCGCGCCCCCGGTGGTCTCGCTCGGCATTCTCGCCCTGCTACGGGTACGGCTTGGCGAGTGCGCTGTAGAGAGCAACTTCGGGGTGGGACAGGTCGATGTGGCCGATGCCGATCCAGGCGGGCGGCGGCCTGGTGAGGTCGGCGCACCGTGCGGCGTCGACGCAGGGACGCTCCTCCGCTCCGATGACGGCGGCCAGGTGTAGTTCCTCCGGGCGCGGGCCTCAACGCGAGAACGGCAACATGCAGGCCATACGTGCAGGCCAAGGGCTGGAGTCGGACGGGGACTCCGGTGCCATACGCGCGTTGGACAACAGTGAGCGTTTTCCATCCTCAGGGTGAGCTGGCCAGATGCAGGCAGAGGACGGCCTGGACGAGGCCCATGATGCGGGTGGTCGAGCAACGGAGCTTGCGGAGGAGTCGCCGGGACTTGAGGGCGGCGACGGCTTGCTCGACGAGGGCGCGGACCTTCGCCTGGCATCGGTTGACGGCCTGCTGCCCTGAAGAAAGCTTCTCCCACCGGCCGCGGTAGAGAACACGGACCGTGCCTCCGGCACCCTGGTAGCCCTTGTCGGCCCGGCAGTTGACATCGGCCCCAGTGAGGGCGTCGACGACTTGCCCGAGTAGAAGGGCCGGTCGGCGGCGATCCGGTCGTTCGGCAGCAGCGTCCCGTCCAGCAGGACGAACGCCTTCATCAACGCCGCCCGGACCGCCTCGGCGAGCGTCGGGGCGAGGGTGGCAAGGACCTCAACCGCCTCGGCGATGAAGCGGTAGGCGGTGGCGGTGCCGACGCCGAACCCGGCCGCGAGCTGCGCATACGGATGACCGTTGCAGAGATGGGCGAGGACGAGCAGGGCCTGCCGACCTGCGCTCATGCGCCGCCATCGGGTGCCGAGACCACGGCAGTGCTCCCGCAGGCGGGCGGAGAGGAAGCCGAGGGCAGAAGTGGACCTTGCGCAGGCGGATGTCCGTCCTCGGCTTCGACGACCAGCCACTGGCCGAGTGGTCCGAACTGTCCACGGTGGCCCAACTCCCCTCGACCATGGGGCACGTGGCCGGTGAACCGGCCCTGGTTGTCGAGGCCGACTACGCACGACTACTCGACGTCACCCACCAGCAACTCGGCGGCCCCATCGCCCTCGCGTGGCCCACCTGCCCTGTCAGGCTCGTGCGCGGCCCGGTACGTGGTCCAGGCGAGGGTGAGCACCGCCGGCGCGGACGCCAGCAGCAGCAGCTCCGGCGGCGGCAGGACGCGCTCCAGCACGGCCAGTAGATACGGCGCGCCGAATCCGAGGTAGGCGAAGGCCTGGAAGATGGCGGTCAGCCTGCCCAAGTTCTCGGCGCTCGCCAGGCGCTGCACTTCCATCAGCCCGCACACCAGGCAGCAGCCGTAGCCCGCGCCGAGCACCAGCGCGGCGATGGCGATGAGCCACCATTGCGCGCTCGCCGCGGCCACTGAGCCGAGTACCAGTCCGCCCACGACGATGCCCAGTGCGGTGGCGATCAGGTGGGGCTTCTCCGGGTGGTGGACACGACGCGCCAGCGGCTGCACCAAGATGCCCGCGACCATGGTCAGCATGGTCACCAGCGCACTGAACGTCAACGCCCTGTCACCGAGTTGGTCCCGCACCAGGCCGGGCAGGTAGGCCAACGCGACCGAGGACGCGCCGAACACCCACGGGGCCAGCGGCGCGATGATGGTCCAGAACCGGCGCCTGCTCGCTTCGGGTAACCGCAACGGCAACCGGAACGTGGCGTCCTCGTCGGCTTTGTGGGTCTCCGGTGTGTGCAGCACGAACGGTACGGCCGCCAAGGTGAGTGCCACATGCGGAATGTAGGAGGTGAGGACCGGGTTCGGTGCGGCCTGCGCCACGAGACCGGCGATCAGCGGGCCGACGGCGAAGCCCGTGGTCATGCCGATTGTCGCGCGTCGGGCACCGGCGTGCTCATCCCGACAGGAACCACTGACGGTGAGTTCCTTGATCCATGCGGTGCCCGAGCTGAACGCCGCTCCGCTGGCGGCACCGGCGACCAGCCGCCCGATGAACAGCCAGCCCAGCCCCGAACCCGCCAGCATGAGGAACCCGCTGGCGAGCGCCGAAGTGATCAGCGCGGGCACCAGCACCCGACGGCGGCCGTACCGATCGGAGTACGGGCCACCCAGCAGGAGCCCGGGGATCAGCCCGACGGCGTAGAGGGCGTAGGTCGCCTGCACCGTCGTCGTCGAGACGCCCAGTTCGGAGCGGTACATCAACAACAGCGGCGCGAACTGGTTCGCCCCCCAGCCGACGGCCGCCACGCCCAGAGCGATCGCAAGCCAAGCACGGCTGCCACCGGAAAGCTGATCGTCTTCCTTTGGGGACTTTCGGCACGTACGCGCTGTCGGGTTGGTCATGACTACGACGCTGACCGGTGACCAACAGTCTCCACAACGGGCCGAAATGCCACCGTGCGTACAATTTGGGCCATGACCTCCGTCGCGCTGGCCGTCACTGACGGGATGCCTCTGTTCGAACTGGCCATTCCGTGCACGATCTTCGGCCCCGGCAATCCAGAGGCTGCCGAGGCCGGTTACGAACTAAGGATCTGCGCGGCCCCCGGGGCGAGTGTCGGGGGATGGCTGCGCTCCGAGACACCGCACAGGCTGGAAGACCTGGCAGAGGCCGACACGGTGATCGTCCCCGCCTGCGACGACGCCCTGGACCACCCGCCTGCCGACCTGGTGGAAGCCGTACGCGCGGCGCACCAACGGGGCGCGCGGGTCGCCTCCATCTGCACCGGAGCGTTCGTGCTGGCTGCTGCCGGGCTGCTCGACGGACGCCGCGCGACCACCCACTGGATGCACACCCGAAAGCTGGCCGAGTCCTATCCGGAGGTCGAGGTGGATCCCGGCGTGCTGTACATCGACGACGGTGACGTGCTCACCTCGGCGGGGCAGGCCGCTGGGATCGACCTCTGCCTGCACATGGTCCGCAGCGACCACGGCGTGACCCTGGCCAACACGCTGGCAAGGCGGCTCGTCGTGTCTCCGCATCGCGCGGGCGGGCAGGCGCAGTTCATCGCCGACCCTTTGCCCGGCGGCGACGGCGGAGGTCCCGGTGAGGGCCGGTACGGTCTGTCCGGCCTGCTCGACGAGACGAGGCAACGGCTCGACGAGCCGGTCACGGTCGCCGAACTCGCTCGCCGAGCGAACATGAGCCTGCGCCATTTCAGCCGACGGTTCATGGCGGTCACCGGCACCAGTCCACTGCAGTGGCTGCTCACCCAGCGAATCCGTCGTGCACAGGAACTGCTCGAAACGACCGACAACAGCATCGAGCGAATCGCCGAGCAGGTCGGAATGGGCACAGCCACCACCTTGCGCCGCCATTTCAACCGCATAGTCGGCATTTCGCCAACCGCCTATCGGCGCGCATTCACCGAGTCCCGTGGCCTTGGCCGTTCTCGTTGGCCGGGGCTCGCACAGACGTCAGACCGGCCCTGATCCGTCACCCTAGGCATGGACGACCTGGCCATCGCCGATGCACGCCGACTGGAGTCCGTCCGGCCCTCCGCATCAGACGGATGGAGCACGGGGTGTCGCGGCTCGCCGGACGCCGTTGCCGTGGGCGAAGTCCTCCCGCACCTCGTCAGACTCCTCGAAGACGGCAGGGGTCTCCGCGCTGCCGGCCGGCGTCGTGCTGGAGGTGTCCAGACAACGGTGCCCGGCTCGTCGAATGTCAGCCGCAACTGGTCGCGGGCACGACTAGCTGGATCGATGTCCTTCTGGGTGGGTCGCCCAGCGGCCGGCCAGTGTGGTGAGCCCGAAGACCACCGCCCAGCTGTACTTGGCGCCGCTCAGGCTGACGAAGGCGATCGGGATGGACAGCAGGAAGGCGGCCGTAGGGAGTGTCAGGAACAACTGGAAGCGCCGCACGGCCCCAGGTACAGCATCCGGTCGCAGCAGGTCCCGGGCGCGGCAGTGGCGCACCATGTTGATCAGGCCGAGCCCGGTGCCCCCGACGACGGTGGCGTAGAGGACGGCGCTGATCTGGTACGCGCTGTCCTCCATGAGGACCTTCGTCGCGAAGGGCACCAGTGCGATCCCCAGCAGCCAGGCGAAGTTCAACCACAACAGCCGGGGGCTGAACCCGCCGATGCGGCCGAACAGCCACTTGTGACATGCCCACAGCGCGGCGATGACCGCGAAGCTCAGCAGGAACATCGCGTAGTCCGGGACCTGTTCCCGGAACACCCGCCAGACCTCGGCGTCGCTCGTGCCGTGGGGCACGGGCAGCTCCAGCGCCAGCAGGGTGAGCGCGATGGCGACGACAGCGTCGCTGAAGAAGACCAGTCGCTCATTGCCGGCCGTGGCGCGACTGACGCAGGTTTCACTCACCTCGGCCATGTCAACTCCCGGCGTTGTCGTGCCCGTTTCTTCGGGCTGTGCTTCCAGTTCCGCCGCCCCCGGTCATCTCGGAGCGAAATGCCTTGGCCACAGCGGCGCGCTTCGGCACCGTCAGCTTGGGCTCTTCGGCGGCGTTGGGGCCGAATGCCAGGAGCATGGACCGGCGCCATCGGCGACCACGCGCCGCTCACTGCGCGTTCTGATCAGTGTCCGCGACGAGCGTGCGCTGCTCACCGAGGTCGATGCGCCCGTCCGGCGTGGTGATCGTGGCGGTGATCAGGTCGCCCTCGTGCAGGTAGCGCGGATTGCGCTCCTGACTGGCGAAGAAGGCTTGCCACTTCAGGGCGGGCGGCAACAGCCCGGCGATCTTCTCGACCGGCTTGGGCGGGGCCTTCAGGGCCGTGCCGCCGGGGGTGCCGGTCAGCAGCAGGTCGCCGGGGTCGAGGGTCTGGAACCCGGCCAACACTGTCAGCGCCTGCGCCGGGGGCACGATCATGTCTGCCAGGGTGCGGTCCTGGCGCAGGCCTCCGTTGACCGACAGCCTCAGCCGAAGGTTGAGGAGATGGGCGAAGTCCTCCCGCTCCAGCAGGGCGAGGTAGGGCCCGGTGGGCGTGAAGGTCGGGTAGGACTTGCTTTCGTAGAACTGAGTCCTGGTCAGCTGTACGTCGCGCGCGCTGACGTCGTTGGTGAGCACGAGCCCGGCGACGTACGACGGCAGGTCACGTTCCTCGACCACGGTGCCCACGGGCAGGCACGCGCCCATCACCAGGCCGAGCTCGATCTCGTAGTCCAGCAACTTCACGTGCGGCGGCCGGACGATCGTGTCGTGGGGGCCGCTGACGGAGCCGGACGCCTTGCGGAAGAAGGCAGTCGGGATGTCGCCGCCGGCCCCGGCCTCACGGGCGTGGCTGCGGTAGTTGGTCATCTGCGCGACGACCCGGCAGGGGGTGGTGACCGGCGGCAGGGGGACCAGGTCGGCCACCGCCGTGCCCATCTCCCCCAAGGCGGCGGCCTCACGGACGGCAGCCCGGTCGGCGAGCAACTCGGCGGTGGTGACGGCCTTGGTCGCGACGGGTACCGCTCGCTCGCCGCGGACCACCCACCAGCCATCGGCAGTGCGTAGGACATTGGTGCTCATGAGTTCATCGCTTTCATCAGGCCCAGCAGACGGGCGGGGTCGAGTTCGTTGTCCTCACGCAGGCATTGCATGACCTCGCGAAGCAGTGCGGGAGACGGATTCGTACCGAGCCACTCGCGAGTGACCGGCGGTCCCCACTGGGCCTGACCGCTCGCCCTCATGGGCGCCCAGCCGGTTTCGACGTCGCAGGAGAACAGGTCGCCGTCGGCGAAGTGCTCCACCATCAGCCGGTCGGGGTCGCGCCAGTAGTCGAAGATCTGGCTGCCCTGGACGTGTCGGCCGATGCCCCAGCTGCGCTTGTAGCCGCGCTCGGCCAGGTATTCCCCGCCCGCCGCGATCGCGTCGAGATCGGTGACCTGGAAGGCCGAGTGGACATAGCCAGTGCTCGGCCCGAGATGCATGGCCAGGGTGTGGTGATCCACAGCCAGGCTGCCCTGGTCACAGCGCATGAACGCCATCGCCGGCCCGCGATCGCGCTGACCGTCCAGGAACAGGAAGTCACTGACGATCAAGCCGAGGTTGTCCAGGTACCAGTCGAGGGCCCGCGCGAAGACCCGCGTCGAGATCACCAAGTGGCCCAGTCGCTGGATGCGGGTCGGCTCACGGGCGGGGCGCTGCATGGAGTTGATGCGCGGGCGGTGGCTGCCGAAGTTGTGGGTCAGCGGCTGCTGTTCGGGCAGTGCGGGCAGTTCCTCGGTCCCGTGGACGACGCGCACCGGGAAGCTCGACGGGTCGAGCAGGTCGACGACGCGGCCGCCGCCGGCCTCTCCCAGCTCCTTGACGTCGGCGCCGGTGGCGCGCGCGAGCCGGTTCAGGTCCGACCGGGATGTCGCGCGGAAGGCCGGGCCGATGAACCGGGAAGCGCGACCGCGGCGGATGATCGCGCAAGGGGAGCCCGGGAACGTGCCGCGCAGATAGAGCGCGTCCGGCGTGCGCCCGGCGATGAAGAAGCCGAAGTCGCGGGCGAAGACCTCTGCGCGATGCAGGTCGGGCTTCTCGAACTCCAGCCACGCCAGATCGGCCACCTTGATCACGGGATTCCGGGCGCGCCCGGGGTGCTCGCCGCGCAGTGCCCCCTGCCCACTGTGCAGGTCCTGATGTGCGGTTTTGATACTCGGATCAGACATGGGTGTCTCCGGTGAAACATGCGATTGGCGAGAGCTGGGCGGCTTCGACGCCACGAACCGATCGTCGTGGCGCCGGAAACGACCCTCCCGCTCAGCGGCGTGGCAGCTTCAGCCGAGCGGGATCGGCGCCTCGAGGCCCGGCTCGATCTGTGTGTCCGTGCTGTTGAGGAGCCCGGCCAGCATGAAGTAGTGACCGGCCAGCATCACCGCTTCGACGGCCGCCTTCGTTCCGTACCGCGAGGACAGGCCCGCCCACTGCTGTTCGGTGAGCCGGCTGGTGGCCAGCAGGGTGTCCACGCCGGCCAGCAGCTCAGCGTCCTGACGTGCCCAGCCACCGAGGTTGTCCGACGTGATGCGGCGGATCTCCTCCTCGGTGAGCCCCGCGGCCAGCCCCATCCGTACGTGCTGGGCCCATTCGTAGGGGGAACGGCAGGTCCGTGCGGTACGAAGGATGATCAGCTCCCGGTCACGGGCCGGGAGAACCCCGTCGACGATGAAGCTGAGCCCGAAATTCATGTAGCGGCGGGCCAGTTCCGGGTGGTGGAGCAGTGTGAGCGCGACGTTGACGGACCCTCCCGTCACCTCGTCGACCTGGCCGAGCGCGGCTCGGTCTGCTGCCGGAAGTTGCAGGTCTTCCTTGATCCGTGTTGCGTGCGTCATTTCCATGAGTTCCTTCCGTTGAGCAGCGGGAGGAAACCCGCCGCGGAGGCTTGGGCCTTCGGCAGCGGTCCTGCCGTTCAGGCCCCGTGTGAGACAGCTCGCCCCATGCAGAAGAGGTGAGTCGACCTGTCTCATGGAGAGTTGCGCGAGCGCGTCGCCCGCCGACGATTCCGGCAAGGTCAGCCGAAGCGTCGGCCGTCCGGAGTCAGACCCCGAGCGATGCCATGGCCGTTCCTCACCGTCAGTCGGCGATCAGTACGGGGCGGGGGCCCGCAGGAGCCGTCCACGCCTCACTGGCCCGGGAGAGCGGGTAGGCGTGGGCGTCCACCTTCACCTTTCCGTCGGCGATGAGCTGTACGTACGCGGCGACCTGCACGACATAACGGCGCATGTCGAAGGAACCGATGCCGCTGCCGCTGAGACGGAAGGGGCGGCTGCGCAGCAGTGAGGCGGGCACGGCAGCCTGTTCGCCGGCCGCGGAGCCGATCTCCACGTAGTTGGTAGCCTGCGCGCCGGGAATCTCCGCCAGTGCCTCGAAGGCGGCCTCGGCAACGCCGCCCCACAGGAAGTCCAGAACGAGGTCGGGCGCATTGCCGTCGAGGGCCGCACCGATGACCGCCGCGTCCACGCCCTTGTTGCCGATGATCTCGACGATCTCGGCACCGAGCCCTGCCACCCGCTTGAGGTCGTCCATGCCACGGCCCACGCCGATTACGCGCCGCACGCCGAGCGCCAGGGCGTTCTGCACGGCGAGACCCCCGGCCGCTCCGGTCACCCCGAGGATCATCACGGTGTCCGGTGTGCCGTGCTCGTCCGCGTGGATGGTCAGCGGCATCCAGGACGACATGCCCGGGTTCACTCCCGCCGCCACCGCGACGGGGTCGGCGCCGTCCGGAAGCGGCAGGGCCAGGGTGACCGCCATCCGCTCGGCGAACGTGCCCCAGGGCTCCTCGACGTCGCCGGTGTACACCAGCGTGCCGTCGGCGGTGCGGGCCACCGCGTCAACGCCCGGCACCAGCGGGAAGTCCCCGGTGCTGCTGTAGTGCTTGCCGGACGCCTTGGCCCGCACGACGGGGTGGATCGCGGACGCGACCAGATCGACGATCTGCTCGCCCTCGCCGACCTCCGGGTCGGGGAAGTCGAGGTACTCGGGGACCGCATCCGCCGTCGTCACCACTGCTGCCTTCATCGCTGCTCTCCTTGGCTCTGGAATCACACCTGCGGTCCCGCGTGGCTCCCGACCGTGAAACGGACGCCGAAAGCCAGCAACCGGGACCAGCGGCCCGGCGCGTCACCCTTTACGGATACAACGTAACCATAATCCTGGCCGATCTCCAATACGATCCGCGTCGGGACTCCAGAACGCCCACTCCTGGAGCCCCGGGAAGAGCCCCCAACTCCAGCTCTCGGTACGTTCCTTGCGTTCGGCGGCCAGGACGTCGCGGTGGCGGGCGTTGGCATTTGCGCCAGCGGATATAGGCGAGCAGGGCCCGGGTCTGCACGGTGTGGTTGGGGTGGTTCGAGTTGGCGATGGTGAACTGGCGTTGCGGTCCGAAGTGAGCCTCGATCGAGTTCGCCCACGAGGCGTAGGTCGGGATGAAACACAGTTGGATCGGGGCACCGTCTGGCCTGGCGGCGGGGATCGACTCAGCGCGGTCAGCGGGTTTCCGGCACCTTTCCCGCGGCGATTGACGCCCCACAAGCGGTCGTCGCCGACCGAGTAACAGCCGTGGAGTAACGCACCCCGTGGGTGCGGTGGGAGGTGGCCGGTCGGGCCTGGTCTGCCCGGGCAGGCAGCGTAAGGCTTCGCGGCCCATGCGGATCACCCGGCCGTGGATCTTGCGCAGGTAGGCGGCGAGCTCCGTAACGACCAGCGGGTGCAGGGCTGGCCGAGCTTGATCGGGCGAGTGGTGGCCGTCACCGCACATCCGACTGCCATGACCACCAGCCCGGCGAACCTTCACGGTCACCGCACTAGTCGAGTGTTCGGGGCAGGCCGAGGTGCGACGCGAGCGTCGCCTCGAAGTGCGTGATCTCGCGGATCCGGTCGCCGGCGAGGCCGACCACCAGGACCCCCACGATGTGCAGGCCGCCGGTCACCGGGTCGCGGACGTACTCGCGCCACGCGGGCTGGTCATTCGCCCGTACCGGCACCATGCGGGCGATCCCCCGCCGGTGGGCGTCGATCGCGGTGAAAAACCGGCGCGCGGCCTCGGTGCCGCAGTGCGCGTCGCGTGGCACGTCGTGGACGGCTACCTGAGCTTCGTCGACGACACGACGGAGTGGACCGGCACCGACATCACCTTCGACATCGTGCCCACGGGCGACGGGACGGAGGTCCGCTTCACCCATCTGGGCCTCGCTCCCCACTTCGAGTGCTTCGAGAAGTGCTCGAGCGGGTGGCGCTACTACATCGCGACCAGCCTGCACGACCACATCATCGACCACTTGGGTCAGCCCAACCAGAAGGAAGGTGCCCCCTCGTGAGGGACCTGAGGGGCGACAGAGCGGCGTGAGGGTCGGATCCGGCAGGGCATTCCGCGCGCCGGGCCCGTTCCACCCTCACCGGCTCTATCTGCTCCCACACCGGGATCACCGATCCGCCCAGGTGGCCGGAGACGGGCTCCATATCCACCACGACATCGACCATGGCGCTGACGGCGACTCCGTCCTCGGTCGACCACGCCGTTCCAACTCACCCCGAAGTCAAGGCGATTGATGCGGGTGGTGGCCGTGAACCCGGCGCGCCTCCTGGGGCCCAGGCCTCGACCGTCCTCCCACCAGGGGGTATCCCACCGCGGGTATCCCACCGCCCCAAGTGGGTGACGTCGAAGGGCACGGGATGCGTGACGCCCCGGCTGACCGGTGTGCACCTGGGCCGCGTCGATGGTCGGTCGCCTCGACGTGGGCCTTCTCCGGCTCGTCGGGACCGACCCGCAGCCAGCCGTGCACGTTCTCGAACTGGCCGCGCACGTAGGCGACCACCATTTTCCTGGCGCCATTCCCCTGGGGCGGTGGCCTGATCAGCGTCGCAGCATGCGGCGCCAAGGGCCGAGGGCAGTGTCCGCGGATCCTCGGCGTCCGGTCATGCCCTCGGCGATGAGGGAGATGCCGGCGCCCAGCATCCAGACGTCCTTGGCCAGCGCGGTTCCCTGCTCAGTGGGGCGCAGACTGCCTTCCTGACGCATGCCCGGCGTACGCAGGTAAAGCCCGAGAGTGCCGCAAGAGAATGCGGTGAGCGCAGCCCCGGCGACAGTGGCAGGGATGACCGGCAGGAGCAGCCCGGTGGCAACGGCGATCTCCCCGGTGGAGAGCAGCCGGGTGAACTTCTGGGCGTCGAGCTTGCCCAGGAAGGGATAGGTGGCCGTGGCGAACTGCTGGAGTCGCTGAGCGGTGGCCTGGTCCGCGTCGCGTTTCGCCAGTCCGGAGTTGAGGAAGTACGCACCGACGGTGAGCCTGAGTGGCAGTTGCCGCGCTGCGGAACGCCATGCCGTACCGGATGCCACGCCGAGCCTCCCAACCTCGCCCCCGCCTACCACCATGCCACCGGTCCGAACCATGTCAAATGGGGAGTAGTCCCTGCCTGTGGCGCGTGTCCGGGCGGATGGCAGCACCACAACCGCGCCCCCTACACCTCCCAGACCGCCCTGGCTCAGATCCAGCAGGGTGAGGTCGAGCAAGCCTGCGAGACGGCCACCGCTGTGACCGGCAGTCGGGGTGCGGGCTTGGCGAGCGCAACCTCGACGGGACGCCACGCAGTCAGCCTCTGGCGCCGATGAGCGGACGGCCTGCTGCACGCACACCCCTTCGGCCGGCGAGAGGGCGCTCCCCAAACGGCGGACAAGCCGTGGTGGCGCGTGGAATCCGCGGCCGCAGCAACAGCACGAAGCAGAACGACCACCTCAAGACGGTCGAGACCCTGCCCCGGCACACATGACTCACGAACGACGCAACCCCCGGCACGGCTTACGCCGTCGGCGTCACGATCCAAGCCCGTCACAGCAGGTCCACGCGAAGGCGGACGAAGCGCACGATCCGATGCCGGGTCGTGCGCGCCTCCACTTCGGCCAGCACCAGAGCCGTGACCTGCCTCCTCCCCCTCCCCCCGCCAACGGCTCGCCGACCACGCCCGTGAGGGCCTGGCCGGCCATCGCGCGCTGCGCGCGCCGAGCTGGATGGTCTCGGTCGCGGTACCGCTCGGCAGCCGCACCACAAGCCGGATCGGCCGAGCCGGCAGGCCTGCCATCGCGACGACCGGGCAGTCGACCGTCTCGGTGTGCCACTGGTGCAGTGTCGGTATTCGAGAGTCGCAGTATTCGGCCTTGGGACTGGTGGGCTCGCATGTTGAGGTGTCGCGTATTCGCGAGCCGCTTGGCGCGCCGGACACGGTGAGTGTTCGCTTGGGCATCGTGGCTGCCGCCGCGAGTACTGACTTCGGCTCGTCAGGGTGATGTTGGGGTGTCGAGGCTCAGGCCGGTGCCGGCTATGAAGCCGTCGAGGGTCGAGCTGTCCAACCTGCCCAGGGTGATCGGCGCGCCGATCACCGTTGCGTGGAACGCCAAGGAAGACCTCCTGGACCTGCTTGCCACCGCCCGGACCCGCCCCAACCGGGAACAGGTCCGCGATCTGCTGTACCGCTTCTACCGCCGATGCGCCGATGCGCCGATGCCGACCTTCCCGAACTGCAGCGCCTAGCCACAACCGTCGAGACATGGTGGCCAGAGATCCTTGCGTTCCTGCACACTGGGATCACCAACGTCGGCTCCGAAGGCACCAACCGGGTCATCAAGACCATAGCCCGCGACGCCTATGGCTTCCGCAACCCCGGCAACCAGCGCTTACGCACCCGCTGCGCGACCACCCGTCGAGCCCGTGGACACCTCGATGCCCGCTAATTTCGTTGAGCCCGCACCCTGCAATCGTGTTGGCTAGCCGCACCGAACTGTCAGTACCGCAGGTGTCCGCTTGGCTGTAGCAGGGAGTTAAACGTGCAGGACATTGTTGTCGACCCTGTTGCCCACAATCGGGCAGCCTGGGACAAGTGTGTCCAAGAGGGCAACGAGTGGTCGAGGCCGGTGAGTGCTGAGGATGTCGAACGCGCCCGCATGGGCGACTGGTCGATTGTTCTCATCGGGCGTGAGCCAGTCGACCGCTCCTGGCTGCCGACGGACCTGACCGGCAAGGACGTGTTGTGCCTGGCCTCCGGCGGTGGCCAGCAGGGTCCGATCCTCGCCGCCGCAGGGGCGCGGGTCACCGTATTCGACAACTCACCCCGCCAGCTCGGCCAGGACCGGATGGTGGCGGCGCGCGACGGACTCGAGCTGCGCACCGTCCTAGGCGACATGCGCGACCTCAGCGCCTTCGGCGACGCAACATTCGACGTCGTATTCCATCCGGTCTCTAACGTATTCGTACCAGACTTGGCACCGGTGTGGCGTGAGTGCTTCCGCGTCCTGCGACCGGGCGGAACTCTGCTCGTGGGCTTCCTCAACCCTGATGTGTACTTGTTCGACCACGAGGCGCTCGACGAGCGCGGCGAGCTGATCGTCGTGCACAAGCTGCCCTACAGCGATGTCACGCAGTACTCCGCCGAGGAACGCGCCACGAAGTTCGGCGCGGATGCCCCTCTTGAATACAGCCACACCCTCACCGACCAGATCGGCGGGCAACTCGCCGCGGGGTTCGTCCTCACCGGCTTCGCGGAAGCGCCGCACCAATCCAACGCATCCGCTCAATACATGTCGAACTATTTTGCAACGCTGGCGGTCAAGCCGGGCTGACCCAGCCGTGGGGCCGGCCGAGCCGGCCGTGTCTCCGAATGGCCGAACGGGAGCGCAGCGTTGGCCTGTCGGTCGCCCAAGTGTCCAGATGCGCCCGTGCGACCATGCCCGTCGTTGTATCAAACGCATCAAGCAGCCAATGCAATTCATCCTGTTTCGGATCTTCAGCCGGCGGGTGCGGCCGGGTATGTACGCGATGCCGAGCCCTTTGGCGACCATTCCTTCCACGCCCTGCTTGTTTGAGCGGTCGGTGTGTCCCGCGCTGGTCATGTCTCGTATGGCGAGGTTCCGCTGACGGGCTGTGTCGGTCTGAGGCGGCGAGGAATGTCGCTTTGCGAGGGGACGGGGCGTTCACTCCGGAGGGTGCTTCGAGGCTGGGTACGGAGCAGTCCAGCGGCAATTGTCCCGCTGGCGTCTCCGGCCGACGATCCTTGAGTCTCCCAACGGCCGGGGAAAAAGGGCGCGTTCATCCTGCTCCGCCGTCGAGCAGCCAGCTGTACCGCAGCCGCAATGCCCGCTCGGTGCTCGCTGCCACCGTGGCGAAGCCGACCGCGATGTTGCCCCACTTCGGCAGATCGATGGGCGAGGTGAAGGTCCCGGTGTGCTGAGCGATGCCCTCGGACTTGGTGAGCTGTTCGGCGATTTGCGGGATGAGGATGGCCAGGGCGGCGACGAGCACGCACAGAGAGAGGAGACCGATCATGCGGCTCAGTGCGGGGTGCTCGCGTTCGAGGCGCGCGCGGCGTCCCTCGGCGGAGTGGGGGTCTGGGACGAGCTGGTACTCGGGACCTTTGGCGGTGACGTAGTGGCAGCGCTTGACGCCGAAAGCGCTCATCCTCACCTCGACGGTGCCGCCCGGGACGGGGAAGGCGGCGGGGAGTTTGGACATGGCGTGCTGCCTGCCGTCGCGGTACAGGTGGGCCTTGAGGTTGTCGGACGAGTGGTTCTGCCAGTGCCTGACGTCGACCGCGTAGACCGTGTGCCTGCCGTCGTCGCTCGTCAGCCGAAGATAGAACAGCGCACGGAAAGGCAACTGCCACCAGCGGAAACGCTTCAGCGCTCGCCCGTCTCCGGGCTTGACCCGCTGCACGGCCCGACGCCGCCGCCACTCTTTGATCATACTTTCGCTCCGGTTGCTTGCTCGGCCCGGCCGCGCAGGTGAGACCTGTGACGGGCGCTGTCCGGTGGTGAGCAACGCTTTCGTGTCTCGCGGCTGTGGTCTCCACCCATCGCACTCCGTGCCCCAAGGGCATGGTCAACACCGTCTCGCTGGGGTGAAGGGACCGGCGCGGTCGAGGGTTGACCATGCCCCAGGGGCATGGTCTTGAATGGATCGCCTGCCGGAGACACTCTCGCCGACCGGCAGGACACCGACGGCGACGGCGACGGCGACGGCGACGGCGACGAGGAACGGAGCACTCCAGGAAAGGGCCTGCCGGTGGCGTGGAGCACAAGTCAGTTGGCCGAACTCGCCGGCACGACACTGAAAACCGTCCGGCATTATCACAAGACCGGCTTGCTGGACGAGCCGGAACGAGCGGCCAACGGCTACAAGCAGTACGGCGTCAAGCACCTGGTCCGCCTGCTGCGCATCCGCAGGCTGGTCGACCTCGGCTTGCCGCTGTCGGACATCCCCTCGGTCGAGGCCGCCGACGAGAGGGGGGAGCAGATCCTGCGTGCCCTGGACGCAGAACTCGCGGCGAGCATCGAACGCCAGCAGCGGGTGCGACGGGAACTGGCGGCGATCCTGGACAATCGGGCCTCGATCGACCTGCCGACGGGCTTCAAGACACTCGTCGACGACCTGCCGAAGGCGCAGCGATCCCTCCTGCTGGCGTACTCCAGCATTCTCACTCCCTCGGCGATGTCCGCGATCCAGGAGCAGCTCTCAGCGCCTCGCAGCGACGTCGCAGCGCAGTTCGAGGCCCTCCCCGCGGACGCGCCCGAGGACGTGCGGCGGCAGCTCGGGCAACGCCTCGCGCCCGAAGTCCGCAAACAGCAGAAGGACCACCCGTTCCTGCGTGACCTGCAAGCCTCCTCCCGCCGGGGAGGGGCGATCACCCAGTCGGTGGTCGTGCAGGCATTGGCCGAGTTCTACAACGAGGCCCAGCTCGACGTCCTGCGACGCGTTCACGCATTGCTTTCGGAGGACGACGCTGCCGGGGCGTGACGACGCGACGCGGGCAAGGGCCGTGAGCCCTGGCCCGTGCGCGTTCCTCCCCCGGGGAGGCAAGCCAACCGACTCCAACTGCCCAGCCCGCAAACCGGCTTCGTCCATCCCCTCCATGCCCGGAACAACAAAGCCGACCGGTTCAGGCAACGATTTCTGACTGGAGTACTCGTAGAACACCGTTAGGTCTGTCTGGATCTCGGGGGCCCGCTGAGTAGGGCTTGTGTCGGTCTCGCCGGGGGCCAGGTCGCGCCGCGCTCGCAGACGGAGAGCTCCGGCCCCGCAGGGGTGCGCCACGGCGCTGCGGAGGCGTACGCCGACGGCATCTTGACCCGGGGTGTGCTGCTCGACCTGGCCCCGGGCGACCGGCTGCCCGACGGTCGTGCCGTTACGGCCGATGATGTGGACGTCGCGTCGCGCGTGCGGGCATCCGCGGGCGCGAAGTCGACGGAGGCTGTGCTGCCCGTGGTGTCCCCCGCTGATGCGCAGGTTCGCGTCCGGCTGCTGGAGAAAGTCGGCGTGACCGGCTGACCTCATGTGAGAACGCCTGCTCGTTCGTGAACGCGAGCGTCAGGCGCGAGACATTCGAAGACCAGGAGATCCATGCGAACACCTCGACGACTGCGGGCGGCTGTCGCCGCCGTCGTGACCCTGACGTTGCTCGCCGCCTGCAGGCCGGGAGAAGAGGCCGAGGACGGCGCCGCTCGTGCGCTCGACCGGTTCTACAACCAGGAGATGACGTTCGACGTCTGCGAGCCGCCACCATCGCCTGGTGCAGCGAAACCGAAGAAACCTTGGCCCAAGGTCGAGTACGAGTGCGCTCGCCTGGAAGTTCCGCTGAACTACGAAGAGCCTGACGGTGAGATGGCTCAGATCGCCGTGCTCCGCGTCGCTGCGCGGGGAGAGAAGCCTGTCGGTTCGCTGGTGCTCAATCCGGGCGGGCCCGGCTTCCCGGGGACGAGCTTCGCGCCGCAGGCGGCACAAGCCTGGGCGTCGAGCCCGATCACGGAGTCGTTCGATCTCGTCGGCTTCGATCCGCGCGGTGTCGGGGACTCGACGCCGACGCTCGACTGCTACACCGACGCCGAACGCGAAAATGACGCGATGATCGCCTCGTTCGACTCCGGCACGGACGATTGGACCGGGCAAGAGACAAAGCAGCTGTACAAGCAGTGTGCCGAGCGCTCCGGCGGGGAGGACACGCTTGCGCACGTCGGCACTCGGGATGTCGCACGAGACATGGATGTCTTGCGCGAGGTGCTCGGAGACGACGGGCTCACGTTCGCCGGCACGAGCTACGGCACCCGGCTGGGTGCGGTCTATGCCGAGATGTTCCCGGCGAAGGTGCGCGCGCTCGTGCTCGACGGCGCGATGGACCCCTAGAAGGGCAGCCACGAACGACGCGTACAGCAGGCCAAGGGCCTGCAGCGGTCGTTCGAGCAGATGGCGGCCTTCTGCTCGGCCGAGCCGGACTGCCCGCTCGGCGCGGATCCGAAGCGGGCCACCGAGGTCTTCCAGAAACTTGCCCAGCCGCTGATCGACAAGCCGATCCCGGCCGGCAAGGGGCGCGAACTGACCTGGGTGAAAGCGGTCGGCGGTGTCACCTCCGGGCTGTACTCCAAGGTGATGTGGCCGACGATCATCGCAGGGATCGCCGGCCTGCGAGACGGTCGCGGAGACACGTTGCTCGCCCTCCGAGACATCATTCACGAGCGGACGGCAGACGGAACGTACTCGAACTCGGTCGAGGCCACACTCGCGATCAACTGCCTCGACGAGGAACGGCACAGCCCGGACGAGGAGACGGCGATGAAACGCGCCTTCGTCGAGGCCGCACCGTACACCGACACAGGCCGGCCCGTCACCGACGTGCGAGACGGCTGCGAGCAATGGCCCGTCCAGCCCACGCTCGGCTATCCGTACGCGACCGACATCGAGGGTCTGCCGGACACGCTGACGGTCTCCACCACCGGCGACGGAGTGACGCCTCACGAGGGCGGCATCAGCCTCGCCAAGACTCTCGGCGGCAGCCTGCTGACCGTCGAGGGAAGCCAGCACGGCGCGGTCCTCGCCCGCAACTCCTGCATCAACGATGCCGTCGCCAACTACCTCATCCGCCTGAAAACACCCGGTGACAAGGCACGCTGCCAACTCTGAGTCGCCCGGCGCCTCGGCCGAACGGCATCACTCATCGATTTCGGCTCGCTGCACGCGCTGCCCTGGGGTCAGTGTGTGAGGTTCGCGAATTCGATCCACTGCGGGTAGGGGTCGGACATGCGCCAGGACAACTCGGTTCAGACTCTGCCTGGCCCTCGGTGAACCAGGCGATCTGGTCGTAGAAGTGCTCCGCACCGGGGTCATCGAAAGTGGTCCTCGGCAGCACGGCCAGCTGCGGTGCGGGGACGAGGCCGGTGGCGGTGAACGCCGCGAACAGCGGGTCACCGGCACAGTCAATGTTGAAGTCGCCCAGCGCGATGAGGTTATGGTCCCAGCCGAATTCCCGCTCCGCCCAGCCGGCGAGCCACTTCGCGGTGGCCCGCAGCTCCGGCACTCGGTCCGCAGGTTCCTCGCCGTACAGGACATGCAGAGTGACCAGGGTGAACGTATGGCCCTGGGAAGGGAAACTGACCGCGTACGGGGTCCGCGCGAACCGGCGGTTCAGGTCAGCCGTCACGTCAGGGCTTCGGCGTAGTCGGGTGGCGTCCGATTTGCGCTCAAGCGAGGCCGACTTCGACAAGATCAAGACGGTTCGCGCGAACGCCATGCCGTGGGAGGGGGGCGGCGGCGTCCCGCCACGGTGCGAAACCGCCGCCCACCCTCCGTCCCGACCCTTGCTTCACCTATCGAAGTTCGATAGATTCCCATCGTAATTCGATGGAAGGGTGGGCCATGGGAAAGCTGGCAGTGCGGGCGCTGTGCGCCGTGCTCGTGGTGGTGCTCGCCGGCACCGTGTTCGTGCAGGCATTGATGGTGTGGACATTGGTCAGCGGGAGCGACCCGGAGGACGGGTCGCTCCCGCTGACCCCGCTGCGCGTCATCACGATCCTGGGCATGATGTCGGCCCAGGTAGCGCTGGTCTGCGTATGGCGGCTGGTGACGATGGTGCGACGCGGAACCGTGTTCTCCCACGCCGCCTTCCGGTACGTGGACGCCGTGATCGGCGCGATCGTGGCGGCTGCCCTCTTGTGGTTCGCGGTCACGGTCATCAACGCGCCGGGCCAGCGGGACGACCCGGGCGTCACCGTCATCATGGGCGGGGTTGGCGTGGCCATCCTGGGGGTCGCGCTCATCGTGCTCGTGTTGCGGATGCTGCTCGCCCAGGCCGTCGCGCGCGATGTCGAAGCGGCGCAGATGCAGGCCGAGTTGGACGAGGTGATCTGATGCCGATCGCCGTCGACATCGACGTGATGCTGGCCAGGCGGAAGATGTCCGTCGGCGAGCTCGCGGACCGCGTAGGGATCACGCCGGCCAACCTGGCGGTACTCAAGAACGGCCGCGCCAAGGCGGTGCGCTTCGCGACGCTCGCGGCGCTCTGCGAGGTGCTCAAGTGCCAGCCGGGCGACCTGCTGCGCTGGGAGGCCGAGGACGCCGCGGGCGGATGACGTGCCCCAGGGCGGGCGTGAAAACGCCTGGCACCACCGGCCGTGACACGGCACGTGGACCGCATGGACGTGGATCGCCGATCATCGCAGCACCGTCCCGACCCGGTTGGGTAGATTCCGGTTGACCTGCACCGCACCGTCCTGGTCGACAATCGCGACCTGCGAACGTGACCTCCCCACCGCAATCCCCCGTCCTTCCATCGGAAGGGCGGGGGTTCATCTTTGGGCGGCCAGCCAGGGCTCCGCCGTAGTCGCTTGACGCCCGATTCGTGACAATCTGACAGTTCGACGGGTTCTGGGAACGTGACAGGCACGGGCTTCCAAGATCATGGAGTTCTCGACGCCCCGTGATCCGAGTGGAAGACCGTGCCTAGCGATGCATCATCGCCGACGCCCCGCCGTCCGTCCTGGAGCGCCTTGGCGTACGGCCCGATCCGCTGTCCCCGAAGCGGTGCCTGCCGCCGGAGGCGACGGTGCGGCGGACTCTGGGCCGCATCGACGACGACGTTGGACCGGGCAGTGGGGTGCTGGCTGGCCGACCGGCGCGCTGGGGCCGACGGTCAGCTGCACACAGTGGCGGTCGACGGCAAGATCGCCGGCCTCCGGCACAACGCCCGCGACGCCAGCCGACCGCTCGCCCTCCTCGGGCTCACATGATCACGAAACGGACGTCACGCGACTACGCCGAAGCCCTGGTCGTCACGTCGGTGAGGATGAACGCCCAGTCCTCCCCCAGGACTTTCCGCAGCTAGCGCAGGGCCCGCAGATTGCCGCGTACCTCCTGCAGCGCGACGACGTCGAACCGGCGGATCACCGCAGCGATCAAGTGCAGGTCGGTGAAGTTCCGCTTGAGTGAAGCGCCCTCCGGTGTGCTCCAGGCTTTGGTCAGGTCGGAGAACACCCGCAGGTTCCAGGTCGCGATCAGCAGGTTGGAGCCGTCCGACTTCGCCGGCACCGTCTCGTCGAGGGTCTCCTCCCGCCGGGCCCGCGCGCGTGGCGACCGTCTGGGGCAGGGCCAGGATGTCGGCTTCACGCGGCATCCGATCCTCCTCAACACCCGGGGCGAGACGCCCGTAGCGAGCCAAGGACGGCGTTCCGGGCGGAACCGTCCGGCCCCTGGCGGTGGTGTTGAGGCCACGGCTGCGAGGGGCACAACAGTCCGGCTCGGGGGCGGAAGAGCCCGCTCGCGGAGGCGTTCGGTCGGCGGTCGGTCAGCGGTCGGTCGACCCGACGAGCCCTGCCACCAGCTGACGCGCGTACGCGGTGTCGAGCCCGTCCGGGCGGAAGAGGATGCGGTACATCATGGGGGCAACGACGCGGTCGAGGACCGTCTCGACGTCGGGTATGTCCTCCGCGCGGCCGGCCGCGCGGTCGAGAATGACGTCGATCTGCTCGGCCGCGTAGTCCGAGCACTGGCCGGCGTTACTGCCGTCCGGGTCGCCGAGCAGGGCATCGCGGATGTAGGCGCGGCCCGAGGTGGCAGCCATCTCCTCGAGGAACTGCTCGGCCCAGGCCTCGAGATCGGACCTCAGGCTTCCCTTGTCCTCCGGCGCCGTCTCGGGCCGCAGGCGCTCAACCGCCACGTCCGACAGCAGTTCCTGCAGGTCGCCCCAACGGCGGTAGATCGTGGACGGGGTGACTCCGGCGCGGGCGGCCACCAGGGGAACCGTGAGCGCTTCGCGGCCCACCTCCGACTCGAGTTCGCGAACGGCGGCGTGTACCGACGCCTGCACCCTGGCGCTGCGCCCACCGGGGCGCACCATTGTCCTTCGGCTCATGGAACCACCTTAAAGCAAATATATTGCTTCAAGTGCTCACCCCCGATCCCGTCCGGCCCTGTCCGGCCCTGTCCGGCCGGGGCCACTTGGTCGGTTCGTCACACCGCCGCCAGCCGACGCGCGGGCTGGGTCTGCTCGTAGGCGTGGCCGACCCGCAGCAGCACCGGCTCCCCGAGGGGGCGGCCGAGCAGCTGCATGCCGATCGGCAGACCCGCCGTGTCGTGGCCGACGGGCACTGACAGTGAGGGCACGCCGGTGATGTTGGCGGGGGCAGAGAGGCGTACGTAGGCGTCGGAGACACCCTCGGCGGTGCCGTCCGGCCAGGTAAGAATGTCCTGGTCGGCCTTCACCGCGGTCGCCGGGACCGTCGGGGCGGCGATCACGTCGACCTCCTTCAGCAGGCGCGCCCAGGCCTGCCGCATGAGAGTTCGGGAGCGCTGGGCGCGCAGGTAGTCCCCGGCCGGCATCAGCTCGCCGGCTTCGAGAAGGATGCGCACGTCCGTCTGGTACAGCTCGGGGACCGTACGCAGGGAGCGCTCGTGGTAGGCGGTGGCCTCCGGCACCATCAGGCCCCACTGGGTGGCCTGGATGTAGCGGGTCAACGGAATCTCGACCTCGACGAGGCGGACCCCTAGGCCTTCGAGGTGGCCGATGGCGCGCCGGACCGCGGCCTCGACCTCCGGGTCGACGTGGTCGAAGTAGTAGTTGCGCGGCACGCCGACGCGCAGCCCCGTCAGATCCGTACCCGCGGCCGGCCGGTAGTCCGTGACGGAGTTGGCCACGGAGGCGGGGTCGCGGGGGTCGTGGTCGACCAGGACGGTCAGGACCAGGGCCGCGTCCTCGACGGTGCGGGTGATCGGGCCAACGTGGTCCAGCGACCAGGACAGGGACGTGACGCCGTGGCGAGGCACGAGGCCGTAGGTCGGCTTGAGGCCGACGACCCCGTTGAGCGCGGAGGGCACCCGGATCGAACCGCCGGTGTCGGTGCCCAGCGCGAACGTCGCGGCACCCCCGGCGACGGCAACGGCGGATCCGCCGCTGGAGCCGCCGGCGACCCGGTTGCGGTCCCAGGCGTTGTTGGTCTGCGGGGTGGTCAGACCGTAGGCGAACTCATGGGTGTGTGTCTTGCCGACCAGGACCGCGCCGGCTGCGGTCAGACGGGCGGCGACCGTGCTGTCGGCCTCCGCTCGGTGGCCCGCGCGGACCCGGGAGCTGGCCGTGGTGGCCGCGCCGGCGATGTCGATCAGGTCCTTCAGTCCCATGGGGATGCCGTGCAGCGGGCCGTGCAAGCGGCCGGCCGCGACGTCGTGCTCGGCCTCGCGGGCCGCCCGGCGGGCCTCCTCCGCGGTGACGGTGACGTAGGCCCCCAGATGCGGCTCGACCTTCTCGACGCGGTCGAGGACGGAGTCGACCAGCTCGACAGGGGACATCTTCCGGGCCCGGATCGCGTCGGCGGCTGCGGCGAGGGTCAGTTCATACGGCTGCATCGTTCTTCTCCTCTCCCGCGTGGTAGGCGGCGGCAGGCGGGGTGTCCCCGAAGTCCAGCTCCCGCAGGACCGCGACGACGGCGTGGATGTGGTTGGCGGTGGCGGCCACCGCGGCATGCCGGTCGGCCGACAGCGGGAGCCCGGCACGGTCGGCCCAGAGGGCCGCCTCCGGTGGCGTGAGTTCAGCGGCGGACATGAACGTTCTCTCCTGATCGAGATGAAGCTACGGAGCAAGCCCTCTGCACCAAAAGCTAACGGTTTGCTTTAACTCACACTAGGGGCCTACGGTGCCTTAAAGCAAACCGATTGCGTTTAGTGAGAGGAGTCCCATGTCCGGCGTCACCTCAGACGCAACCGCGCGATGCCCCTACTACGCCGCCCGCACCTGCACGGCGAACCGCGCGGCTTCCTTCACCCTCGACACATCGATCCTGGTCGCGCTCCTGGCCGCCTCCAGCGCGCCGACGCCGCTGTACCCCGTCTACCAGGACCAGTGGGGCCTGACCGCCCTGACCATCACGGTGGTCTTCAGCGCCTACTCCCTGACGCTGCTGGTGGCCCTGCTCACCGTCGGAGCGCTCTCCGACCACCTGGGACGGCGCCCCGTCCTGGTGAGCGCCTTGGTCCTGGAGGCAGCCTCCATGCTGCTCCTGGCCTCGGCGGACGGCGCCGGGCCGCTCATCGCCGCCCGAATCCTGCAAGGGGCTGCCACGGGCGCGGCCACCAGCGCCGCGGGCGCCGCCCTCCTCGACCTCGAGGACCCCCGGCGTCCCGGCCGGTCCGCCCTGGCCAACAGCATCGCCCCGGTCGCCGGCATGGCCGCCGGCGTACTGGCCTCCACCCTCCTCGTCCGTTTCGCCCCCGCCCCCACGGTCACCGTGTACGTACTGCTGACGGCACTGTTCGCCGCCCAGGCGATCGCGGTCACCTTCACCCCGGAGACGGCCCACCCGCACGCCGGCGCGCTGCGCTCCCTGCGGCCGCAGCTCGCCGTGCCGCCCTCGGCCCGCCGCGCCCTGCTGGCGGCCGGCGCCGGGGTCGTCGCCATCTGGGCACTGGGCGGCTTCTACTCCTCCCTCGGGCCGGCGCTCGTGCACCTCGTGGCCCCCCACGCCCCGCACCCGGTCGGCGGCATGGTCTTCTTCACCGTCAGTGCCGCGGCCGCGCTCACCGTGTGGACGTTGCGGCGGACGGCGCCGCTCGCCGCCACCGGCGGGGCCCTGGCCGTCATCCCCTCCGCGGCCCTGAGCCTGCTCGGTCTGCACGGCGCCGGTCTGCCCGCCGTCTACGGCGGCGCGGCCCTGGCCGGCATCGCCTTCGGCGCCGTCTCCCAAGGCGCGCTGCGCGTGATGCTCGCCTCGCTCGACGAACGCGACCGCGCCGCGACCCTGGCCGCTTACTACGTGCTCAGCTACCTGTCCATGAGCCTGCCCGCCATCGCCGCGGGCGCCGCCACCCAGAACTTCGGACTGCGGACCGCCTCCCACGCCTACGCCGTGGCCGCCGCCCTCCTCGCTGTCGCGGCGGTGGCAGCACTCACCGCGTCACGACGCAAGGCACTTCACACCACAGACGACCACCTCCACTGAAAACCGCTGAAGAACAAAGGAAACGACGGACCATGAACGCTTCACCGGCCAACGAGACCACCGTCATCCCCTCCTGGACCGTCGGCGAGGTCACCGTCCACCGCGTCGACGAGGTCCTCCTGCCGCCCGCGACCGGACCCTGGCTGCTGCCGGACGCCACCACGGACGTGGTCATGCAACAGGACTGGCTGCGCCCCGACTTCGCCGACCACGAGGGCATCCTGCACATCGACAGCCACAGCTTCGCGTTCGTCGTGGGCGGGCTGCGCGTCCTGGTCGACACCGGCATCGGCAACGGCAAGGAGCGGGCCAACCCCGCCTGGCACAACCTGCAGACCGACTTCCTGGAGCGCCTCGCCGCCGCCGGCTTCTCCCCGGGCTCCGTCGACCTGGTGATCCTCACCCACCTGCATGCCGACCACGTCGGCTGGAACACGCGGGAAGTGAACGGCGAGTGGGTCCCCACCTTCCCTAACGCCCGCTACGTCACCTCCCGCATCGAGCGGGAGTTCTGGGCCACGTACGACATGGAGGAGGCGCGCAAGCAGATGTTCCGCGACTCCGTGATCCCGGTCGAGGAGGCGGGGGTGCTCGACCTCGTCGACGTCCCGGCCCAAGGGGTCGAGGTCGCCCCGGGCCTGCGCCTGCTGCCCACGCCCGGCCACACCCCCGGCCACATCGCCGTCGAGCTGACCAGCCAGGATGAGACGGCGCTGATCACCGGCGACTGCATCCATCACCCGGTCCAGCTCGCCCACCCCGCCATCGGCGCGTGCGTCGACATCGACCCGGAGCAGTCCGAGGCCTCGCGCCGCAAGCTGCTCGGCTCCCTCGCCGGCACGGACACCCTGGTGCTAGGCACTCACTTCGCGCCGCCCACCGCCGGTCGCGTGATCACCCACGAGAACGCCTACCGGCTCGCGACCGTCCCCGCCGCCCCGCAGACCGTCTCGCACTGACGCCAGGCGCTGTGCCGAGGTGTTCGGAGGTCTGCTGGACGGTGTAGCCATGTGGGTCTCGGGCGGGCGGAGGCCGCGGGCCCGGTGGTGGTCGATGACCAGGTTGCGTACGACTGAACATCCAGGGGCGCATGGAGTCGGCGTCGGTGATCTCGGCGTTGAAGTGTTTCCAGGCCAGGGCGGTGGCCTCCTGCAGGAGGTCTTCGGCCTTGTGCCAGTCGCCCCGCAGGGGCCGAGGCCCTGAGCGGCGACTCAGTGTTGTCGCCGCAGGACACGTCGTGAACTCGCTCGGCACTCCCGCACATACAGGGCGATAATAGGAGAAACCGACTCCACGGGATGTTCGTCGCGTCTTGAGGCCGCATATGAACGAGCAATTCACGCAGACGCATGGTCCCCCGCCCGTCGTGGGGATGGTGGGCGAACGGCTCGTACCCCTCACGGACGAGGTGGAGTGGGCGGCCGTGTCTCCGCGGCAGATCACCCCCGAGGAGTGGCAGCGGTTCGAGGGTTACGTGAGGGAGATCTTCGGGGCACTGGGCCTGGCCGTCGGGTCAGAGGCCACGGTGGACACTCCCCGCCGCTTCCTGCGTGCGCTCTTCGACGCGACCAGCGGATACGAAGGCGACGAGAAGTTGGTCACCGCCTTCGAGACCGAATGCCATGGCGGGTCGGACTGCCGGATCAGCCAGATCGTCGAAGGGCCGATCCCGTTCTTCGCCCTCTGTGAGCACCACGGCCTGCCGTTCTTCGGGAAGGCGTACGTCGGCTACATCGCGCATGAGCACATCGTCGGGCTGTCCAAGCTGACGAGGCTGGTGCGGCTGTTCGCCCGCCGGTTCTCGATGCAGGAACGCATCGGACGCCAGCTCGCCGAATCATTGCAGCAGATCCTTCTGCCCCACGGCGTCGCGGTCCACTTGGAAGCGGTGCATCTGTGCACGCAGATGCGCGGCGTACGGGAGATCGAGTCCAGCACGCGTACCACCCACTGGCGGGGCACCTACGACGAGGATCCGCAACTTCGTGCTGAATTCTTCACGCTGTGCGGCGGGCGGGGCCTGGCCGGCCATGGCTGAGCACAGCGCCGGGCACCCCGTCGGCGGAACACAGACAGGCTTGCTGGAGCCGCTGGAGTTGTTGTACGAGGAGACCGGGCAGCCCCGTTTCGGTCTGCCTCCGGCGCTCGCCACGGCCTACGGCGGCGATCTGGGGTTCATCCTGCCGTGCGTGTACGCGAACTTCGTCAGCTCCATCGACGGAGTGGTAGCACTCGGTCCCGAATACCCCTCCTCCGGCTCGGCGATCAGCGGGCGTGAACCGGCGGACCGCTTCGTCATGGGACTGCTGCGCGCATGCGCCGACGCCGTACTCATCGGGGCCGGCACGCTCCGGGCCACACCCCGCCATCTCTGGACACCCGACCACGTCTGCCCACAAGCCGCCCCCGACTTCGCCGCGCTACGACGCAGCCTGCGCCGCACCGCCCAACCGGAACTGGTCGTCGTCACCGCGAGCGGCGACCTACCCACCCAGCACCCAGCGCTGGAGTCGGGCGCGCTCGTGACCACCACCCTGGACGGCGCCCGCAAACTGGAGGGACGCCTCCCAGCGGCATGCACGGTACTCATCGCAGGCGAAGGACCCACCCTCCGCATGGCCGATGTACTCGCGGGTCTCCATGCCCACGGGCACACCGCGGTGCTCACCGAGGGCGGGCCGCACCTCATCGGTAACCTGCTCGGTGAGGGCCTGCTGGACGAGCTGTTCGTCACGACATCCCCAGTACTCGCCGGCCGTACCGACACCGCCCGCCCAGGGCTGATCGAGGGGCTCGAACTCCTGCCGAACCGGCCAGAGTGGACGGACCTGATCAGCATCCGGCGACGGGATTCATATCTGTTTCTCCGCTACCGGCTTCGGGCCCCAGGCAGCGGCAGCACTGGCCAATTGCCGCAGACCGAGGTGGCGACACTGAACGCCTAACCAAAGGAGCTTGGTCACCTACTGGCGAAGGCCTTCAACTGCGGTCTGGGGGCGTACCTCCACTGCGTCGGCAGGCTTCGGCGGCCCGCGGCTTCGGCGGTGCGCGGCTTCGGCGGTGCGTTCCCACTCCGCGAACTCGATCGGGCCCGCTCACCCTCGGCCAGGTCCTCGCGCCGGGAGTCCTGGCGGTCGTTGAAGCGGGCTTTACGGCGACGTGCCGTGAACGGTGGTCCGTACCTGGCGGCGTGCCGTACGCGGCGAGGTCAGCCACCATGGAGGGGTCCGCCGGCATCCGCGCTCAGCCGGAGCCTCCGAGCAGGAAGGAAAGCTCATGGAGCTCTTCCCGCCGATTCCGCTCGCCGAATGGCGGGACTGCAAGGAGACGCTGCACCGGTTCGCGCAGGTCGTCGGCAAGATCCGGCTCGCCGCCAGCGTTCGGCGCAACCACTGGTGGAATGTGCCCTTCCACCTCACCGGACGTGGCATCACCACGCGTCCGATGGGGCGGGCCGAGGATAATCCGTTCACCATCGACTTCGACTTCGTCGGCCACCAGCTGGTGGCTACTTCGCTGGACGGTACAGAGGTGTCCTTTCCTCTCTCCGGCCGGTCCGTGGCGTCCTTCCACCGCGCGACCCTGGACGCTCTGGCTGTGCTGGGTGTCCGGGTGGACATCCCAGTCCCCCACCCGTTCGACTTGCCGGACGCAGCCCGGCCGTTCTCCGAGGACACCGAACACGCGGCCTACGATCCCGTGCAGGTCAACCGCTATTGGCGAGTCCTCAGCCAGGTGGCTCTGGTGCTGGAGGAGTTCGCGGCGGGCTTCTCGGGAAAGGGCAGCCCTGTGCACCACTTCTGGCACACCTTTGACATTGCCTACAGCAGGTTCTCCGGACAGCACGTTGAACAGCCGGCGGAGGCCGACCCGGTCACCCGCGAGGCGTACTCCCATGAGGTGATCAGCTTCGGTTTCTGGTTCGGGGACGACACGTTCCCCGAGCCGGCCTTCTACTCCTACACCGCTCCGGAACCCCCGGGGCTGGCAGAGGAACCGCTCGTGCCAGGGTCCGCCCGGTGGGTGGCGCGCAGCGGCAGTCATCTGGCCGTGCTCCGCTACGACGATGCCCGCGCCGAAGCAGACCCCTGCGCCGCCGTGCTCGCCTTCTACGACAGCGCCTACCGGGCCGGAGCGGGGCGCGCCGACTGGGACGTGGCCGGGCTGGCCTGCCCTGGAGGGATAACGGACCAGCACCTGGCGGCTCCTCCCGCCTGATCCCGACTTGGCGCGGGCTCGCCCGGCTTTTGACCCGGCCACAACTCGCGACTTGAACTGATCCGGTCCGGCCGTTCCCGTTCGCCTACAGGGCTTTCAGTGCAGGCGCCGCTGCCAGTCCACAGGCACCTTGCCCTTGGGGCCAGGCACCGGCTGCGATTCCGGGCGGGAGGTGGGCGGCAGCAGTTGCGGCCCCTCGCAGAACGTCTCGGTCTCGACATTCCAAAACCAGCTCTCTCCGGGTTCGAAGCTGGTCAAGACGGGGTGCCCGGCGTCACGCGCGTGCTTGGTGCCGTGCTGGGAGGGTGAGGAATCGCAGCATCCGATATGCCCGCAGGCGGCGCAGCGCCGCAGGTGCAACCACCATCCGGGCCCTTCGCCCGCCAAGCACTCCACACACCCCTCCCCACTCGGCCACACGGTGGGATCGATTCTGGGGATGGGCTCGGACGTGCCATCAGACATGAACCCAGGATACATATTGTGTATGTTTGCGTATTTTGGTCAGGAGGGTGGACCGAGTGCCACACGGCCGCCGGAGCGGACGCGCGAGGTGTGGACTGTGCAACTCCCCCGCACGGAATGCTCCTGCGGAATCAGCCGCCGCAGCAGCTGATCCGCCGACCACCAGTGCGACCATGCCGCCACCTACGCCGCAACGGCGCCCGAACTGCGCTCTCCTCAGGAGCGCTCGAACGTAATGCGCAAGGTCACAGCGGGGGTGATCTACCAGTGCTCGTGTTCGTAGTCGACCACCAAGTCCCCCGCGGGAACCCGCCCGACGCACCACACCTTGTGCCCTCGGTCGAGCCAGTGACCGCGCTCACTGGCCGGCCACCGGATGCGGAACTGAAGACTCGGCATCGAAGCCCGCATCAGCCACCTCAACCACAGCTTCGGCTTCCGCCGCACCCGGCTGCGCCGCCTGGCAGGCGCACAGACAGTAGCTAAGAGCTGTCCCGCAAATGGTTTCGGCGGGGCGGCGGCACCAGGTGCTGAGCGGATACTCGCGAGACTCCGACGTGGCAGCTGTGGCAGCCTGCCGACATGCCAGAGCTGCGCGTTCATGCAGGCCGCCACTACGCCATCCAGTTCCACTACGCCTTGCCGGACGACGCCTGGTGTGTGGAACTGAGCGAGGCGGTCCCGGCGCCGGCCGCGTGGGCTGAGATTCCCAACGCAGAGACCCACCTGCCTGGAGCTGCCTTCGTGGTGGCGGTAATACCCGACGAGGACCCGAGCCTGGAGCCGACCGTCCACATCCACAGCCACGACGAGCACGTCATCCCCTACGAGATCATGCGCTGGTTCATGGAGCAGATAGCCGAGCAGGTTGAACGCTGCCGCCTCGCGTTCGAGCAGGGAGCACCTGAAGCAGTGGAATGATCACGCAGTGACTGGTGTGATCACGGCGTCGGAGCCTTCCTGGATAGCCCCGTTCAGCGGACTGAGTCCGCGTCAGTTCGGCAAGCTGATCACCGCGTTACGACGCGACGGCGCAGACCCCGTTCGCAAGGGACGGCCATGGAGCCTGCCACTGGAGGACCGAGTCCTGCTGGTCGCCGCGTACTGGCGGACGAACCTGACATTGCGGCAGCTCGCCCCGCTCTTCGGCATCTCGAAGTCGGCAGCGGATCGCATCATCGACCACCTCGGGCCCTCGCTGGCTCTGCAACAGCGCAAGCGGTTCCGCAAGGACACGGTGCTGATCGTGGACGGCACCCTGGTCCCCACCCGCGACCATCAGGTCGCCGAGCAGTCGAAGAACTATCGGTACTCGACCAATCACCAGGTCGTCATCGACGCCGACACCCGGCTGGTCGTCGCCGTCGGCCGGCCGCTGCCCGGCAACCGCAACGACTGCAAGGCATGGGAGCTCTCCGGAGCGAAGGCCGCCGTCGGCCGCACAACGGTGATCGCCGACGGCGGCTACCGCGGCACCGGCCTGGTCATCCCGCACCGCCGCGAACGCGGCCAGACCGAACTGCCGGCCTGGAAAGAGGAACACAACGCCTCCCACCGCAAGGTCCGCGCACGCGTCGAGCACACCTTCGCCCGCATGAAGACCTGGAAGATCCTCCGCGACTGCCGCCTCAAAGGCGACGGCGTCCACCACGCCATGCTCGGCATCGCCCGCCTGCACAACCTCACCCTCACCGGGTGACGGAGAAGCAAGCATGTCATCCGACATGTCAAAGATCATTTACGGGACAGCGCTTAGCCCTCCCGCGCCCACGGCCGCAGCTTCTCCGGGTTGCGGACCACCCAGATCCGGGTGACGCGCCCGTCGGAGACGTCGAACGAGGCTACGGTCATGACGACGCCGGCACGCTGGGCCACCAGGCCCGGCACACCGTTGACCGACCGCTCCAGGAGTTCGAGCCCCGGAGCCTTATCGGCAATGGCGACCATGTACTGGGCGATGCGCGCGCCGCCCTCGACCGGGCGCAGGACGGTGCCGACCATGCCGCCGCCGTCGGCGGTCATCACGGCGGCCGGGTTGAGGAGACCGACGAGGGCCGCGATGTCCTTGGTCTCCCATGCCTCTTTGACGTGCCTCACCACGTCCGCCTGGCCGCTCGCCGTCACCGGAGCGCGCGCGACGCTCACCCGCCGCCGGGCGGAGGCCGCCAGCTGCTTGCAGGCCGCAGGGGTCCGGCCGAGAACGTCGGCGATCTCGGCGAACGGGTACCGGAAGACGTCGTGCAGGACGAACGCCACCCGCTCGGCGGGCGTCATCGACTCCAGGACGACGAGGAAGGCCATGGCCACCGACTCGTCCAGGACGATCTGGTCGACGGGGTCTGCAGGGCCGGTGGGATCGGCGCCGCCCGCGTGGTCCCACTCGGTGCGGTCGGGCAGCGGCTCGGGCAGCCACGCGCCGACATAGCGTTCACGGCGGGCCCGCGCCGAGCCGAGCAGGTCCAGGCAGATGCGGCCGGTCACCGTCGTCAGCCAGGCGCCGGGAGACAGGATCTCCTCCTGTCTGCTTCGTGGCAGCCCGTACCAGCGTGCGTAGGCGTCCTGTACGGCGTCCTCGGCCTCGGTCACCGAACCGAGCAACCGGTAAGCGACATTGATCAGTTGGCGTCGCTCGCCGGCTATCTCATCTGTGCTGGTCCCGACAGTCCCCATGCTTCCGGCCGCCCCCTCGCCTTACCTTTCGCAGGCCCGCGTCGTCGGGCTGGTGAGACCTTATCGATCTACTGCCCGAGGGCGGAAAAAGGGGACTGTGACATGGCCACTCAGGTGACGGCGACGGCGAACGCACAGCGCAGCTCCTCGTTCCTGCAGATCGCGATCGCCCTGCAGACCCTGACCATCTTCCTTCAGGCAGTCTCCGCCGGACTGCTGCTGACCTCGTCCTACGGAGAAACGCTGCACAGTGTCGGAGCCCGTGTGATGTACGGGGCGTCGATGCTGTACGTGCTCGCGGCGGTGCTGGCGTGGAAGCCGGGCGGCGGCTCGCCCCGGCCTGTCTGGCACGCCTCAGGTTTCCTCGTACTCGCCTCGGTCCAGGTCGTGCTCGGCATCGCGCACGTCCCGTCGGTCCATCTCCCCCTGGGTGTCTTGATGTTCGGTCTGAGTGTGCTGGCACTGGCCCGGCGCTGAGGTCCGCTACGGGGCCGCCGCCCGCGCGGCACGGGCCGATGTCGACCAGTGAGTTGCGTGCATCGTGAAGTGTCAGGTCACGGTCCTGGTGTGATTTCGTGCCTGGGTGCTGGTGCTGGTCGCGCGCGGCAGTCTGCCGGGTAGATCGTCGGGCAGGGAGGTCTTCGTGGGTTCTGGCCCGTTCCAGCCCGCGATGCTCCTACGCTCCCGGTCATGGTGGACCCCGAGGTACTGGAACGGATCGCCGCGCGCCGCGCGGAACTGGACGGGCTGGAAGAACAGCTGGTCAAGCAGCTGGACCAGGTGCGGGCCGAGCGGGACGAACTCGCGGTCGCCGAGCGGGTTCTGGCGCGGATGAGCGAGCAGATCGCTGGGGAGCGGGCTGCCGTCGCACCGGCGTCGGCGGAGGTTGGCGGGCGTGCGGTGCTGCTGGTCCCGCACCGTGACGACAGCGTTGACGAGGCCGCGCTTCCCGGCGACTACCGCCGGATCCTGGCGATCGTGCGGGCCGCCGACGGTCCGGTGCAGGTGCGGGCGGTGGGCGAAGAGCTGGGCCTTCAGGTGGAGGTGCGCGGGAAGCTGGAGCCGTTGCGGGCGAAGCTGGTCAAGCTCGCGGACCGCGGCTGGCTGCACAAACGTGGCGACGGGAAGTTCACCGCGCGCCTGTAGCCATGCCGACCCTGCACGCCGCAGTGCGTAACTGAAGGGCCCTCGGCGGCAGTTGCGTTTGGTGTGAAGAAAAACAACGGTCTCGCCGACGGCCTCGACGGTCTTGTCTACACCGCCCGCCTGCCGCTGTCGAGCGCCACCTTGAACTGGCTCGCCGACCTCATCCGCGGCCACCTGAAGAAGATCGGGTCGCGGTGGCGGGCCCTGCCCGCGGGGAAGATCGTCGGCATCGTGCTGGCCGTGCTGCGCTGTGACCAGCGGCCCGGCGACCTGGCCGGCGGGAACGGGGTACACCGCACCACGGTGTCACGGTGGGTGCGGGAAGTCGTCGGCCTGCTGGCCGCCCGCGCCCCGCGCCTGGACCGCGCGCTGAAGAAGATCGCCCGATCGGGTGGCGGGATGGTACTGCTGGACGGCTCTTTGATCCGCACCCGCCGCCGCACCGGGACCGAGAACCGGAAGACCTACTCCGGCAAGCACAAGTGCCACGGCCTGCTCGTGATCGCGCTCACTTCGCGCGATGTAGTAGGCGAGCCACTGGCGCCCGAGGGGCGACGGCGAAGCCTCAAGCGTGTCGAAAGCGCTCAGACAACTCTCGCGAGCCTCACATATCAGACCGGACTCCGAGAGCGCCAGCGCGAGTGGCGCTCGTGCGCTCCAGGCTTGCCAGTCAGTCGACCGGCGCGTATGACCTTTCCGGTATGTACAGGGGCGTGAGTCAGCCGAGGAGAAGATGCGCGACGTGCAGCGCGGCCAGGATGTATCCGTGTGTGCCGGCGCCGACGATCACGGCGTCGGCGACCGCCGAGATGTAGGAGTGGTGCCTGAATTCCTCGCGCTTATGGACGTTGGTGATGTGGAGTTCGATGGTCGGCAGAGCGGCGGCGGCGATCGCGTCCCGGAGTGCGACGGAGGTGTGTGTGAATGCGGCGGGGTTGATGACGATCGCGCCGCATTCGGTGCGCGCGGCATGAATCGCGTCGACCAGCACGCCTTCGTGGTTGCTCTGAACGAAGCGTGCGGTCAGGCCGTGTGCGGACAGAGTCTTGGCCACCGTCTCCTCGACCTCGCGCAGCGTGGTGGAACCGTACTTGTCGGGCTCGCGCACGCCGAGCAGATTGAGGTTGGGGCCGTTGAGGAAGAGGATGGTCCGCCCGGGGGCGTTCTCGGCGGTGGCGTCGAACATGTGCAGCTCTTTCATCGGTGCGGGCATGCGGGTCGGGTGGGTAGGGGGATGATCCCGGTGCGTGAGCAGGAGCAGCCGTGACAGGTGGTGGGGGACATCCGCTCGTGCCGGCCAGGCGGTCCGTGACGAACTCGAATGCCTTGCCTGTCCGAAACGCACACAGGCCCGGCTGCTCCGAGCGACCGCGGCCCGTGGCCTGCGCCCCCGGGCCGCACCGCGGTCCACACGGCCGCCCTCCTGCCCGGTGGTTGACCCGCGTCGCGCGCCGGCGATGTCCTTACCTGCGCTGACGAGGCCGACGCAGACACTTGCACGCTGTCCGGTCCCCCGTCATGCTTCATCGATGTGTCCCGCTGAACGGAACATTCCTGACTCCGGTGTCGCGCGGGTAGCTGCCGTGCTCGGGGCTTTCGACGCGCTTCACGCCGAGCTGCGGGTGTCGGAGATCGCCCGCCGGGCCGGACTGCCGAAGTCCACGACCTCCCGCCTGGTGCGCGACCTCGTCGGCTACGGGTTCCTGGAGCGTGACGAGAACGACGGCGCGCTCCTGCACATGGGAACGCGCCTGTTCGAGTACGGCGAGCTGGCGTCCCGGCACCGCAATCTGCGGGCGATCGCCCTGCCGTACATGGCCGATCTGCGCGAGGCGACCCGGCAGACGGTGCATCTGGCCGTGCTGGACGGCACCGAGGTGGTCTACGTCGAGATCCTGCGGAGCAAGGACGCCCCGAGGATGGGATCGCGGGTGGGCGGCCGACTGCCCGCGCATGCCGCGGCCGTGGGCAAGGTACTGCTCGCCTTCGGTGAGGCGGAGACAGTCGACGCGGTCTGCGCTCATGGGCTTGCGCCGGTGGGCCCGCGCACCATCACCGCGCCCGGCCTGTTCCTGCGTGAGCTGGAACGGATCCGGGGAGCGGGAGTCGCGTACGAGAACGAGGAGACCGGCCCCGGGGTGGGGTGTGTCGCGACCGCGATCCTCGGGGCCGACAGCCGGCCCGTCGCGGCGATGTCCATCTCGGGCTGGAGCGGGAGGCTGAACCTGCGCCGGGTGGCTCCCGCCGTGCGCACGGCGGGGCTGGCCGTGAGCCGTGAGCTGCGGGGCCCGAGCCCCTCCATGAGCGAGAGCTGAAGGGGCTCCCATGGGGTGTCCGCTGATGGCGTTCCCTTCGTAGCGTGCGGTCCGTGGGGCGTCACGTCACGGGAGGACTGTCCTCTCGGGATGAAGAGCGGGCAAGTCGGATGATCCGCTGAGCGGAACAAGTGTGCGTCGAAAAGGAATCGATCTTGATCCGCTCAGCGGATCACTTGGGTTGCCGGGTGGGACCCGCCGCAACATGCTGCCAGGGGACCGCCCATCACCTGAGGAAAGAGCCGCAGATGGACAAAGCCACGCACCTCGTGGTCGCCAAGGAACTGCTCGCCGCACGGCGCGCCCGCGAGCCGATCGACCCGGTCAGCCGGACCCGCCCCGGGCTTACCGTCGAGGACGCCTACGCGGTCCAGCGCGAGCAGGTGCGCACCTGGACCGAGGACGGGCAGCGCGTCCAAGGACACAAGGTCGGGCTCACCTCGGCGGCCATGCAGCGCCAGCTCGGCGTCGACCAGCCCGACTACGGGCACCTGATGGAGTCCATGTTCCATCTGGAGGGCCTGCCGATCGGACTGGCCGAGTTCATCAGCCCCAAGGTCGAACCGGAGATCGCCTTCGTCCTCAAGCGGCCGCTGACCGGCCCGGGGGTGAACGCCGCGCAGGCGCTGTCGGCGGTCGACTACGTTCTCCCAGCCCTGGAGATCATCGACTCCCGGATCCGGGACTGGAAGATCGGCCTGATCGACACGGTCGCGGACAACGCGTCGGCGGGCGGCGTGGTGCTCGGCAGCCGCCCCGTCCCTGTGGGAGCGGTCGATCTGCGGCTGTCCGGCTGCGTGCTGACCCGCCGCGGCGAGGTCGTCGGCACCGGAGCCGGCGGCGCCGTACTCGGCTCGCCGCTGAACGCCCTGGTGTGGCTGGCCAATACGGTGGGCCGACTCGGCGTCACCCTGGAGCCGGGCCATGTCATCCTGCCCGGCTCTGTCTGCGCCGCCGTGCCGGTGGCCGCCGGTGACTCCGTGACCGCGGCCTTCGGCGGGCTGGGCACCGTCACCGCGCGATTCGGTCACACCACCAAGCAGGGGGAGGACGCATGACCGCCACCGCCGCCATCGTCGGGCCGGGCAACATCGGCACGGACCTGATGGTCAAGTTGCTGCGCAACGAGCACATCGACGTCCGGTACATGGTCGGGGTCGACCCCGCCTCCGACGGCCTGGCCCGTGCCGGGAAGCTCGGCGTCGAAGCCAGCGCCGGAGGCGTGGACTGGCTGCTCAGCCGGCCGGAGCTGCCCGATCTGGTCTTCGAGGCCACATCCGCCAAGGCACATCTGGCCAACGCCGCCCGCTACGCCGAGGCCGGGATCACCGCCATCGACCTGACCCCCGCCGCGACCGGTCCCTTCGTCTGCCCGGTGGTCAACCTCACCGAGCACGGGGCGGCACCGAACGTCAACATGATCACCTGCGGCGGCCAGGCCACCATCCCCATCGTGGCCGCCGTCTCCCGAGTCGTGCCCGTGACGTACGCCGAGATCGTCGCTTCGATCGCCTCCCGCTCGGCCGGCCCCGGTACCCGCGCCAACATCGACGAGTTCACCGAGACCACCTCCCACGCGATCGAGACCGTCGGCGGCGCCGGACGCGGCAAGGCGATCATCATCCTCAACCCTGTCGATCCCCCGATGATCATGCGCGACACGGTGTACTGCGCCATCCCCGCCGACGCCGACCGCGACGCCGTCACCGAGTCCATCCACCGGATGGTCGAGGAGGTACGGGTCTACGTACCCGGCTACCAGATGCGCTCCGAGCCGCAGTTCGACGACCCGCGCCCCGGATGGCAGGGGCAGGCCCGAGTCGCGGTCTTCCTCGAAGTCCGCGGCAACGGCGACTACCTGCCCCCGTGGGCAGGCAACCTCGACATCATGACCGCCGCCGCAGTCCGCGTCGGCGAACTCATCAGCCAGCGAGACAAGGCGGTGACCCGATGACCGCGGACCCCCGACCGGCCGTACGCATCACCGACACCACGTTGCGCGACGGCAGTCACGCCGTGGCCCACCAGTTCACCGTCGACCAGGTACGGGCCGTCACCCGCGCCCTGGACGACGCGGGCGTCACCGTCATCGAGGTCACCCACGGCGACGGCCTCGCCGGGTCCTCCTTCAACTACGGTTTCTCGCACACCGACGAGATCGAACTCGTCAAGGCGGCCGTCGCCGAAGCCCGCCGGGCCCGCATCGCCGTCCTGCTACTGCCTGGCCTCGGCACCGTCGACGACCTGCGCCGGGCCCACGACGCGGGCGCCGGGATCGTACGGGTGGCGACCCACTGCACCGAGGCGGACGTCTCGATCCAGCACTTCGGGGCCGCGCACGAACTGGGCATGGAGACCGTCGGGTTCCTGATGCTCTCGCACCGGGTCGGTCCCGAGGCGCTGGCGCAACAGGCCAGGATCATGGCCGACGCCGGGTGCCAGTGCGTGTACGTCGTCGACTCCGCGGGCTGGCTGCTGCCCACCGACGTCACCGACCGCGTATCGGCGCTGGCCGCCGAGCTCGGCGACGACGCCCAGATCGGGTTCCACGGCCACCAGAACCTCTCGCTCGGCGTCGCGAACTCGATCGCCGCGTACGAGGCGGGCGCCCGCCAGATCGACGGCAGCCTGTGCGCGCTGGGCGCGGGCGCCGGCAATTCGCCCACCGAACTCCTTGCCACCGTCTTCGAACGGATGCGGGTCCCGATCGGCCTCGACGTGGACGGCGTACTGCGCGCCGCGCACGAGGTGCTCACCCCGCTGATTCCCCGGCTGCCCATCGCGGACCGCCCAGCCATCGAGCAGGGCAGGCACGGCGTCTACTCCTCGTTCCTGCTGCACGCGCAGCGCGCCGCCGACCGTTACGGAGTACCCGCGCACGCCATCCTGCGCGCGGTCGGCGAGGCCGGGTACGTCGGCGGCCAGGAAGACATGATCATCGACGTGGCGATCGACATCTCCACCCGCGCCACGGCCTCGGAAGGCGTACCCGCATGAGCGACTGGACCATCGACCGCGCCGTCACGGAGCTGCTCGGCCGCGAGGCCGACCGCAGGGACGGCGGCCGGATCACCGACGAATGGCCCGGCCTCGACCTGCCGACCGCCTACCAGGTGCAGGACGCGCTGCTGCAGCGCAAGGTCGACTCCGGCGAGAAGGTCGTCGGCGTCAAGCTCGGCCTCACCTCGCGTGCCAAGCAGCAGCGGATGGGCATCGACTCCCCGCTCACCGCCTGGCTCACCGACGCGATGGTGCTCCCGGAGGGCGTCCCGGTGCCGATGGACGAACTCATCCACCCGCGCGTCGAGCCCGAGATCGTCTTCGTCATGGGGGAGCGGCTGGCCGGGCCCGGGGTCACCGCCGCGACCGCGCTCGCCGCCGTCCGCAGCGTGCACGCGGGCTTCGAGGTCATCGACAGCCGCTTCACCGACTTCAAGTTCACCCTCCCCGACGTGGTCGCCGACAACGCCTCGTCCTCCCGCTTCGTCGTCAGCGGCACCAGCCTGCCGCCAGAGGGTCTCGACCTCGCGCTGGAGGGCTGCCTGCTCGGCATCAACGGCGAGATCAACGACTCCGCGACCGGCGCCGCCGTGCAGGGCCACCCTGCCGAGGCACTCGCGCTGGCGGCGAACTCCCTCGGCGAGCGCGGCATCGCCATCGAGCCCGGCTGGATCGTGCTCACCGGCGGCCTCACCGACGCCGTGTTCGTAGAGCCCGGGCGGGAGATCAGCGCCGAGTTCACCCACCTCGGCACCCTCCGAGTGGTCGGAGCCTGAATGCCACTCGTAGAGATCAGCATCGTCGCCGGACGCCCTCCTTCGATGGTCCGCGACCTCATCCACCAGGTCCACGCCGCCGTGCGGGACTCCCTGGGCGCACCCGACGGGGCCATCCGGGTCCTCGTGCGCGAGATCCCGCCGGAGCACTGGGCGGCGGGCGACATCACCAAGGCCGAACAGGCCGAACAGGAGGCAGCCCATGAGCGATGAGCGCCCCGAGAGCGTCGACGACTTCCGGGCGACGTACGAGCGGATGCTGGGCTTCGTCCCCCCGCGCGTGGCCTCCCGTTTCGAGGCGTCAGAGACGGACAACCCGGAACTGCTGCTGGCGCAGGAACGACTGCGCAACATGATCATGTATCCGGAGACGCTGGACCAGAAGACGGTCCAGCTGGTGCTCTTCGGCATCCTGCACGCCAAACTCAGCGACGCCGCCAAACTGCACGGCCTCGCCGCGCTACGGGCCGGTGCCAGCTGGGACGAGCTGCGCGCCGTCATCGATCTGGCGTTCCTGTTCACCGGGTTCTCCGCGATCAACCGCGGCCCCCAGGTGCTGGCCGACATCGCGGAGCTGGAGAAGAAAGCGAAGGAGAACGAGAGTGACTGAGCCGCTCTACGAACTGGCCCACCTCGGGCACGCCGAACTGCTGACCCCCGTGTACGACCGGAGCCTGGCCTTCTTCACCGAGGTCTACGGCCTCGACCTGGTGCACGAGTCCGGTGGCAGCGCCTATCTGCGCGCCTGGGGCGACCACGACCTGACAACCCTGAAACTGACCGCCGCCGACCGGGCCGGCCTCGGTCATGTCGCCTGGCGCGCGGTGAGCCCGCAGGCCCTGACCCGCCGGGTCGCCGCCCTGGAGGAACGCGGCGTCGAGGGGGAGTGGATCGACGGGGACTTCGGGCACGGGAAGGCGTACTCCTTCATCTCCCCGAGCGGCCAGCGCATGGAGCTCTACTTCGAGACCGAGAAGTACCGCGCCCCGGCGGGCAAGGCCTCCTACCTGCCCAACCAGCCGCAGTCCTCCGTCACCAGGGGCGTGGGCGCGGCACGCATCGACCACATCAACGTCCTCGCGAACGACGTACCGGGCACGCGCGAGGTCATGTGCGAGGCCCTCGGCTTCAAGCTCCGCGAGCACCTGATCCCTCCCGGCCAGCCCGAGGTGGGCGCCTGGCTCAGCCTCATGAACAAGGCCCACGACCTCGCCATCACCCGCGAACCGGTGCCCGGCGTCACCGGGCGGCTGCACCACCTCGCCTACGCCGTCGAGAACCGCGAGGACGTGCTCCGCGCCGCCGACATCTTCTGCGAACTGGGTGTCGAGATCGAGTTCGGCCCTGCCAAGCACTCCCGCACCCAGGGCTTCTTCCTCTACGTCCTGGAACCCGGCGGCAACCGGATCGAGGTGTTCTCCGGCGGCTTCCACATCTTCGCCCCCGACTGGGAGCCGGTCACCTGGACCACCGAGGGCCAGGGTCGCTCCACCGCCTGGGGTCTGGAGGTGCCTGCGAGTTTCCACTCCCACGCCACCCCGGTCCTGCCATGAACCGGGAGTTGACCGCGAGTTTCGTGACCCTGTCCGGCGCGGGCTTCGCCCAGCCCGCCCGGGTGCCGTTCGCGGAACGCTGCCGCGCGGCCGCCGCCGCGGGTTTCACCGGCATCGGCCTGCACACCGACGACTACCGGCTGATGCGGGCCGACGGGGCGAGCGACGCGTCCCTGCGCGCAGTGCTCGGTACGCACGGACTCGCCCTGAACGAGATCGAGTTCCTGAGCGGCTGGGCCGCGGCCGGCGCCGGTGACGCCGACACCGTCGCCGCTGTCGGCGCGCTCGGCGAGGCGTTCCGGCCGCATCACGTCACAGCGGGCGAGTTCACCGCGGACGAGCTCGACATCGACGCCGCGGGCGCGCGGCTCCGTACGATCTGCGACGGCGTCGCCGCTTACGGGCTGCGCGTCGCGGTCGAGGCGTTCCCCTGGTCGGGCATGAAGGACGTGTCCACCGCCCGTGCGGTGGTGGAGGCCTCGGGCGCCGCCAACGCCGGGCTGATGATCGACGTCTGGCACTTCTACAACACCCGCTCCAGCCTGGCCGACCTCGACGGTCTGCCGCCCGACCGGATCGTGGCCGTCCAGCTCAACGACGGCCGCGTCGTGGACGGCGACTTCCTCACCGAGGCACGGCAGGGCCGGCTGCTGCCGGGCGACGGCGAGCTGGACATCGCGGGCCTGTTGCTGGGCCTGCACGAACGCGGCTTCCGCGGCCCGTACTGCGTCGAGGTCAACTACCCCGGCTACCGGGACCTCCCGGTCGAGGGGATGGCAGCCCAGGCCTTCACAACGGCGTCCAAGGCCCTGGAGGCGCTTCCCGCACACTGAACCCGGCACGGCCACGATCGGCCCTGTGCACGGCTGAGTGAAGCCCCAGGTCGGTGACCCGGGGCTGTTCGTCCGTCCTCGCAACACGAATAAGGACGCCGGGTGATCTGCACGAGGCTCAGGACGTGGTCCAGGAGAGGAGGCGCCACTCGCGACGGGGGTCGTATACGACCCGGGGCCTGGTCGTCCAGGATCACCGTGGCGCGGTCCCGTGGCTCGCAGCGGGGCCGGTCGCGGCTGTTGGGGAGCCCGCGGGAGCGCCGGTGTGCAGGAAGGCACCGCTCGGTGCAGCGTAGCGGTGACGGCGAGGTCGGCCGGGCTCATGGGTGTGGCGGGCGGCAGGCCGGCCAGGTTGTCGAAGGCGCGCGGGTCGAGCCGGTAGTTGACGGTCACCACGACCGCGTCACACACCTCGGCCAGCCATGCGCCGTCACAGAGACTGCCGCTGCCGTGCGGCAACGCGCCGCCGTAGAACCAGAACAGCACCGGCGTGGGCGCTGTCGGCTCCGCCGGGGCCCGGACCTTGAGGGTGAGGCAGTCCTCTTCGCCTTCGGCGTCCTGGCCGGCGGCGCGGAAGGCCGGGGGTGAACTGGACCGCCTGGAGACCAAAGCGCGCGGCGTCCCCGACCGCTGTCCCGGGCCTGACAGGAGTCGGAGGCCGGAAGCTCACCTCCCCGATGGGCGGCGAGGCGTGGAGGATGCCCTTCCAGGAGCGACTCTGACGGCCTCATCAGGGTCTCCACCTGCATCACCGGCACGGGCGCCCACCTCTTCGCGGCCGGGCAATGTACTCACTTGTTCGTTAGATCTAGCGGCGAGACACCTCCGACGCAAGAGGTGAAGCGTGACGAATAAATTTCGGCCGGATGTCTTGACGCGGGCCGGAAGCGACCCCACAGTCCTCTATTAACTTCCTAGTACGTTAATTGACTGCCATCCCCGCCAGTCATCCGGCAAGTCCGCTCGACACGGCATCTCCGTACGCGAGTTGTGACGTCGTCCGCCGCGATCGTCCCCCTGTCCCCGCTCGCCCGGGCGTTCCCGCAACGGGAGCCCTCGCGGTACTCGAAGAGGAGCACACGTGACCGCTCGTTCGCTCGATAACGCCTCGGAATCGAAGACTCCACCCAGTGGGCACCGAAAAGCGGCCTTCGCCGCTTGGATCGGCAGCGCCCTGGAGTACTACGACTTCTTCATCTACGGCAGCGCCGCCGCGCTGGTCTTCCCCAAGGTCTTCTTCAACCCGGACGACTCGGCCACCGCGACGCTGATCTCGATGGCGACCTTCGGCGTGGCCTACGCGGCCCGCCCCATCGGCGCCGTCTTCCTCGGGCACTTCGGGGACCGGATCGGCCGCAGGAAGATCATGGTCTTCACCCTCTTCTTGATGGGCCTGTCGACCTTCCTGATCGGCTGCCTGCCCACCTACGGCCAGGTCGGCACGCTGGCCCCGGTCCTGCTCGTGGTGCTGCGCTTCCTCCAGGGGCTGTCCGCCGCCGGCGAGCAGTCCAGCGCCAGTTCCCTGACGCTGGAACACGCGCCGGAGAACCAACGCGGCTACTTCACCAGCTTCACCCTCAACGGGACTCAGTTCGGCCTGATCATCTCCACCCTGATCTTCGTCCCCATCGCCTCCCTCCCGGAGAAGCAATTGCTCACCTGGGGCTGGCGCGTCCCGTTCCTGCTGAGCGCGCTCGTGACCCTGACCGCGTACCTCATCCGGCGCACCCTGCAGGAGGCACCGGCCTTCGAGCAGATCTCGGAACACGCCGAGGTGGCCAAGCTGCCAGTGGTCGAACTCCTCCGGGACCACTGGGCCGACATGCTGCGGGTGGCTTCGGCGGCGCTCATCGCGGCGGTGAGCACGATCGGCGGGGTCTGGGTGCTGTCCTACTCCACCGGCGCCGTCGGCCTCGACCGCACCACCATGCTGTGGGTCAGCGTCTTCGCCAACCTGGTGGCCCTGATCGCGATCCCGCTGTGGGCCAAGCTCTCCGACCGCATCGGCCGCAAACCCGTCTTCCTCATCGGCTCCGTCGGCAGTGCCGTCATGATCTTCGTCTACCTGGGGGCGGTGACCTCGAAGAGCTATCCGCTGATCTTCCTGGCCGGGGCCGCCACCATGGGCTTGGTGTACAGCGCCGCCAACGGCATCTGGCCCTCCCTCTACGCGGAGATGTTCAACACGCGGGTCCGCCTGTCCGGCATGGCCATCAGCACCCAGGTCGGCTTCGCCATCACGGGATTCGCCGTCACCTACGCGGCGGAGCTCTCCGGCTCCGACGGCAAGAACTGGGTCGCCGTCGGGATCCTCACCGCCTCGATGTGCGCGGTCAGTTCGATCGCCGTGCTGACCGCCCGAGAGACCTACAACGTGCCCACCGCCGAGCTCGGCATGAAGCCGGGCACGCGCCAGGACCGGGCCGCCGAGCGCGAGTCGGCGGCAGCCTGACCCTGTCCCCGTCCCCGCCGCGCCTGCGGCCCTCCGCCTCCGCACGGACGGCCGCAGGCGCACCTACCTCCCATTGCCGGAAGGAACCCCGCGATCACTGTGACCCCCTCCACCGTGAGTTCCTCCTATCTGACAGGGCTGATCGGCGCCGGTATCGGCCCCTCGCTCAGCCCTGCCCTGCACGAACGGGAAGCGGACCGGCACGGCCTGCGCCTGCTCTACCGCACCATCGACATCGACGAACTGGCGCTGCCGGCCACGGCCGTGGGCGAACTGCTGAGGTCCGCCCGCACCCTGGGATTCGACGGACTCAACATCACCCACCCCTGCAAACAACTCGTGATCGAGCACCTGGACGAACTCGCGCCCGAGGCCGCGGAGATCGGCGCCGTCAACACCGTCGTCCTCCGGGCCGGGCGCGCCATCGGGCACAACACCGACGGCAGCGGATTCGCCCAGTCCTTCGCGCGCGGACTGCCCGACGTACCGACCGGTTCGGTCCTACAGCTCGGGGCGGGCGGGGCCGGGGCCGCCGTCGCCCACGCGCTGCTCACCGTCGGCGCCGACCGGCTCGTCCTCGTGGACGCCGACCAGACCCGCGCGGCCGCCCTCGCCACCGCTCTCCACCGCACCTTCGGGCCCGGCCGGGCGAGTACCGCGCCGCTGCCGGACCTGGCGGCCCAGCTGGCGCGAGCCGACGGCCTGGTCCACGCCACCCCCACCGGGATGGCGGGCCACCCGGGGCTGCCGTTCCCCGCCGAACTGCTGCACCCACGGCTGTGGGTGGCCGAGGTCGTCTACCGCCCGCTGGAGACCGAACTGCTGCGCACGGCAAGGGCCCTCGGTTGCCGCACCCTCGACGGCGGCGGCATGGCCGTCTTCCAGGCCGCCGACGCCTTCCGGCTGTTCACCGGCTGTGAGCCGCACATCGATCGTATGCTCGATGACCTCGCCGACCTCGTCGGCAGTCCTACCCGGTGAGGAACCTCATGCCAGCTTCCGTCCCCCCGCAGTCACCGACTCCGACAAAGGGACAACCGGCTGCCAGACGTACCCGTGACGCCACACGGACCCGGGCCGAGATCCTAGAGGCCGCGACGGAGGAGTTCGCGCGCATCGGCTATTCCGGCGCCCGCATCGACGACATCGCCGATCGCACCCGGACCACGAAACGCATGATCTACTACTATTTCGGCAGCAAGGAGCAGCTGTTCACGGCCGTGCTGGAGCGGGCGTACGCCAGCATCCGGCACAGCGAACAGGAACTCGGCGTCGAGCATCTCGACCCGGTGTCCGCGATCCGTCGCCTGGCCGATCTCACCTTCGACCACCACGAGGCGCACCCGGACTTCATGCGCCTCGTCAGCATCGAGAACATCCACCAGGCCGAGCACATCGCCGCCTCACCGACGCTGCGTTCGCTCAACGCCCCGGTGATCGCCATCATCGACCGGATCCTCCGCGCGGGCCGCGAACAGGGAGTCTTCAACGCCCAGGTGGACGCCGTCGACCTGCACATGTTGATCAGCTCGTTCTGTTGCTTCCGAATCACGAACCGGCACACCTTCGGTGCCCTCTTCGGACGAGACCTCATCGCACCGGACCGCCGCGACCACTACCGGACTCTGCTGGGCGACATGGTCATCGCCTACCTCACGACCGGCGAACAAACCGCCGTCGGGTAGGGGCCCCACTGCCATGGTTGGCCAGTCGTCCCTGCTCAGCACCGTCGGCGTCGGCGTGCGCGGGTAACCACCGCACGGGCGAGGCTACGATCGACACGTAAGCCGGACGTAAATCGCGTTGTGGGTCCAGAGGCGCCGCCATAAGGTCACCGGCATGTCCTTACGTCTTCGTATGCGTCAAGCACTGCCGGAAGCGATGCGCGCCCGTGACAAGGCCGCGGTGAGCGCCCTGCGCGCAACACTTGCTGCGCTGGAAAACGCTGAGGCGGTGCCCGTGGGCGAAGCTGAGCTCCGCGGCTTGGCCCTTGAGCAGTCGCCGGTTGGTGTCGGCGCCACCGAAGCAGCGCGGTGTGAGCTGAGCGAGCGCAGTGTGGTGGATGTCGTGCGCGCCGAGGCCGCCGAACGACTGGAGGTGGCAGCGCAGTTGACTGCGCCCGCGCACGCTGACCGAGCCGCGCAGCTCCGCGCGGAGGCCGCCGTGCTGCTTCGCTTCCTCGACGGTCCCGGCACCGCATAGGAAACGGCGTCGCAACGCACCCGAAGCGACGCAGGAGCAGGGCTGGGAACAGGTACGGCCACCGCATGATCATCGGGGGTTGTGTGGACTCCCGAAGATCGTGCGGTGGCCGCGGGCCTTCGCGTAGATGCTGTCCGTTGGCGGGCGATGTTCGACCAGGCCATCGCCCGGATCGCGGGCCGGTTCGGGCGGGTTGAGCCCCGGGCGACACGTCGATCCACTCCGCGAGGCCATGGGCACGCATGGCCGGAATCCGCCTTGGTGCCGCCGCTGCAGGCGGCGAGCACGGCGGCGGCCGTCACCGCGGCGGCCAGGGCCATGGGTGTGCGTGTCTTCATGATGTCCCCTCGGGGAAGAGCACACTGCTCCCCCCGGGCTGGACCAACTACGACGCGTGCCTCAACTACATGACGTACGACGTCACGGACTTCGTGACAGGGGAGCGGGTCGCTGCCGGAGCCGCGGATCAGTGCAGCCGGACGGTCAAGCGGTAGCGGCCGGACGGCAGCCGGTACGAGGAATGCCTCGGCTGCTGGCTGAGCCAGACGACGAGTCCTCGCACGGCTTCGGCGGCGATGCTTCTTTCCTGCCACGTAGGCCCGGTCATCCATTGCGGTAGAGGGTGATGAGCAGTTCGATCGCCGCCTCGGTGGCGGGGTGCGCGTCGCCCCGCCACCACGCGAGACGTACGGCGATGGGCTCGGCGTCACGCACCGGCCGGTAGACGATGCCGGGCCGCGGGTATTGGTGGGCGGTGGATTCCGCCGTCATGCCGATGCCGCGGCCGGTGGAGATCACGTTGAGCCAGTCGTCGACGTCGTGCGTCTCCTCGGTCACCGGGCGGGCGTCCGGCGGCCACAGATCGGTGGTCGTGGTGCCGGTGCGCCGGTCGACCAACAGGGTGCGTCCGCCGATGTCGTCGAGCCGGATCGAGCGGCGCCTCGCCAGAGGGTCGTCGGTGGCGAGGGCGCACAGCCGCCGCTCCATTCCGACGATGGCGGAGTCGAATCGCCGATCGTCCAGTGGCCTGCGCACTACCGCGAGGTCGCAGGTACCTTCCGCCAGGCCGGCGGTCGCGGAGTTGACGCGGATCAGGTGCAGGTTCGTCCCGGGGTGGGCCTGGGCCCAGCGGCGCTGGAAGGCGGGCGTGTGGCGGCCGAGCGCCGACCATGCGTAGCCGATCCGCAGGCGAGTGTGGCCGGACGTGGCCTCCTGGACCAGGTCGGCCACCTCACCGAGCACCCGCCGGGCCTGCGCCACCACCCGCAGTCCCGTCGCGGTCGGCGTCACCTCACGGGAGGTGCGCCGCAACAGGCGTACGCCCAGGGCGCGTTCGAGCGAGGCCAGTGTCCGTGACACGGCAGCCTGGGAGACCCCGAGCGCGATGGCCGCGTCGGTGAAGCTGCCCTCGTCGACGATCGCGACGAGACAGCGCAACTGCCGTAGCTCCACATCCATAACACCAGCGTATAGATCGAATACGGTACGTATTTTGCGCAAGGACCGGCCCGGCGCACGATCAAGACATGCCAGCCGCACCCGCACCTGCCCCGGTCCCCGTCCGTCCCGCAACGCCCGCACGCCCGGCACCGCTACCGGACCCGCGTCCTACCCGGGGACGTCTCGCCGGGGTGGCCACGATGGTCGGCAGCGGCGTGTCCAACCAGACCGGCGCCGCGATCGGCTCCCTCGCCTTCCCGGTCCTCGGGCCGGTCGGCGTCGTCGCAGTCCGCCAGTACGTCGCCGCGCTCGTGCTGCTGGCCGTCGGACGGCCCAAGCTGCGGAGTTTCACCGCGCGGCAGTGGTGGCCGGTGCTGCTGCTGGGGCTGGTCTTCGGAACGATGAACCTGTCCCTCTACACGGCCATCGACCGCATCGGCCTCGGGCTGGCGGTGACCCTGGAATTCCTCGGCCCGCTGGCCATCGCCCTGACCGCCGCGCGCCGCGTCGTGGACGCCTGCTGTGCGGTGATCGCCGCGGCGGGCGTCATCACACTGATGCGCCCGCAGCCCTCCGCCGACTATGTCGGCATGGGTCTGGGCCTGCTCGCCGCCGCATGCTGGGCGTCGTACATCCTGCTCAACCGCACCGTCGGCCGCCGTATCCCGGGGGCCCAGGGCTCGGCCGCCGCTGCCGCGGTCTCCGCTCTGATGTTCCTGCCGGTCGGCTTCGTCCTCGTCCTCCGCCAGCCGCCGACCGCGGGGGCCGTCGGCTACGCCGTCGCCGCCGGTGTGCTCTCCTCGGCAGTGCCGTACCTCGCCGACCTGTTCACCTTGCGTCGCGTACCGGCCCAGGCGTTCGGGCTCTTCATGAGCGTCAACCCCGTCCTCGCCGCCCTGGCCGGCTGGATCATTCTCGGCCAGAACCTGGGCTGGACGGAGTGGGCAAGCATCGGCGCCATCGTCGCCGCCAACTCGCTCAGCGTCCTCACTCGGCGCGCCTGAGGACAGGCCGCAGGGCGACGCACCTCGCGCATCACAGGGGTGTGTCGCCCATGCGCGGGCGCCGCCGAAGGGCTGTTGGCCGACGACCGAGCCGGTGGGCTTGTCGTTGACGTAGAAGTTGCAGGCCGTGTAGCGCAGCGCCGCGCCGGCCTGCTCGACGGCGGCTCCGGTCCTGGGCGAACACCGCGCCGGTCAGTCCGTAGGGGGTGGAGTTGTCGTTCCTGGGTCAGCAACGGCGAGTGGGGGGCGTCGACTTCGAGGATCGTAGGGTCGACGAACGAGCCGACCGAGTCGTCGGTGGTGCCGCCGACGGCAAGCTCAGAACGCGTGGAACTCCTCGAAGGGCGGCTCGAACGAAGGGTCAGGCAACCGAATGGCCTTGCAGCGGGGCAGTGGTTCGGCCTGAGGGTCGGCGGCAACCGTCGTCCGAGACTCGCTGGGGAAGGCGTCGGGAATCACCGTCCACCCCAGGTTCCGCTCGTAGTAGCGCACGGCGGTCAGCACTGACGGCGCACAGGCGTCGTCGATGACGATCAGCCCACCGGGCCGCACGATCTTGCGCAGGAAGTAAAGATCGACGAAGACTTCGTGGAACCGGTGACTGCCGTCCACGAATGCCGCGTCAGCTGCGAGACCCTCGATGAGGAGTTGCGGGAGCGCGATCGACGACGGAGCGAGCATGAGCGAGGCGATCGAGTCCAGTCCCGCGGAGCGCAGCAGGTTCCAGCCGGCATTGGACCAGTCACGTTCTTGAAACGGGTCGATGATGATGTGCCGGGGACGCGGCGGGTTGACGGTGACCAGCGCCTCACCGATCGCGAGCGCGGAACTGGCGTAGGCGAGACCGACCTCGACAACCGTCTGCGCGCCCTCGGAGACCAACAGGTCGCGCAACTGGTCGCAACAGCGTTCGGGCACCGTGACCGTCTCGAAGTCCGCCTCGCGGTCCCGCGTCCACGCCGGCCCCTCCTGCGCGAGCCGACGACGCACCTCACGGACCCGCGCCCTACTTTCATCGCTCTTCCTCGCGCTGACCACCCCTCCACACTAAGAGAGCACTCCACCCCACAGGAAGCGATCGAAAACAGGGCCAGGGGTGAGGAGGAGGTGCGTGGAGGGGGCGGGTGCGGGCAGGTACCGCGTCAGGCAGTCCTGTACAGATGAGACTTTCAAGTCACCCCGGCGACCATGCATGAGGAGGCGCCATGGCGATCAGAGTCCGGCCGTTCCGCCCCGAGGATGCCCCACGGCTCGCCGAGATAGTCCAGCGCTGCCTGCGAGAAGTGAACAGCAACGACTATCCGGCCCACATCATCGACAAGATGTGCGCGCACTTCACAGCCGAGCGGTTCATCGAACTCTCCAGCAGCCGCCTCATCTACGTGGCCGAGGACGTCAGAGTCGTCGGCACTGTCTCCCGAGACGGCAACAAGGTCTACACGATGTTCGTCGATCCCGATCTGGTCGGGCGAGGGATAGGCCGTCAACTCATGCAGTACATCGAGGCCCTGGCAGTGCGCGACGGATTCGACCACATGGAAACCGGCGCCAGCATTACCGCTCACCAGTTCTACCTCAAACTGGGCTACACCGACGTCCGCGAGAGTGAGACCGAGTTCGGCCTCAACTACATCCTCCGTAAGCCCCTGCCACCAGCCACGACACCTCCTGATCATTACCGCACGCGCTGAACAAGACCATCACCCGCTCCGGCCGCGTCGATCTTTTGTGCATCGCCGCACTCGGATACATGGAACTGGACCGGCACGGTGCCGAGTTGCTGTTCCAGGTCCTGACCGAGCGCGAGGAGAAGAACAGCGTCGCCATCGCCTCCAACGAGTCGTTTGGAGGGGGACGAAGGCCTTCACCGATTCCCTGCTCTGCGCGGCCATCGTGGACCGCCTCACCTTCAACGGCACCATCATCGAGACCGGCGCCGAGTCCTACCGCCTCGCCACCACCCGTGCGTCTCGCACGGGAATATGACCGCCTCGTGGCGACACAGTGGCGCTCGCCCGGAAGGACACGGGCTGGACGAGCGAGCGGGGCGCGGCTGTTGTGCGCGCGGATCAGCGAGGACGAGCATGCCATCGGAGGAGATATCGAGATCGCCGTCGAGCGAGTCATGGGCAATCCACATCGGGCCCGATCAGACCCGGGTCGCAAAGATTGGCCCCGAGGTCGTCGGGGGGCGGGGCCGACGATGGCGTTCCGCATACTGCATCCCGAGAGGGACGTTGATGAGCGGGTTCGAGGGATCTGGAGGGTGCGCTCGTGAGAACCCGCTGGAGGCGTGGTTGTTTTTGGCCGGACGTACCGCGCGGGTTCGGCTTCGATGCGTGCGCGAAGATGGGGCTTCCGATCGTTGGAGGTGTCGTTGGGGATGGGCTATGACCTCCAAGCAGTGATCGCCGGCAGAGAGGTGTTGCGCGCCGCTTCGCGGGGTCTGCCTGCTGCTCGGCTGGCATCGCTCGGACAGGGTCTGTCGCTGATGCCGATGACAGACGCCCTCTTTGATTCCCTCGCGGATGGCAGCGATGCGGGCCCTTTGGGGTTCTGGCGGCTGCCGGGACGGTTCGAGAAGACCCTCGCTGGCTGGTCGACCGCTGGGCCGGTGGCCTACGTGGAAGCCGAGTACTTCGGTGGTGTGGGCGAGCAGCAGGCTGCCGTGTGGGATGGCGGCATCGTCGTGCTGGGACCGCTCCATGTACAGGAGGGCCAGCCTTTTCCGCCAGCCGGCAGCGCCATCTCGCAGGCACTTCGACGGCTGGGCATCGTGGCGAGCGCCGGAGATGACGAGTTCTCAGCTGTGGGATTGGACCGTCACCGACACGGTGAGGGATGGATCGCCTGAGCAGCACCTTCCGGATTCCCGCATGAACGAGCAAGTTCCTGACTCCGCTCGCGGAATCTGCCCGTAAGTGCGAGAACCGCTCACCCTCGCCGGATCGCCCCGCGCAGGATGCTCACCTGCGCACTTGCGCCGATGCTGCCGCCGCGCACCTTGGGGAAGTCAAGCTATGTGGGATCCCGCTGCGCGGCCATCCCTATTTGGGCACGCGATGGCGTCCCGCTGAGTGGTGTAGCCGGTCGTGGCCCGGGAACGCGCGGGTGACGGTGGCCTCTGTCGCCCAGGCGATCCGCTACTGGATGACCTCGTAGATCTCCTTGTAGCCGGATACCGCGTTGCTGTTAAACGCATCGATCAGTGACTGGGTGTTCTCATCTGGATTCACGAAGAACGCTCGCTCCATGGTGAAGTACTGGTCGAGGCTGTCGAATTCCCATTGGCAGACGACCGTATCCATGGGGCCGGCGTAATCGACGTAGATTCGCCGGTTCGCGTACCCGGCCTCTTCAAACACCTTGGTGAGGGTCTTGAACGCCGCCACGATCTCCGGCGCCTTCCCGCGTTCAGCTTGGTAGACCTCGCGCATCATGTACATGATGTGATCCTGCTTTCCTGCTCGAGCAGTAATCGACTAACAGGCGCTATTTTTCATGCTAATTCATCAAAATGTCGCCCGCATGCCGAGCGAGGTCCGGCCATCAGTAGCGTGATCTGGACGTCTCCTGCCTTGGTCATAGTCTGGCTGTACGCCCTCCCTGCACCTCGGGTTCCCGGTGAGTCCCCGTTCCATCCGGCACGAGAGTGGCACGGGCCCACGCAGTCGGCCCACGCCCGACGTGCCGACAAGCTGGGACTCGGCGGTGCCCGCATCGTCCTGTCCTACCTCATCGCACGGGACGGTTCCCGCTGTGGCATCTGCCAACCACGGGTCGTGTCTCGCCGAGTGGTGCAGTCACTGGCCGAGCTGATTCGGTTCAGGCGCGGGAAGCCGGCGGTCGTTCTCGGTGGGGTGGGCGGTGAGGAGTTCGGCCATGGAGGTTTCGGAGAGGTAGCGGCGGTCGAAGACCTGCCACTCGTCGTGCAGTTCGGCCAGAACCGCGGCTGCGAGCCGGCCGAGGGCGGCGGAGTTGGGGAAGACCTGGACGACGTCGGCTCGCCGTTTGATCTCCCGGTTCAGCCGCTCCAGCGGGTTGGTGGACCAGATCTTCTTCCAGTGGGCCGGCGGGAAGTCCGCGAACGCGGTGATATCCGTCGCGGCGTTCAGCAGCATGGTCTTGACCTGGGGGAACTGCCGTCCGAGCATGTCGGCCACCACGTTCAGCTGGGTGCGGACGGCCTCGGCGGTGGTCTGCGCGAAGATGGTGCGGATGGTGGCCGCCACCATCTCGCCGGAGCCCTTGTCGATCACCGAGAAGACGTCTCGCACGAAGTGAACCCGGCACCTCTTCCAGGCCGCGCCGAGGAAGACGGTGCGCATCGCGGCCACCAGCCCGCTGTGGCTGTCGGAGATCACCAGCTGGACGTTCTCGAGGCCGCGGGCCCGTAAGGACCGCAGGAACTTCGTCCAGAACGGCTTCGACTCGCTGTCACCGACCATCAGCCCGAGGATCTCGCGGTGGCCGGTGGCGGAGATGCCGGTGGCGATGACCACGGCCTGGGACACGATCCGGTGGTTCACCCTGGCCTTGCAGTAGGTGGCGTCCAGGAAGACGTAAGGGAAGACGGTGTGATCCAGCGGACGCTCTTTGAACGCGTCGAGTTCGGCATCAAGCCCACCGCAGATGCGGGAGACCTCGGATTTGGAGATGCCAGAATCGGCGCCCAGGGCTTTGACCAGGTCGTCGACCGAGCGGGTCGAGACCCCGTGCACGTATGCCTCCATGACCACGGCGAATAGAGCCCGGTCGATCCGTCGGCGCCGCTCCAGCAGCGAGGGGAAGAACGACCCGGTCCGCACCTTGGGGATCTTCAGATCGAGGTCGCCGGCCTGGGTGGTCAGCAGCCTCTCCCGGTGCCCGTTGCGCCAGGTGGTGCGCTGGTCGGAGTGCTCGCCCGGGGCGGCGCCGATGGCCTCAGTGGCCTCGGCCTCGATGAGCTCCTGCAGAATGCGCTCGCACAGCACCCTGATCGTCTCGACTCCGTCGGCCGTACGCAGTGACTGAAGCAGCCGCATCAGGTCAGATTGGGACAAGGCCATCATGCGCTCCTCCGGTCGAACTGGCCGTTCACCAGGGAGACTTGCGCGAGGGCCTGCCCTTGTTCAGGGAGCACTCGCCGACAGCGGATGCACGCCCCGGGCAGACACCCGCGCATTCCAGACGCTCAACCGGCTACACCACTTCACGGGACGCCATCGGGCACGCAGATGGCTGGAGGGGGCGGAACTGGCCTTAGGGTCCGTCTTCAAAGATCATCTCGTGATGGATCATGGTGGGTGTGATACGCCGCCATGAACTGACCGACCACGAGTGGGAGTTACTCGCTCCCCTCATACCGCGAGCCGTGACGGG
>NZ_VBZC01000022.1:0-12462 GCF_005786655.1 Streptomyces montanus
GCCGGGGATCAGCCCGGCCCCGTCGAGCAGCCGCAGCAGCGGCCCGGCGAGGAACGGCGCGGCCAGTCCCGCCGGCACGGCGACGACCGCCCACTGCACGGCCGTCGCCCAGGCCAGCCTCGATGTTCCGGCGCCGCGCGCGGCCAGCAGCGCGAGTTCGGGGCGGCGGTGCTCGGCGAGTTGGCGCGCGGTCAGCACCAGGGCGGCGGCGGCCAGGGCGGCGAGCAGGGTCGCCGGGATGTAGAGGCCGGCGCGGGCCACGGCGATGGGGGTGGTCAGGTCGTCGAGCGCGTTGTCGAGTGTGGACGCGACGACGAGCTTGGTCGTGGGCGGCGTCCCACGGAAGACGGAAAGGGACACGTCGCTGCCGCCGAACCCGTCGGCGCGTGCCCGCAGCGGCCCGATGTCGCCGAGCCGCAGCCCGCCGGTGTCCGGTACGCCAAGCCAAAGGGTCCCGGCGTCCTTGGCCAGACCCGGGGTCGACGTCAGCGCCCGGCGCGGCACCAGCGCGACGGAGTCGGGCGTCCCGAAGATGGTGCTCAGGTTCGCCCAGACGGCCGGACTGCGGTCGCCCACCCGGTACAGGCCGGCCACCCGGATCCGTATCTGCCGCCCGCTGTTCGGCTGTACCCGCAGCTCGTCGCCGGGCCGCAGCGCGAGTTCCCCGGCGAACACGTCGCTGAGCGCGGTCTCGACGATCCCTCCCCCGCCGGCCGTACGCGGCCAGCGCCCCGCCACCAGGCGGGCGTGCCGCCGCGTCTCCTGGAGGGCGACCAGGGACACGCTGGCGTCGTCGCGCGGGCGGCCGTCCGCCTCGGTCACGGTGAGTTGGGTCGAGCGGGAGGCGGGGACCCGTAACGCGGACCAGGTGTGATGGGGTACGTCATCGAAGGTGCGGTCGACCGCGGCGCGTACGAGTCTGTCCAACTCCCCCGCGTCGCGCGGCCGGTACGGCCCGGAGACGTCGACCACGGCCTCGGGGTCGCGGGCGAGCCGCCGCTGCACCCCGCCCTCGACGGCGTGGTCGGTGAGGGCCACGAGCGCGGCCAGGACGGTGGCGGCGAGCAGCACGGCGAGCCCGGCGGCGCCCAGCACCAGACCGTGATGCCCGGTTCCCCGTAAGGCGGCAGGCGCACGTCTCCCGCTCAACTCACCGGTCTCCCCCCGTAGTTGCGGCACAGTATGGGCCTGTTCGTCCGGACCCGCAATCGTGCGGAACCGGTCAGAAGAGCCGGGCCGGTCAGGAGAACGGCCGGTTCAGGAGAGCGGTGCCGTGGAGCCCCTGATCACCACACGGCAGCCCTGCGGCTCGATGCCTGAACGCGGCGATCCGGCGAGCGCGGCGAACACCGCCTGGGCGGCCGCCCGCCCCACCTGTTCGAGATTCATGTCGACACTGGTCAGAGGAGGCCGTGCGGCAGAGGTCAGGATCTTCCAGTTGTCGAACCCCATGACCGCGACATCCTCCGGCACCCGGTGCCCGCGCTCGCGCAGCACGTCCATCACCCCCCGGGCGATCTGGTCGCTGCCGCACAGCACGGCGTCCACTTCGGGGTGCCGGTCGAGCAGCATCGCGGTGGCCGCCCGCCCCCAGCCCTCCGACCAGGAACCGAACCTCGGCTCACCCACGGGCGCGAGCCCCGCGTCGGCGAGCGCCGCCAGGGCTCCCTCGGCGCGCTCGCGTGCCGCGCAGTAACCGGGATCCCCCGTGATGTGCGCGATCCGGGTGCGCCGGCAGGCGAGGAGGTGGTCCACCGCGATACGGCCGGCGCCCACGCTGTCCGGGACGATCGAGAGGTCCGAGGGGTCCTCGGAGGGCGCGTAGGCATACACCACCGGAACGGGCAGGTCGCGCCCGAGCGACGGGCGCGGGTCGGTACGGCTGCCCACCACGATCAGTCCGTCGACGCGCCGGCTGAGCAGCGCACGTACATGATGCTGCTCCCTGATCGCGTCACCGCGCGCGTCGCACAGGAACACGGCGACCTCGCCCGCACCGAAGGCGTCCTCGGCACCCATCAGGATGGGGATGCTGAACCGGCCTTCGAGGTCGCTGGTGAGCAGGCCGACGGTGCCGGTGCGGCCGGCGAGCAGGCTCCGGGCGAGCTGGTTGGGCCGGAACGACAGTCGCTCGGCCGCTTCGATCACCCGCTCCCGTGTCTCGGCGCGCACCTGGCTGCGGCCGTTGAGCGCCTTGGACGCGGTAGCGATGGAGACCCCCGCGAGGCGGGCGACATCGCCGAGGGTGGCCGGTTGCGGACGAGAGGGGCCGGTGGCCTGCGCCATGTGGGGTTCTCCTGTCCCGTTGCCGTAAGCCGAAGCCATGGGCCGTCGCTTGGCCGTAGCGGTAGCCGTACGTAGCCGTAGCCGTAGCCGTAGGAAAACCCTACTCGAAGCGTTTCGGCCGTGGTTCTCCAACAGTGACTCACAGGGGCCTCAAGCCCTGCGAAGCAAGGGGATTGACGGGCAGTCAGGGCGGCTTTAGCGTTCCAGAAAGCCTTTTCGGTCTTTTTCTGTCGCGGAGTCAGTCCCACATTCACCGTCCCGGAGGACCGGCCGACCTGCCGTCGGCCGCCATACAAGGGGGATCGACCATGGGGAGAACAGCCGGACTGCGTGGAAACGCCGCTCGTCTCGGCGTCGTCGCGCTCGCACTGATCGCCGCGACGGGTCTGGTCACGGCTTGTGGGTCGGGAGACGACGGAGGAGGGGGCGGAGGCGGCGGAGCCGCGACGGCCGGCGGGGTCGACGACGGGACCAAGCTGACGATGTGGACGCGCGCGGCCACCCGGCCGCAGAGCGAGGCCCTGGTGAAGGCCTACAACGCCCGTCACAAGAACCGGATCGAACTGACCGTCATCCCCACCGACGACTACCAGGCCAAGGTCGGTGCCGCCGCGGGGTCGCGCGACCTGCCGGACCTCTTCGCCTCGGACGTCGTGTTCGTACCCAACTACACGTCGAGCGGCCTCTTCGCCGACCTCACCGAACGCGTCGACGCCCTGCCCTTCGCCGATGACCTGGCCCAGTCGCACATCAAGGCCGGTACGTACGAGGGCAAGAAGTACGTCGTACCGCACACTCTCGATCTGTCGGTCCTCTTCTACAACAAGGACCTCTACAAACGGGCGAAACTCGATCCGGAGAAGCCGCCGGCCACGCTCGGCGAGTGGGACGAACAGGCCCGCGCCATCGACGCCCTCGGAGGAGGCGTCAACGGCACCTTCTTCGGCGGGAACTGCGGTGGCTGCGGAGTCTTCACCTGGTGGCCGTCGATCTGGGCGGCGGGAGAGGACGTCCTGAACAAGAACGGGACGAAGGCGGATCTCTCCTCCGACACCGCGAAGAAGGTCTACGAGACCTATCGCGGCTGGGTGAAGGACGACATCGTGGCCCCGGGTGCCCGTGAGGAGACGGGCACCACGTGGACCGGGGTCTTCCCGAAGGGAAAGATCGGCGTGATGCCCATGCCGTCTACCACTCTCGGCCTGATGCCCAAGGACCTCGACCTGGGTGTCGCCCCGATCCCCGGCCCCGACGGCGGCAAGTCCACCTTCGTGGGCGGCGACACCATCGGTGTCTCGGCCACCAGTAAGTCGGCCGACCAGGCCTGGAACTTCCTCGCCTGGTCCCTGGGCGAGAAGGCCCAGGTCGACGTCGTCGCCGCACACAAGGATGTCGTGGCGCGCACCGACCTGGCGTCCAACAAGCACTCGGACGCCGATCCGCGACTTGTGACGATCAACGAACTCGTGAAGCACGGCCGCACTCCCTACGCGCTGAAGTTCGGCCAGACCTTCAACGACCCCAACGGTCCCTGGCTGACCCTGATGCGCAACGCCGTCTTCGACGACGGCTCATCACTCGACAAGGACAACGAGGCGGTCACGGCCTCGCTGGCGGACTGACCGGGTGGGGAACCGCGCCCCGTAGGGGCGCGGGGAACTGCGCGCCCAGCCACGAAGCACCCGCAGCTTCCACGCAGGGAAACCCCCACCCCCAGGAGACGGCAGAACGGCAGAGGAGAGCCATGCAGCCACAGGTGGCAGACCAGGCGGCGGCCGGACGCCGCGCTTCCACCGCCCGCACTCGTCGCACCTTCCGAACTCGTCACGCCAAACAAACGCGTCACACGATCCGTACCCGCCGCACCAACCCTCCCGGTCCGGCCGGAGGCCCTTGGTGGGGGTCTCGCAAGGCCAAGGGCCTTGCCTACGCCGCCCCCACCGCCACGTTCGTCACGGTCTTCTTCGTGCTGCCGCTGCTGCTCGTCGGACAGATGTCGCTCAGCGACTGGCCGCTCCTGGCCGGGGACCGAGGCATCAACTCCCCCGAGAACTACACGGACGTCACCGACAACACCCTGTTCTGGCCCGCGATCCGCTTCACCCTGCTCTACACCGTGATCGTCACCGCCGTCCTGCTGGGGCTGGCGCTGCTGCTGGCCCTCCTGGTCCAGGAGTCCCGGCCGGGCGTCGGCTTCTTCCGTACGGTCTACTTCCTGCCCGGCGCCCTCGGTCTGGCCTCCGCGTCCCTGCTCTTCTGGGGCCTCTACAGCCCCACCACCGGCCCGCTCAGCGCCCTTCTCGAAGGGCTCGGCCTGGTCGACGACCCGGTCTCCTTCCTGGGCTCTCCGACCTCGGCACTGCTGTCGACGGTGTTCCTCATCGTCTGGAAGTTCGCCGGGTTCTACATGCTGATCCTGCTCGTCGGCCTCCAGCGCATACCGCACGAGGTGTACGAGGCCGCGCGGATGGACGGCGCGGACCGGTGGCAGATCTTCCGCCGCATCACCCTGCCGCTGCTGCGTCCCTCACTCGCGCTGACGCTGCTGCTGTGCGCGACCGGCTCGCTGCTCGCCTTCGACCAGTTCTTCATCCTCACCAAGGGCGGACCGGACAACAGCACCGTCACCATCGTCCAGCTCATCTACCGCGAGGCGTTCCAGCGGCTCGACCTGGGCACCGCCGCGGCGCTCTCGATCATCGTGCTGGCCGTGCTGCTCCTGCTCAACGTCCTGCAGTTCCGCGGCCTGCGCCACGCGGACGAGTCGTGAGAAGAGTCGCGCGACCACTCACGGGAGAAGCCGCACGAGAACTGACGCGAGAGCCCACACGAGAAGCCGCACGAGAACCGACGCGAAAGGAGACCATGGGACTCAAACACGCCCTCGGCCGCACCCCCTACTACGTCCTCGCCGGCGGCCTGGCCGTCATCTTCCTCTTCCCGCTCGTGTGGAACGCCTGGGCCTCGGTCAGCGGACAGCCCGGCACCGCACAGGAGTCCGGCCACGGCTTCGGCAACTACCGCACCCTGCTCGACTACGACGCGGGCCTGTGGCGCTACCTGCTCAACAGCACGATCGTCTCGGCGCTCACGGTCGCCCTCACGCTCGGGGTGTCCCTGCTCGGCGGCTACGCCTTCGCCCGCTTCGACTTCCCCGGCAAGAACCTGCTCTTCCTGCTGACGCTGGCCATCCTCATGGTCCCGTACGCCACCCTCCTCATCCCGCTCTACGTGCTGCTCGGCAGACTCCACCTGCAGAACTCGCTCATCGGGCTCAGCCTGGTGCTCGCCATGTTCCAACTGCCGTTCGCCACCTTCATGATGCGGATCTCCTTCGAGGCCGTGCCCCGCGAACTGGAGGAGTCCGCCCTCGTCGACGGCTGCGGAACATCCGGCGCGCTCCGGCGGATCCTGCTCCCCGCCGTCAAGCCGGGACTGATCACCGTGGGGCTCTTCGCCTTCCTCGCCGCATGGAACGACTTCATCGCCCCGCTGATCCTCATCTCGGACAGCGAGAAGGCACCGCTGCCGCTGGCCATCGCCAACCTACGGCAGCAGAGCATGGGGGCCGTCGACTACGGCGCCACCGAGGCCGGTGTGGTCGTCCTCGCCTTCCCCTGTCTCCTGCTGTTCCTGCTCCTCCAACGGCACTACATGCGCGGCTTCATGTCCGGCGCGCTGAAAGGATGAAAGTGAGGGGCAACATGACACGGTCACCCATCGCGCCGGTGTCGCCGGGCCGGGGCCGACTGCGACCGCTCGGCCTCGACGAAGTCAGGATCACCGGCGGATTCTGGGCCCGGCGACAGCAGATCAACGCCGAGGCCACACTGCACCACTGCCGGGAGTGGATGGAACGCGTCGGCTGGATCGGCAACTTCCGGACCGCCGTGCAACCCGACGGCCGGATCGACCGCGACCGGCGGGGCCGGGAGTTCGCCGACTCCGACGTCTACAAGCTGCTCGAAGCGATGGCGTGGGAGACCGGGCGCCGCGCCGACCCCGTCCTGGACGCGGCGATCGCCGACCTCACCGAAGTCCTCGCTCCGGCCCAGGAACCGGACGGCTATCTCAACACCGCCTACGGCCGCCCGGGACAGTCACCCCGGTACAGCGATCTGGAATGGGGCCACGAACTGTACTGCTACGGCCACCTCATCCAGGCGGGCGTGGCGCAGAGCAGGGCACGCGGCGAGGGCGAGCTGACCAAGATCGCGCGACGCGCCGCCGATCACGTCTGCGCCACGTTCGGCAGAGGCGGCATCGAACGGGTCTGCGGCCACCCGGTGATCGAGCCGGCCCTGGTGGAACTGGCCCGGCTCACCGGCGAGCAGCGCTATCTCGACCAAGCCGCGCTCTTCGTCGCCCGGCGCGGCCACGGCACGCTCGCCGACATCGAGTTCGGCCGCGCGTACTACCAGGACGACCTGCCGGTCCGGGAGGCGAAGGTGCTGCGCGGCCATGCCGTCCGTGCCCTCTACCTCGCCGCCGGCGCCGTCGACGTGGCCGTGGAGACCGGCGACGAGGAGCTGCTCGCCGCGGTCGTACGGCAGTGGGAGACGACGGTCGCGCGGCGCACGTATCTGACCGGCGGCATGGGTTCCCATCACCGGGACGAGTCCTTCGGCGACGACTTCGTCCTGCCGCCGGACCGCGCCTACTCCGAAACCTGCGCGGGTGTCGCCTCGGTGATGCTCAGCTGGCGGCTGCTCCTCGCCACCGGCGAGCCGCGCTTCGCCGACCTGGCCGAGCGCACCCTGTTCAACGTGGTCGCGGCCTCCCCCTCCGAGGACGGCCGGGCCTTCTTCTACGCCAACACCCTCCACCGGCGCCGCCGGGGCACCGCCCTGCGGACCGACACCGACAGCCCGCGCGCCGACTCCGGCCTGCGCGCCCCCTGGTTCGCGGTCTCCTGCTGCCCGACCAATGTGGCCCGCACCCTCGCCCAGCTGTCGGGGTACGTGGCCACGGCCGACGAGCACGGCGTCCAACTGCACCAGTACGCCGACGCGGAGATCGTCACCACGCTCGACGACGGCCGCGCGATCGGACTCCGCACCCGCACCGACTACCCGGCCGGCGGCGTGGTCACCGTCCGGATCACCCGGTCCACGGACCGCCCCTGGATCCTGTCGTTACGGGTCCCCGACTGGACGGCGGGTGCCACGGCATGGCTCGTGGACCCCGACGGCGTACGTAGCCCGGCCGCCCCCGGTACGGCCGAGGTGACCCGGGTCTTCCGGGCGGGCGACGAAGTCCGGTTGGAACTGCCCGTCTCCCCCCGCTGGATCCGGGCCGATCCGCGGATCGACGCGGTCCGCGGCACGTTGGCCGTACAGCGTGGACCGCTGGTGTACTGCGCGGAGTCCACGGATCTGCCCGGCGGACGGGACGTGGACGCGGTACGGGTGGATCCCCGCACACCACCGCGGGACGGCCCGGACGACTCCACGGTCACGGTCGCCGGTGAGCTGACCGAGGCGGACGAAGCGAGCGAACCGAACGAACAGCGCGCCACAGCGTGGCCGTACGAGCCACACAGCCACCCCTCCCCTCGTCCGGAGGGTCGTACGACCGCGGCCGGGCGTACGGAGATCGTCCTCGTGCCCTACCGCTCGTGGGCGAACCGAGGGCCTTCGACCATGCGGGTGTGGCTGCCCACGACGGAGCCCGACACCACCACCCCCACAGAGAGGTAGTCGTGCGCGAACCCCGAAGACAGCCCGGAGAACACACACCGCAAAGCCGGCGCGGACAGCGCGGCCGGGGCTTCCTCGCCGGAGCCCTGGGTTTCGCCCTGGCCCTGCTCACGACATCCGCCGTGACCGTCCCCGCTCACGCCGACAACGATGCCATCGGCTATCCGGTGTTCTCCGGAGCCGAGAAACCCGTCCCCGAGTTACCCGCGGGCTTCACCGTCCACGAGACCATGCGCGCCCAGTACCAGGCCGATCTGAAGCGCGGCGACGGCACCGACTTCTGGATGGACCGGATGCTGGCCCGTGAGGGCAAGGACCCGGCGGGTACCTGGCTGTTCAGCCGGGGCCGAGCCGTTTTCATGAAGGAACACGACCCCGAACGGCTCGGTTTCGCGGGCAACGTCGCGTACTGGGAGAGCATCGACAACCGCTCCGCGTACACCGTCACCCTGGCGGCGAACGGCGAGAACATCGTGCTCCAGGAGAACGCGGACGCCAGGAAACAGACGCCGAGTTACTGGCGCAGCGCCTTCGCCCACCAGGCCACCGGTCTGAGACTGACCCAGACGAAATTCATCACCGACGCCAATGTCGCCGTGACGAATCTGGCCCTCACCAACACCGGTTCAGAGTCCCGCGCCTTCACCCTGCGCGCCACGTCCCCGTACACCTCCACCGCCGACGGCGGTGAACTCACGGGGACGGTCGCGGCGAAGAACAACCTCACCACGGTCTTCCCACGGCTCTCGGGCGACGGGATGAAACCCGAGGCGGAGGGCGGCGAGGACAAGGGCGGTGCACTGACGCGCTCGGTGACCGTGCCTGCCGGAGGCACCGTCACGGTCAAGGTGCAAATGGGCTTCGTCACCGAGGAGATCGCCGACTCCCGGACCGCGTACAACGCCGTCCGGGCCGCTCCCCCGAAGAACGCCTTCCGCGACCACGTCAGGGAATACAACCGCTGGTGGGCCGAGAACCTGCCGTACATGGACGTGCCGGACGACAACATCGAGAAGACGCTCTACTACCGCTGGTGGCTGCTGCGTTACAACTACCTCGACGCCGACATCCCGGGCAACGACTATCAGTTCCCCACCTCCATGGAAGGCGTCCTCGGGTACAACAACGCCATCGCCCTGACCGTCGGCATGTTCGTCGACGACCTCAAATACCTGCGTGACCCCAGCTATTCGTACGGCCCCTGGGTTTCGGCAGGTGAGGTCTCGAAGAACAGCAAGTACACCGACAACCCGGGAGACCCCGAGAACTGGTCGAACAGCTACACCCAGTACATCTCGGAGGCCGCCTGGCGTTCGTACCAGCTGCACGGCGGGCCGGACGGCATCGTGCGCAATCTCGCGCGGTACGCCGAGAAGGACGTCCGCGGTCAACTGTCCAACTACGACAATGACGGCAACGGCCTGATCGAGTACGACTGGGGCGCGATGACCGGGAACGACGCCGACGCGGTCTCGTTCGACTGGAAGCCCGGAAATCTGGACCGCGCCGAATCGGCCTATGTGTACAGCAACGCGTCGGCGGCGGCCCGCGCCTACGACCTGATCGGTGAGACCGAAAAGGCCGACGGTATGCGGCAGATCGCGGACCGGGTGAAGAGCGCCGTCCTGAAGTACCTCTGGGACCCCGAGGACAAACTCCTCAAACACCGGCACGTCGCCTCGAACTCCCTCGTACCGTGGAAGGAAATCAACAACTACTATCCGTACAGCGTCGGGTTGATGCCCACCCCGGACAAGGACCCCCAGTATCTCGAAGCCCTGCGACTGTGGGCCGACGCGAAGCAGTATCCCGTCTTCCCGTTCTTCACCGCCAACCAGGCCGACAAGGCGGAGGCCGCGGAACAGGGGCACCCGGGAAGCAACAACTTCTCGGTCATCAACTCGACCGTCACTTTCCGCTTCCTCTCCTCGGTCCTGCGGAAGTACCCGAACAAATACATCGACAGCACGTGGTACAAGAAGCTGCTCTCCTGGAACGCCTGGGCGCACTATGTGGACGGCGACAACCGCTGGCCCGACCAGAACGAGTTCTGGGCGGACGGCAGCGCCGACCCGCAGAAGATCGGCTACCGGTCCTGGATCCACCACACCATCCTCGGCACCACCAACTGGACCGTGATCGAGGACGCGATGGGATTCAGGCCGCGTTCGGACAAGAAGATCGAACTGTGGCCGATCGACATCGACTGGCCGCACTTCGCCGTGACGGACATCAACTACCGGGGCAGCGAGCTGGCCGTCCTCTGGGACGAACCGGGCGACGGGAAAAGGCCTTACGGGAAGGATGTCCCCGAGGGCTATTCGGTCTACCTCGACGGCAGACTCGCCTTCACGGTCGATTCGCTCACTCGCCTCCTCTACGACCCCGCCACCGGAAAGGTGACCTTCCCCGACGGCGGTGACGCCAAGGTACGCACCAGCAACAAAGCTCACCTCAAGGCGCCCCAGGACGTCGAATACGGCGCGAAGGAAAGGGTCACCGATCTCTTCGCCAAGGCCGGGCGGGACCTGAGCGGCCCAGCGAAGAACGCGGAGAATCTCGCATCCAGCGCATCCGGTGCGACCGCACGAGCTTCGTACGAGGCCGAAGGACACGGAGTATCCGGTGCCGTCGACGACTTCACCATCAACGAACCCTTCTGGGGCGCGCGAGGCTCCGGGAAGGAAGAGGACTGGTACGAGGTCGATTTCGGCGCACCACGGAAGGTCGACGACGTCAAACTCTACTTCTACAGCGACAAAAAGGCGGGCGGGTACTCCGAACCGGCCATGTACACCGTGCAGTTCTGGAACGGCACGGAATGGAAGGACGTGTCCCGGCCGGCCAAGTCACCGGTCTACCCGAGAGCCAACCGCAACGACGTCCGCTTCCCACAGGTGACGACGGACAAAATACGCGTGCTGCTCACACACCGGGACGGTCACAGCAGCGGGCTGAAGGAGATCCAGGCGTTCGGCACCGGCGCGCCTGCTCCCGAGTCCGAGAACCGGGCCCCGTATGTCGAAGCCTGGCAGGACACCTCGTACCACCGGCCCGGCCAGGCCCGGCTGACCGGCATCGTCGAGGACGACGGACTGCCCGGACGGAAACTCTCCTCCGTGTGGAAGGCGGTGGACGGCCCGGTGGACGGCACGGTCATCCTCGACAAACCGGGGGCCCCGGCGACCGTCGCCCGGTTCACCAGATCCGGCACCTACACCCTCGAACTGACCGCCACGGACGGTGCGAAGCAGACGGCCAGGAGAGTCGTCGTGAAGGCGGAGGGACTGTCCGGCGGCGCGCGGGCCAATGTGGCTCCGTTCGCGACACCCACGGCCTCCTACACCTCCGGCTGGGAGTCGGTCGCCGCGATCAACGACGGCAAGGAGCCTGCCTCGTCCTCGGACACACCGCGCTGGGGCAGCTGGCCGCAGGAGGGCACCCAGTGGGTCCGGTACACCTGGGACGATCCCGTACGCGTCGACGGCTCGGACATGTACTTCTTCCGTGACACGCAGCCCGGAGCGGAGGACGGCGTCGGTGTCCCGGCCTCCTGGGTGATCGAGTACCTGGACGGCGAGGAGTGGCGCGAGGTCCGGCAGCCCAGCGGCTACGGCACCGCCGAGAACGGCTACAACCGGACCACCTTCACCCCGGTCACGACGACGAGCCTGCGGGCCCGGCTGACCGGACACCCCGGGCTCTCCCTCGGCGTACAGGAATGGAAGGTGTACGCCGAAACCCCGGAGTCCGTCCGCGAAGTGCACGTCCCGACTCCACGGGGGAAGATCCCCGATCTGCCGGACGAGATCACGATGGTCTACGCCGACGGCTCCACGGCCCGTTCGCCGGTCGCCTGGCCCGCCCTGACGGACGACCAGGTCGCGGAGGGCGGCACGAGCGTACGGATCACCGGCCTGGCGGACCGGTCCGCGCAGCCGGTCACGGCGACGGTCTGGGTGCGGCTCACCGACGCGGTCGAGATCACCAGCATCGCGGGCGAGCGCGTCACGACCCGGCCCGGCATACCACCCGGGCTGCCGGCGGCCGTCGTCGCGACGTACAACGACGGCTCGAAGGACAGCCGCGTCCGCGTCACCTGGGATCCGGTGAAGCCGGAGCAGTACGCCGAGCCGGGGACCTTCGAGATCGGGGGAACGGTGGAGGGCGCCGACCGCCGCGCCACGGCCACGGTCACCGTCACGGCACCGACGGCCTCGACAGGTCGGGCGTCGCCTTCGTGAGGGCCACCGATCACGTGCCAATTCCTTGCATCGACGCATCGACGCATCGACCGATCGGAGAGCGAGCATGTCCGAACTCCCTTCACGGCGCCGCCTGTTGAGGCTCACCGCCGCGGCGGCCGTGATTCCGCTGCCCCAACAGTTCGCGTCCCCATCCGTCCCCGCCTCCGGCGTCGTGCCCGCCGCGTACACGGCGGGCACCACGGGCTCCTCAGGCTCCGCAGGCGCTGCGG